>NZ_JBSGJZ010000032.1:0-95401 GCF_053605825.1 Saccharopolyspora sp. NPDC003752 | reverse complement strand
CCGGCCCCCGTGGGTGCACCTAAATTTCTCTCCAAATCTCTGGTATGATTTCCATTGAAATTGCGGTCCACCGGGGAGGTGCGTGCGCTCGGTGACCGGGGTCTTGGCCGGTCGTGGGCTGGCGACTAGCGGCCGGCGGGGTTCGGCACGAGGCGGTAGGCGTCGCCGTCGGCGATCACCCGGCCCGCGGTCGGCGGCGGGAAATGGGTGCCCAGCAACAGGGTTCCGGTGCCGGCGAGCGATGCGAGCACCGATCGGCGCGTGGCTCCGGCCTGTTCGGGATCGATGTCGACGCAGCTGCCGATGTCCGGCTCGGCGAGCTGGACGGGGTGGTGGACGCAGTCGCCGGTGATCAGCGCCGTCTCTCCGCCGCTGCTCAGCCGGACGGCGACGTGGCCGGGCGTATGACCGGGAGTCGGCAGCAGGCGCAGGCCGGGCGCGATTTCGGTGCCCTCCGCCGGGACGTCGACCAGGTCGAGCAATCCCGCGTCCTCCACCGGGTGCACGGAGTCGCGGAACATCTGCCGCCGCGGCTCGTCCATGTCGTACCCGGCCCAGAACTCCCGCTCGGCGCGGGAGACGACGTAGCGGGCGCGGGGGAAGGTGGGTACCCATTCGCCCTGCTCGTCGCGCGTGTTCCAGCCGACGTGATCGGCGTGCAGGTGGGTGAGGACGACCAGATCGACGGAGTCCGGGGCGAATCCGGCTCCCGCGAGACGCTCCGGGTAGTCGGTCCGCAGGTCGTGCCACGCCGGGTTCGCCCGGGTCTTGCCGTTGCCGATGCCGGTGTCGACGAGGACGCGCAGCCCGCCCACGACCAGCGCGAAGCTGTGGCTGTCGAGGCGTAGAACGCCCTCGTGGTCCGCGAAATCCGGGCGCAGCCAGTCCTGCCGCGCGACCACGTCCGGGGTGGCGTCGGGCAGTAGCCAGGGCCCGGTCGCGGGCGGCAGGAGGACCTCGTCGATGCGGTGGACGGTCGTGTCGCCCACGGTCCACGTCGCGGCGGATTCGTTCATGTTCCGTCGTTTCCTCCGTCTGCCCGATCGCGCCAGCTAAAAGCTATCCGTTTGCTTTAAGACACGATAGGCCCTACAGTCAGCTAAAGCAAATCGTTAGCTTTTATTCGACAGGAGGGCGCGCCCATGTCCGCTGGACTCACGCCGCCGGAGGCCGCCCGATGGGCCGACCGCTCCGGGCTCCCGCTGGCGGCCGACCGCCACGCCGAAGTCGCGGCCACGGCCGAATACATCCACTCCGTCGTCGCGCTGCTCCGGGAGCTGGACTTCGGGGACACCGCGCCCGCCCACCGCGCAGACGAGGAGCGGCCCGATGCAACCGTATGAGCTGACCGTCGCGGCCGCCGCCGCGGAGATGCGGGCCGGGCGGCTGTCGCCCGTCGAACTGGTGGACTCGGTGCTCGGCCGCATCGAGCAGGTCGAACCGCGCCTGCAGGCCTACGTCTCGGTGCTGGCGGAACGAGCGCGCCAGGAGGCGCGCGCGGCCGACCTGTCCCAGGGCCCGCTGCGCGGAATTCCCATGGGGCTCAAGGATCTCATCGACGTCGCCGGCACGGCGACCACCGCGAGTTCCCGGGCGCGGGCCGGTCACCGCGCGGACGCCGACAGCACCGTCGCCGCGCGCCTGGCGGCGGCCGGCGCCGCCCTGCTGGGCAAGACCCACACCCACGAGTTCGCCTACGGCCTGATCACGCCGCAGACGAACAACGCCTGGGACCAGGATCGGATCGCCGGGGGCTCCAGCGGCGGGTCCGCCGTCGCGGTCGCGGCGGGAGCGGCGACGTTCGCCCTGGGCACCGACACCGGCGGGTCGATCCGGGTGCCGGCCGCGCTGAACGGGGTGGTCGGCCTCAAGCCGACGTACGGCCTCGTTCCGCGGCAGGGCGTCACGTCGCTGTCCTGGTCCCTGGACCACGTCGGCCCCATCACCCGCACCGTCGAGGACGCGGCCCTGGTCCTGGCCGTCCTCGCCGGGCGCGACCAGGACCACCGGCCGCCCGCCGGAACCGACCTGACGGGCCTGCGCGTCGGCGTGCCGCGCAACTACTACTTCGACCGGGTCGCCCCGGAGGTCGAGGCCGCGGTCCGGCGGACCGTCGACCGCCTCGCGAGCCTCGGCGCCCGGCCGGTCGAGGTGGAGATCCCGATGACGCGCTACATCAAGGCGACGCACTGGGGCCTGATGGTCCCCGAGGCCACCGCGTACCACGAGCAGACCCTGCGAACGGTGCCCGACGCCTACGGGCCCGATGTCCGCATCCTCCTCGAAGCCGGCGCCCTGATGTCCGCCGCGGACTACCTGCGCGCCCAGCGCGCGCGGACGCTGATGCGCCGGGAATGGACGCGCATGCTGGCGGAGGTCGACGTGATCGCCGCGCCGACGGTGCCGGTGACCGCCGTGCGGGCCGGCGCGGAATCGATCACCTGGCCCGACGGCACGAGCGAGAGCGCCTCCGACGCCTACGTGCGCCTGTCCGCTCCCGCCAACGTCACCGGGGTGCCCTCGCTGTCCGTGCCGGTCGGCCGCGACCAGGCTGGCATGCCGATCGGCATGCAGCTGCTCGGGAAGCCCTTCGCGGAGGATCTGCTGCTCCGGGTCGGGTACGCGTACGAGCAGACCGAGCCCGCCCGCGAGCTCGCGCCGGTGGCCTAGACGCCGCTAGAAGCCATGACTTTGCTTTAAGGTTGAGCCATGGGTAGGAAGCCGATGGTGCGTCCGGGCGGGCGGAGCGCCCGGGTCCAGGAGGCGGTGCACAACGCCGTGCGCGAACTCGAGACCGAGGTGGGCCGGGACGCGCTGACCGTTCCGCTGGTGGCATCCCGCGCCGGGGTCACGCCGTCGACGATCTACCGCCGCTGGGGCGATCTGCAGGAGTTGCTGTCGGACGTGGCGGTCGAGCGGCTGCGCCCCGAGACTCCGCCGGAGGACCGGGGCGCCCTGGCCGCCGACCTGACGGGCTGGGCCGAGCAGTTCCTGGAGGAGATGGCCTCTCCTCCGGGCCGCGCCTACATCCGCGACGCGCTGCTCGGCGACCCGGACGGCAGCAACGCCGGTCAGTGCTCGGCCTACGCGGCCGAGCAGATCGACGTCATCCTCGCCCGCGCGGCCGAACGCGGCGAGAGCACACCCGGCACGGAGGCGGTCGTCGACCACGTCGTCGCCCCCATGATGTACCGCATCCTGTTCCGCCCCAGCGGTCTCGACACCGCCTACGCCCGCGGGCTGGTGACGGGGCTCCTCGGCGACCGCTGATCACAGATCGAACAACTCCGGCAACCTCACCGGCGACCGCGCGTCTAACGGCCGACATTGGTGCACGGAGAGGCAGATCGATGATTCGAGCGAGGATTCTCGCGGTCGCGGCGGCTGCGCTGACGGTCGGGCTGGCGGCCTGCAGCCCCGGCGGATCGAACGCGGGCGGACCGGGATCGATCATCCAGGACCCGCCCGCGAACTCGGCCCCCGCCGAGTCGACCGGTTCCGGCTCGGCCCCGGAGACCACCGCTGCCGGCTCGACGACCGCCAAGCCGGAGCAGAAGCCGGACAACGGGCTCTGCAAGGCAACGGATCTCCAGCTGTCGTTCGGCAGGGGCGGCGCGGCGGCCGGCACCACCTACCGCCCGCTGATCTTCACCAACACCAGCGGCAGCCAGTGCGTGATCCAGGGCTTCCCGGGCGTGTCCTACGTCGGCGGCGAAGACGGGCACCAGGTCGGCGCGGCCGCCGCCCGGGTCGACGAGAAGGGGCCGGCGATCACCCTCCAGCCCGGCGAGAAGGCCGCCGCCGTGATCGGGTTCGCGACCGTCGAGAACTACGAGACCGCCACCTGCCGGCCGGAAACGGCCAAGGGCCTGCGGATCTACCCGCCGCAGGAAACGGCGTCGATGTACATCGCGTTCGACAACCCCGAAACCGGCTGCGCGAACGACAAGCTGCCCGGCAACCAGCTCACCGTGCGGAGCGTCGAGGCGGGCACCGGCGAGCGGTGATCCTTAGCGGGGCGCCTTCCGAGGGCGCCCCACCGTCAGCGGCGCGGCGTCGCGCTCCGGACGCGGTAGGAATCGGGCGGCCGCACCAACGCATCCGGGTCACCGGTGTACTCGATCTCCACGCCGTAGAGCTCGCGCGCGGCGTCGATGCCCACGTAGCCGTTGACGACGTCGTCGAGAACGCGGTCGACCGGCCGGGCCTGCGGATGGCCGTAGCCGCCCCCGCCCGGGAAGCGCAGCCGCACCCGGGAGTCGGCGCCGAGCCGGACGAGCTGCTTGCGCGGCAGCTCCCGGCCGGTGCTCGCGTCGACGAATTCCCCTGCCGCGCCGGCAGATCCGGACTCGGCGCCGACGGCCGGGAAGTCGACGCGATCGATGTTCGCGTTCACGGTCCAGCCGTGCGGCCCGTGCCGCGACACCTCCACCGATTGCCCCAGCCCGCCGCGGAACCGCCCCGCACCACCGGAATCCGGCCGCAGCTCCCGGCGCCACTGCACCAGCGGAGTCAGGGTTTCCAGCACCTCCGTCGGCGCGGCACGCACCCCGGTCGGGAAGCCGGTGGTGTTCAGCCCGTCCTTGTCCGGCCGCGCGCCGGTCCCGCCCGCGCCGAAGACCGTCAGCGTGAACGGTTGCGGCTCGTCGATGCCGGCGCCGCGCCACACCGTCATCCACAGGGCGTCCGCGCTCACCGCGGGCAGACCGCCGGTCACGGCCGGGCGGAGCGCCTCGAACAGCAGGCTGGGCAGGAAGTGCCCGACGAGGTGACGGGAGGCGACGGGCGCGGGTTCGACGCAGTTGAGCACCGAACCGCGCGGCGCGGTCACCTCGACCGGCCGGAACGACCCGGCGTTGTGCGGCACCTCCGGCGCCAGCGCCGCCTTGATCGCGAACGACGTGTACGCCCGGGTGTAGTTGAGCACCACGTTGACGCCGTGCGGGGACTGCGGCGACGATCCCGCGTAGTCGACGCGGACGGCGTCGCCGTCGACGGTCACCGCGACCGCCAGGTGGATCGCGTCGCCGTCGAAGCCGTCCGAGTCCATGCTCGCCGAGTACGTGCCGTCCGGGATCTCCCGCAGCGCCGCGCGCAGCGCCTGCTCGGAGCGCAGCATGATCTCGGCGGCGACCTCGTCGATGCCGTCGAGGCCGAACTCGTCCAGCATCCGGTCGAGGCTGCGGATGCCGACCTGGTTGGCCGACACCTGCGCGTAGATGTCGCCCATCGTCTCGTTCGGCGTCCGCACGTTCGCCCGGATCAACCGCTCCAGCGTCCTATTAGGACCTTCCGTGGTCCGCAGCTTCAGGATCGGCAGCCGCAGTCCCTCCTCGAAGACCTCGGTGGCCGCCGCGGACAGGATCCGGCCGCCGATGTCCGGCGAGTGGCAGCAACTCGCGAACCACGCGATCAGCGCCCCGCCCCGGAACACCGGGGTGGCGATGGTGATGTCGTTGATCTGCCCCGAGGTCATCCACGGGTCGTTGGTGATCAGCACGTCGCCGTCGGCCAGGACCTCGGGCGGGTACTCGGCGACGATGTGCCGCATCCCGGTGGCCATCGCGTTGATGTGCCCGGGAGTGCCGCCGCTGGACTGCCCCACCATCTCCCCCGCCGAGTTGAACACGGCGCAGGCCAGGTCCAGGGATTCGCGCACCACCGGGCTGAACGCGGTGTGCACCAGAGCGGCCTGCTGCTCGTCGAGCAGCGAGTGCAGCCGGTTGGCGACCAGGCCGACCAGCACCGGATCGACGCGGCTCATCGGGAACCTCCCACGGCGAACTCGACGAGGATGCTGCTGCCGGCCTCGACGGTGCAGCGCGCACCGGGCGGGACGAGCAGCGTCGCTTCCCGCTCCTCCACCAGCGCGGGCCCGGTCAGCACCGCGCCGGCGCGCAACCGGTACCGGTCGTAGACCGGCGTCGGGGCGTAGCCCTCCGGCGCGAAGTAGGCGTCGCGGTGCCCGATCAGCGCGTCCTGGCCGTCCGAAGTGGACTCGAAGCCGAGCCGGGCGGGCGGTTCCGGGCCGCGCGCGGTGACCCGCCAGGTGAGCAGTTCCGGCTCGACGCCGGTCGGGGCGACCGTGCCGAAGCGCTGCGCGTACTGCCGCCGGAAGCTCGCCAGCGCCTCGTCGCGCCAGCCGTCGCCGACCGGCGGGACCGGCACCTCGATCTCGCTGCCCTGCCCCACGAACCGCATCTCCAGCGTCCGCTCGTGGACGACGTCGGCGGCAGCGACACCGGACGCGGTCAGCACCTCGGCGCCCTCGCGTTCCATCTCCGCGAACAGCGCCCGCGCCTCGTCGAGCCCGATCTCACCGAGCAGCGCGTGCCGGGAGCGGACGATGTCGATCGACATCGGCGCGGACAGGAAGCCCAGCGCGCTGAGCACCCCGGCGGCCGGCGGCGCGACCATCGACGGCGACCCGAGCGCCCGAGCCACGCCCGGACCGTGCAGCGGCCCGTTGCCGCCCGAGACGAACAGCGGCAGCCGGCCCGGATCCTGGCCGCGCTCGATGGCGTGCACCCGGGCGGCGTTGGCCATGTTCTCGTTCGCCGTGGTGTGGATGCCCCACGCCGCCTCCGGGACGGACACGCCCAGCCGGTCCGCGACCTGCTCCCGGATCGCCGCCGCGGCGGCCGCCGCGTCCAGCGGCATGTCGCCGCCCAGGAACCGGGCCGGGTCGAGGTAGCCGAGCACGACGTCCGCATCGGTGACGGTGCACCGCGTGCCGCCGCGCCCGTAGCTCACCGGCCCCGGTTCCGAGCCCGCCGAGTCGGGGCCGACGGTGATCAGGCCGAGCGGGTCGACGCGGGCGATCGAGCCGCCGCCGGTGCCGATCTCGATCATGTCGATCACCGGCGCCCGCACCGGCAGCCCGGAACCGGCGCGCAGCCGGTACACCCGGTCCACCTCGAACGTGTGGGTGATCAGCGGGCGGTCCCGCTCGATCATGCAGAGCTTCGCGGTGGTGCCGCCCATGTCGAAGGCCAGCTGGTCCGGCCGCCGCGCGGTCCGGCCGAACGCGACGGCGCCCAGCGCACCGCCCGCCGGCCCCGACTCCAGCATCCGGATGGGGAACCGCCGCGCCACCTCGATCGCCGCGACGCCGCCGTTGGACAGCATGATCAGCGGATCGGTGCGCACCCCGAGCCCGCCGAGCCGGGCGCGCAGATCCGCGAGGTAGTCCTCGACGAGTTGCTGCACGTAGACGTTCGCGAGGGTGGTGGAACTCCGCTCGTACTCCCGGATCTCCGGGTTCACCTCGCTGGACAGCGCCACCCGCAGCTCCGGCGCGGCGGCTTCGAGGATCTCCCTGGCCTGCCGCTCGTGCTCGCCGTTGGTGTGGCTGTGCAGGAAGCAGACGGCGACGGCTTCGACCCCGGCGGCGGCGAGTTCGACGCCGAGCTGCTTGACGGCGCCCGCGTCCAGCGGCGTCACCACCGCGCCGTCGGCGCGAACCCGTTCCCGCACGCCGAACCGCAGGTGCCGGGGCACGAGCGGGCGCGGCAGTTCGAGCCCGAGGTCGTAGAGCTCGTACCGGTGTTCGCGGCCCATCTCGACCACGTCGCGGAAGCCTTCGGTGGTGAGCAGCGCGGTGCGGGCGCCGCGGCGCTCGATCAGCGCGTTGGTCACCAGGGTCGTGCCGTGCACGACGGTCGCGATGTCCGCCGGGTCGAGCCCGTGATCCGCTATTGCCTGCCGCAGCACCGCTTCGACCGCCGCGGCGGGTTCGTGGTGGGTGGTCAGCGCCTTGCCGACGGCGACGATCCCGCTCTCGTCGAGGACCGCCAGGTCGGTGAAGGTGCCGCCGATGTCCACCCCGACCCGCAGCGCACGTGAATCTGCCATGGGAACCCTCCGGTTCGACGGGGAGCGCGCAATCCGGGACAGTACGGATCGTCAGACGATCTGGCAACGGATCGTCAGACGATCCGTCCGGGAACTGCGGAGCCCGCCGGGTAAACTGCACGAACCGCGCGCGCCCGCCGCGGCCGGACGAAGGGGACCCACGTGACCGACACGAGCGGCGCCGCGAGCCGGGTGGCCGACGCGCTGCGCGCCGAGATCGCCGCCGGCGAGCTCGTGCCCGGCATGCGGCTGTCCGAAGAGCGCGTCAAGCAGGCGCACGGCGTCTCCCGCAGCACGCTGCGCGAGGCGTTCCGGCTGCTGATCCGGGAGCGGCTGCTGGTCCACGAGCTCAGCCGCGGCGTCTTCGTCCGGCAGCTCTCCCGGCAGGACGTCACCGACCTCTACGAGGTGCGCCGGGTCATCGAATGCGCTGCCCTGCGGCACATCCGCAGCCTCGAACCGGCCGGGCTGCGCCGGCTGGCCGCCGCGATCTCCGACGGCCGCGAGGCCGCCGAGAAGGGCCGCTGGGACGACGTCGCGGCGGCCAGCATCAGGTTCCACGAGGCGCTCGTCGCACTGGCCGGCAGCGCGCGGCTGGACGCGGTGGTCGGCGAGATCCTCGCCGAGTTCCGGCTGGCCTACGCGCACATGAAGGACACCCAGGTATTCCACTCGGCGTTCCTCAAGCGCAACGAGGAGATCGCCGACGCGCTGCGCTCCGGCGACGTGGAGGGCGCGGCGACCCTGCTGGACGCCTACCTCATCGACGCCGAAGAAGCGCTGCAGAACCACTTCGTCGACTGACGAACGGCGAGCCGATGACGCGGCACGCCTTGATTATCGTCTGACGAACTCTTAAAGTCGGGCCACTCGCGGCCGCCCCGCGAGCGCACCGGAGCGTCGACCGTCCACACCGGACCAATCCAGACCGGTCCGCGACACCGGCGCAAGCGCCACGCCTCGCTCGCCCGAGCCAAGGAGCGCTCCCCCATGCCCACTGACCTCTCCGACCGCACGAACGACCCCGACCAGCAGCGGCTGAGCCCACCGGCGAAGCGTGCCGTGAAGGGCGCCTGCTTCGGATTCTTCGTCGACTACTTCGACATCTACCTGCCCGTGGTGGCACTGACCCCCGCCATCGCCTACTTCCAGGCCCAGCACACCCCGGCGTCCGTCGCGGCCACGCTGTCCTACGTCACGCTCGCGCTCACCCTGATCGGCCGGCCCGTCGGGGCCATCATCTTCGGCCGGATCGCGGACATCACCGGCCGCCGCCGGGCCACCCTCATCGCGGTCGCCGGTGCCGGCGCCTGCACGCTGCTGATGGGCCTGCTGCCCGGTTACGCCACGATCGGCTGGCTGTCGATCATCCTGGTGCTGCTGCTGCGGTTCATCGGCGGCGTGTTCATGGGCGGCGAGTACTCCAGCGCGAACCCGCTGGCGATGGAGGCCAGCCCGAAGCGCCTGCGCGGCCTGGTCGGCGGCATGATCGCGGCCTCCTACCCGCTGGGCTACATCGCGATCTCGGTCGTCGTCGCGATCACCTTCCAGTTCGCCCCGGCCGGCAGCCCGGATTCCCCTTACGTGCAATGGGGTTGGCGCATCCCGTTCTTCGTCGGCGCGGCGCTGTCCGCCTGGTTCCTGCTCTACTACCGCAAGGTCGAGGAATCCGCCGCGTTCAAGCGGGTCCAGCGGGCGGAGAAGCCGAAGTCGCCGCTGCGGGAGCTGCTCACCGGCGAGCACCGGCGCAAGCTGCTGCAGGTGCTGCTGCTGATGACCGGCATGTGGTTCACGGTCCAGGCCACGCTGTCGGCGACCCCGGCACTGCTGTCCGCGGTCATCGGCCTGCCGAGCACCGAGGTGAACACCGGCCTGCTCGTCGCGAACGTCTTCGTCGCCGCGGGCTACCTGGTGATGGCGCAGCTGGGCCAGCGCTTCGGCCGCCGCCGCATGCTCGTCCTCTCCGGGTTCTGGACGGTGCTGCTGGCCCCGCTCGCGTTCGTCGCGATGGTCCGCGAAGCCACCGGGGCGGCCGCGGGCGACGGGAGCACGCTGATGGTGATGGTCTACGCGACTGCCGCGCTGGTGCTCACCGTTTCGCCATGGGGAATCGTCTCGACCTACATCATCGAGCGCTTCGCCACCGGCGTCCGCGCCTCGGGCTACGGGATCGGCTACAGCCTCGCCGTGATCATCCCCGGGTTCTACGCGTTCTACATGCTCGGCCTGGCTCGCCTCATGCCGTACGAGTACACGCCGATCGTGCTGATCGTCCTGGGCGGGGTGCTGACGGCGGTCGGCGCGCTGCGCGGGCCGGAAACCCGCGACGCCGACCTCGACTGAAGGGTGTCGAAATGCCTTCCATCACAGCGGAATCGACGCCGGCGGCGGCGCGGGAGAGCATCCGGTCCGGGGCTTGGCACGCCGTCACGACCGGCCTGTGCGCCGGCTACGTGCAGGCGAACCTGGCGGTCCTCCCCGGCGAGCTCGCGGACGAGTTCGCGGAGTTCTGCCGGCAGAACCCGCAACCGCTGCCGCCGCTGGAGGCCACCGAGCCCGGGGTCGCGGACCGGCTGCGGGTGGCGCCGCACGCCGATCTCCGCACGGACCTGCCGAAGTACCGGGTGCACCGGCACGGCACCGTCGAGTCCGAAGTGGACTCCGTGCGCGAGCTCTGGCGCGACGACTTCGTCGGCTTCCTGCTCGGCTGCAGCTTCAGCGCGGAGGAACGGCTGCTCGCCGCCGGGGTCCGGCTGCGCCACCTGGAAACCGGCGGGAACGTGCCGATGTTCCGCACTTCGCTGCGCTGCCGGCCGGTCGGCCGGTTCCACGGGCCGGTGGTGGTGTCCATGCGCGCGATCAGGCGATCCGAGGTGGACCGCGCCGTCGCCGTGACGGCCGAGCTGCCATTCGCGCACGGCGCGCCGCTGCACGTCGGCGACCCGGCGGAGATCGGCATCGCCGATCCGTCCACACCGGACTGGGGCGACCCGATGCCGCTCGAAGCCGACGAGGTTCCGGTGTTCTGGGCGTGCGGCGTCACCCCGCAGGCGGTGCTCGCCGAGGTGCGCCCGGAGGTGGCGATCACGCACGCGCCCGGCTACATGTTCCTGACCGATCTGCGGGTCGCGGACCTGGTCGCCGGGCGCTGATCAGCGGCGGAGATCGCCGGCCGGGGCGTGCGCGTCCCACTCCTGCTGGGGGACGTCGGTGACCGGCGAACCGTTCGCGGCCGCCACCTCCGCGGTCACCGTCCACAGTCGACCCTTGTCGTCGAGCAGGCCGACCGCGCCCTGTGGGGACCGCAGGGCGGGCGCCGCGGAACGGATGGTGCCTGCCACCGGGAGCTCGTCCAGCGCGGGCACCCGCTCGTCGAGAACCCTCGTGACCAGCTGCTCGGCGACGGAGCGGCGCTCGACGCGGACCCGCCGGCCGTCCCGCACCACGTCCATGGTGCGAGCCGGGGACGGCACCGCGAACCCGTCGAGGACCGCCGCGGCCTGCGCGGTCGTCCGGCACCCGTCGGCTCCGGCGACATCGATGCCGAAGTGGCGGATATCGGTCGGCGACGGAAATTCCGCAGTGGCGCGGAGAACGTCCACCGGCACCGTGCCACACGGGTCCGCTGTGGACACCGGAGCGTGCCCCTCAGGGCTGCGGACCAGGCCCGGGCCCTCCCGCCAGGGGCCGGGCACGACCACCGGCTCGTAGGGGTGGCGGGTGAAATCCCGGTCCCAGAAGGTGATCGTGGTGCCCGCCGAGGTCTGGTGGGCGATCGCGAACGCGTCCAGCGCCGGAACCCACATCCAGTCCGCGCTGAAGGCGTCCACCACCGAACGCGAACGCTGCGCGCCCGCCGGCTGGAAACCCCGCTCCGTCAACGCCTGCAACTGCTCGGTGAACTCGGGATTGCGCGCGCGGAGCACGAACTGGCCCGCGCCGTTCCAGCCGGCGCCGGACGCCGTGGTGTCGGTGAACATCAGGTAGAACCAGCCGTCCAGGTACAGCGCCGACGGCTGGCCCGCGCCGTAGACGTTCTCCCGGTTCACCTCGCGGGAAGCCAGGACGATCGGCCTGCCGCCGGCCTCCCGCCGCCAAGCCAGGCCGTCCTCGCTGCTGGCCACCCCTATGGCGTTGCCGTGCGCGTGATCCCCCGCCGCGCCGGTGTAGTACAGGTAGTAGCGGCCGTCGACCCGCAGCACCGACGGATCGCAGGTGTGCATGCCGTCGAACGCGCCGGGCTGGCCGGTGAAGACCGGCACCGCGGGCGCGCCGCCGGCGGCGAAGAACGGACCGTCGGGGCTGCCCGACTCGGCCGTCAGGATGTCATCACCGGGCGGGCCGACCCCGGGCAGCTGGCTGCACCACCAGGTGCGGTACTTCCCGCCCTCCACGAGCACGGTCGGTCCGTAGTTGTACGGCGCGGGCATCCCGCCCGCCGCCACCACCCCTGCGCTGCCGCGCTCGCCGCCGACATCCAGCTCGACCGGGGCCTTCGGCGGCTCGACCCGCTTCTCCGCCTGCGGCGTCGGGCCGGGCGCGCCCTCGACCTGCGTGCAACCCGACAGCAACGCGACGGCGGCCAGCGCGGCCAACCAGCGCAGCCCGATCCGATCCCTCACCGATGCTCCCCCCAGACCCGCGCCAACACCGAGGTGAAGGGCACCTGCACCCAACTTAGATCCCGAACGGACCGAGGCACGTCCGGTTCGTGAGCGTTCTGGATCGCTATGGCAGCCCAAAGCACTCACGACCCCGGACCAGGTGAACTAGCCGCGCGCCTTGTCGGCCAGCCAGCGGATGGCCAGCGGGTAGCCTTCGACGCCGAGCCCGGCGATGACGGCGGTGGAGACCGCCGACAGGTAGCTGACGTGCCGGAACTCCTCGCGCTTGTGCACGTTGGAGATGTGCAGCTCGATCAGGTCGGCGGCGAGCTGCGCCGCCGCGTCGCGCACCGCGATCGAGTAGTGCGTCCACGCGCCCGCGTTGAGCACCACCGGCCACTGCTCGTCGGCGGCCTCGTGCAACCACTGGACCATCTCGCCCTCGTGGTCGGTCTGCCGGACCTCCACCTCGACGCCCAGCTCCGCGCCCGCGCGCTCGCACATCCCGACCAGGTCGGCGTAGGTCGTGCTGCCGTAGACCGACGGCTCCCGCTTGCCCAGCCGACCGAGGTTCGGCCCGTTGAGGACGAGCACCTTCACAGCAGCACCTCCGAGCCCGACTTGGCCTCGCCGCCGGTGACCGCCGAGTACGCGGCGGCGATCAGCGACGGGTCCGGGCCCTCCAGCCGGCCGGGCTTGGCGAGGCCGTCCAGGACGACGAACCGCAGCACCCCGGACCGGGTCTTCTTGTCCACCCGCATCGCCTCCAGCAGCTGACCGAGCGCGTCCGGGTCGTAGCTGGTAGGCAGGCCGAGCAGGTCGAGGACCCGCTTGTGCCGGTCGGCGGTCTCGTCGTCCAGCCGCCCCGCGAGCCGGGCCAGCTCCGCGGCGAACACCAGCCCGACGCTGACCGCCGCGCCGTGCCGCCAGCGGTAGCGCTCCCGGCGCTCGATGGCGTGGGCCAGGGTGTGGCCGTAGTTGAGCACCTCGCGCAGGTGCGACTCCCTCAGGTCCGCGGCGACCACGTCGGCCTTGACCTGGATCGACCGGCGCACCAGCTCGCCCAGCACGTCACCGGCCGGGTCGGTCGCCGCCACCGGGTCGGCCTCGATGAGGCGCAGGATCTCCGGGTCGGCGATGAAGCCCGCCTTGACGATCTCGGCCATGCCGGCGACGAGCTCGTTGCGCGGCAGGCCCTCCAGCGTCGCCAGGTCGGCCAGCACCAGGCTCGGCTCGTGGAACAGCCCGACGAGGTTCTTGCCCGCGTCGGTGTTGATGCCGGCCTTGCCGCCGACCGCGGCGTCCACCATGCCCAGCAGCGTCGTCGGCACGTGCACCACGCGCACGCCGCGCATCCAGGTCCCGGCGACGAACCCGGCGAGGTCGGTCACCGCACCGCCGCCGAAGGACACCACGACGCCGTTGCGGTCCATGCCGACCTTGCCGAGGACCTCCCAGCAGAACCCGGCCACCTGCAGGCTCTTGCCGTCCTCGGCGTCCGGGATCTCCACCCGGTGCGCGTCCACACCGGCCGCGGCCAGCTCGTCGCGCACGGCTTCCACGGTGTTGGTGATGGTGGGCTGGTGCACCAGCGCCACCACCGATGCGTCGCGCAGGAAGTCGACGAGCTCGCCGAGCAGTCCCCGGCCGACCACGACGTCGTAGGGCTGCTGGCTGGCCACCCTGATCCGCACCGGCTCGGTCATCATCGTCCCTTCGGGCTTCAGTTCTGATCAGTTGGACGGCGTGCTGCTCGCGGCGAGCGCGGCGACGACCTGCTCCACGACCTCGCCGGTCGTCACGTGGTCGGTGACGATCTCGACGGACGCCACCGAGCGGTAGATGGGCAGCCGCGCGTCCAGCAGCGCCTTGAAGGTGGCGCGCGGGTTCACCCCGGCCAGCAGCGGCCGCGCGGTGGACAGCCCGACGCGCTTGGCGCCCTCGGCCAGGCCCACGGACAGGAAGACGACCGGGTGCCCGGCCAGCCGCTCGCGGGTGAGCTCGGAGAGCACCGAGCCACCGCCGAGCGCCAGCACGCCGTCGTGCTCGCGCAGCGCCGCGGCGACCGCTTCCTCTTCCATGGCCCGGAAAACGGGCTCGCCGTCGTTGGCGAAGATGTCGGAGATGGGCCGGCCCGCGGTCCGCACGATGTCGTCGTCGGTGTCCCGGAACGGCACGTCCAGGCGCTGCGCCAGCAGCTGGCCGATCGTCGTCTTGCCCGCGCCCGGCGGGCCGATCACGACGGCGCGCGGGGCCATCACCGCACCTGCCGCTTCTCGGCGCGCTCGCGCAGCGAGGCCAGGTAGCCCTCGACGTTGCGGCGGGTCTCCGGCAGCGAGTCGCCGCCGAACTTCTCCAGCACGGCCTCCGCGAGGACCAGCGCGACCATGGTCTCGGCGACGACCGCGGCGCGCGGCACCGCCGTGATGTCCGAGCGCTGGTGCATCGCCTGCGCCGGCTCGCCGGTCACCATGTCCACAGTGGCCAGTGCCCGCGGCAGGCTGGAGATCGGCTTCTTGGCGGCGCGGACGATCAGCGGCTCGCCGTTGGTGATGCCGCCCTCCAGGCCACCGGCCCGGTTGCTGTCCCGCCGGACCCACTTGGCGCCCTGGTCCGGGTAGATCTCGTCGTGCGCCGCGCTGCCGCGCCGGTGCGCGTTGGCGAAGCCCTCGCCGATCTCGACGCCCTTGATCGCCTGGATGCTCATCAGCGCGCCGGCCAGCCGCGCGTCGAGCTTGCGGTCCCAGTGCACGTGGGAACCGATGCCCGGGGGCAGCCCGTAGGCGATGACCTCGACGACGCCGCCGAGGGTGTCGCCGTCCTTCTTCGCCGCGTCGACCTCGGCCATCATCTTCTCGGTGGCGTCGTCACCGAAGGCGCGCACCGGGTTGTGGTCGATCGCGTCCAGGTCGTCCGGGCCGGGCAGCACGTCGTGCGTGGCGTCGACGCCGCCGAGGCTGATGACGTGGCTGACGATCTCCACGCCGAGCAGCTGCCGCAGGAACTGCCGGGCGACGGTGCCGACGGCGACGCGGGCGGCGGTCTCGCGGGCGCTCGCGCGCTCCAGCACCGGCCGGGCCTCTTCGAACCCGTACTTCTGCATCCCGGCGATGTCGGCGTGCCCGGGCCGGGGGCGGGTCAGCGGCGCGTTGCGGGCCAGCGACGACAGCACGTCCTCGTCGACCGGGTCGGCGGCCATCACCTGCTCCCACTTGGGCCACTCGGTGTTGCCGATGCGGATCGCGACCGGGCCGCCCTGGGTCCGCCCGTGCCGGATGCCGCCGATCAGCTCCAGCTCATCGGCCTCGAAGTTCATCCGGGGGCTGCGGCCAAAACCGAGTTTGCGCCGCTCCAACTGGGTCGCGATGTCGGCGGAGGTCACCTCGACTCCGGCCACCATGCCTTCCAGCACCGCGACCAGGGCGGGGCCATGCGATTCTCCAGCGGTCATCCAACGCAGCACACATAGATCCTGCCACGTTCAGTCCCGACTGAACCCGCCCGGGGGTCCTGCACTGCGCTTTCACCTCGGAGACGACTCCGAACTCGCCTCGCACGGCGGAAGCGCAACGACCGCGGCCGCGGTGATCAGCGGCAACGGCGTGCGGATGCCGGCCTCCGGCGATCGGCTCACGGCCACGGGGCGAAGGTGGTGACGAGCCAGGCCGGCGCGAGCATCGCGGGGCCGTGCGGGACGCCGCCGATCCTCGCCCAGAGCGCCGCCACCAGCGTCAACGCCGCCGCGGCCGCCATCACGAACAGCACCGCCGGCAACGAGACCGCGCCCACCACGGCGCCGAGGCTGCCCGCCAGCTTCACGTCACCCGGCCCCATCGCCCCCGGCGACACCACGCGCACCAGCAGGTACGTCCCGGCGAACACCACCGCACCGGCGGCGCCGCCGAGCAGCACATCCGGCCGGGGCACCGCCGCGACGGCCAGCAGCACCGCGGCGACCGGATACGCGGGCAGGGTCAGCACATCGGGCAGCCGCGAGGCGAGCACATCGCACGCCGTCAGCAGCACCGCGAGCCAGCCGAGCAACAGCGGCACCGCCACCCACCACAACGGCATCCCGGTCGCAGCGCGCACGGCCACCACCGTCCACAGCAGACCCACCGCCAACTCGCACCACATCCGGGGCGGCCGGACACCCCTGCGCGCCGAGCACAACAAGAGCCGCCCGAGCCGGCCCGCGCCGAAACCCGCTGCGCCACCGGCGATCCCGATCAACACGACCATCGCACCAGCATCGAGGCGCCGCTGCGGAACCCCGCGCACCCGATCCGCGAAACCGCGCGTGTCGGGAACCCCGCTGTGAACGAGCGAACGGCCTGTTCGCCTCACCTAGCGAGGTGAACAGGCCGTTCGCTTCAAAAACCTGACGCGCCCCGCGCGAGGCTCAGACGTCCACCGCGAACAAGGTGTCGCCCGTGACGACCTGGCCGTCCTCGCGGACGTCCACCAGGGCCTCCGGCGCGATGTCCAGCGCGATGACCGGGCAGATCGACGAGTAGCCGTGCGACTCCACCTCGGACGGGTCCCAGGTGACGATGCGCTGGCCGGCCTCGACGACGTCGCCCTTGGCGACGTGCAGTTCGAAACCCTCGCCCTTCAGCTTCACCGTGTCGATGCCCAGGTGCACCAGCACCGCGGTGCCGCCGGGCGAGGCGACCACGAAAGCGTGCGGGTGCAGCGTCGCGATCGTGCCAGCCACCGGCGCGACCGCGTCGGCCCGCCCGCCGGACGGCTGCACCGCCACCCCGGGGCCCACCATGGCCTGCGAGAAGACCGGGTCGGGCACCTCGCTGAGCGCGGTGGCCAGGCCCGCCACCGGGCTGCCGACCTCCGTGCTCACCGCAGGTCCTCGATGTCCTCGGCCAGCGTGTCCGCCTCCGGGCCGACGACGACCTGCACGACGGAGCCCTGCACCATCACGCCGTGCGCCCCGGCGGCCTTCAGGGCCGCTTCGTCGATCTTCGAACCGTCTTCGACCTCGCAGCGGAGCCGCGTGATGCACGGCTCGATCTCCACCACGTTGTCCCCGCCGCCAAGTGCAGCGAGGATTGCCGCGGCCTTGTCCTGAGCCACCCCGTGCTCCCTTCGTCCTCCGACGACGCGGGCGTTGCGCACCGCGTCGCGACGATCTTGCGCCACTCGGTGTCGATGCGGCAACGAATCGCGAGCCGTCTTGACACTCGATCGCATGAAAGCGCATTGTTCGCAACCGACTGGTTTAGACCGGACAGTACCAACCCGGCAGGACCAGTGAACAGCACCGGATCCGATCCGTTCGCGATCGACCGGCGCCGGGTGCCCCCGGGCACCGGACGTCGATGTCCAGCAAGACCGATGGAGGCAGCGTGGCCGCACGGCGAACCGCGGACGGCAGTCCCCGCCCCGAGGGCGTGACTGACGTGCTGCGCGACGGCCCGACGCCGAAGCACGCCCAGCTGCGGGAGATCCTGCGCGAGCTGGCGAGCGAAGAACTGCTGCCCGGTTCGCCGGTGCCGTCGGAACGCGACCTCGCGGTGCGCTACGGCGTCTCCCGGCTCACCGTCCGCGAGGCGGTCGGGCAGCTCGTCGCCGAGGGTCTGCTGGTGCGGGTCCGCGGCAAGGGCACCTTCACCACCCGGCCCCGGGTGGATTCCCAACTGCACCTCGCCTCGTTCACCGAGGACATGCGCCGCCGCGGCATGCAGCCGGAAACGGTGCTGCTCGACGCGACCGAGGCGATCCCGCCGCCGACCACCGCCGAAGCGCTCGGACTCCGGCCCGACCAGCCCGCGTACTGGCTGTACCGGCTGCGCAAGGCCGACGGTGCGCCGATGGCGGTGGAACGCGGCTGGTACCACGCCGGGCTGCTGCCCGGCCTGCTCGACCACGACCTGTCCGACTCGCTCTACACCCTGCTGGCCCGCAACTACGAGGTGCAGCTGGAAAGCGGCACGCAGACCGTGCTCGCCGAGGGCGCCGACGCCGAGACCGCGCGGCTGCTCGGCGTCCGCACCGGCAGCCCGGTCCTGGTGTTCCGCCGGATCTCCACGGCCCAGGGCCGCCCGATCGAGGACATGACTTCCTGGTACCGCGGCGACCTGTACCAGGTGACGATGCAGCTGGACCGCATCCCGAGCGGCTCCGGCCAGCACCGCCCGTCCAGGCGGCCGACCGGGCCGACCGGACGCGAACATCCCGCCAGACGACCCGGTGTCCACGACACAGGAGGTAACCGATGAGTGCCAACGCCACCGCGGCGAAGGGCGACAGAAAGGGATTCGCTCTGCTGCAACGGCTCGGCCGGAGCCTGATGCTGCCGATCGCGGTCCTGCCCGCCGCCGCGCTGCTGAACCGCCTCGGCCAGGACGACCTGCTCGGCAAGGAGGGCCTCGGGGCGCTGCTGCCCTGGATGCAGCCCGTGGCCGGCGTGATCGGCGCGGCGGGCAACTCGCTGTTCAACTACCTGCCGCTGCTGTTCGCGATCGGTGTGGCGATCGGCTTCGCGAAGAAGGCCGACGGCTCCACGGCGCTGGCGGGCGCGGTCGGCTACCTGGTGCTCTCGGGCGTGCTCTGGGAGATCACCGGCACCGAGGCGGACAAGGCCTTCAACAAGGGCCCGTACGGCGTGCTCGGCGGCATCGTCGCCGGGTTGACCGCGGCCTGGCTATGGCAGCGCTACCACCGCATCAAGCTGCCCGCCTACCTGGGCTTCTTCGGCGGGCGGCGGTTCGTGCCCATCATCACGGCGTTCGCCATGGTGATCGCCGGCGTGATCATGGGCCTGCTGTTCCCGATCTTCAACACCGCGCTGACCGCCTTCAGCGACGCGGTCACCCAGAACGCGGTGATCGGCGGCGGCATCTACGGCGTGATCAACCGGCTGCTGCTGCCGTTCGGCCTGCACCACATCCCGAACAACGTGGTCTGGTTCCTCTTCGGCGACTACCACGGCGAGAAGGGCGACATCGCCCGCTTCTTCGCCGGTGACCCGACCGCGGGCACCTTCATGACCGGCTTCTTCCCGATCTTCATGTTCGCCCTGCCCGCCGCGGCGCTGGCCATCTGGCAGACGGCGAAGCCGTCGCAGCGCAAGGTCGTCGGCGGCATCATGATCTCGGTCGCGCTGACCTCGTTCCTCACCGGCATCACCGAGCCGCTGGAGTTCGCGTTCATCTTCGTGGCCTGGCCGCTGCTGCTGGTCCACGCGGTGCTCACCGGCACCTCGATGGCGCTGGTCAACGCCCTGGACATCCACTCCGGGTTCGGGTTCTCCGCAGGCGCCATCGACTACCTGCTCAACTTCGGCATCTCGCAGAACTCGCTGTGGCTGATCCCGATCGGCCTGGGCTACGCGGTCATCTACTACTTCGTGTTCCGGTTCGTGATCACGAAGTGGAACCTGCGCACCCCGGGCCGTGAGGAGGACGACACGGAAGCCACCGAGGCGAGCACGGATAATGCTGGTGAGGAAGCCAAGTCGGGCCCCGACAAGAGCTGATCCCCGGCCAGCGCTTCCCCATTCCCCCGACGAACGGAGAGCCATGTTCGAGCGACGGGTCACCGTGGCAAGCAAGGTGGGGCTGCACGCGCGGCCGGCGGCACTAGTGGCCAAGGCCGCCGCAGCGCAGCCCGTGAAGATCACGATCCGCAAGGACGACACGGAGCCGGTGGAGGCAGGCAGCATCCTGGGCCTGATGACGCTGGGCGCGGGCCACGGCGACGAGGTCGTGCTCGCGGCCGAGGGCGACGGCGCGGAAGCGGCGCTGGACCACCTCGCCCAGCTGGTCGCCTCGGACCTCGACAACAACTGACCCACCAGCACGAATGGCCCCTCCATCCAAGGAGGGGCCGTTCGTCGTCCGCAATTTCCATTGAAATCGAACCTTCGATTTCAATGGAAGTTGCGTCCCGTCGGCGTGTCAGGGCACGACACACCGACACCTGTGGACAACTCACGCAATTTCAATGGAAATCGAAGGTCCAATTTCCATTGAAATTGCGGTCAGAGCGGGAGCGGGAGTTCGCCGCCGGTGGCGGCGGCGAGGGCATCGCGCATGGCCTCGCGGGGCGCTTGGCGCCCGGTGAACTGCTCGACCTGCCCGAAGGCCTGGTGCAGCAGCATGTCCAGCCCGGTGGCGATCCGCCCGCCGGCCGCGGTGACCGCGGCGGCCAGCGGCGTCGGCCACGGGTGGTAGACGACGTCCAGCACGCACGCGGCCTTCGCCAGCTCCGCCGCCTGCGCGTCCAACGCCCCTGCCGGGAGCGTCGACACCACGACGTCCGCCGCTGCCGCGGCGTCCGCGAGCGCGACGCGGTCCAGCCGCTCCACGCGCACCCGCAGCCCGACCCGCTCCGCGGTCTCGGCCGCGTCGCGCGCTCGCGCGGGCTCGCGCACCGCGAGCGTCGCATCGCTGAGCCCGAGCTCCGCAAGCGCGGCCAGGGCCGCGGCGGCGGTGCCGCCGGCTCCCAGGACCAGCCCGCTGTGGCCGGTGGTGAATCCGCCCGCGCTGCGCAGCGCCCCGACGACTCCGTCGACGTCGGTGCAGTCCGCGGCCCAGCTGCCGTCGGGCCGGTGCACCAGGGTGTTCGCCGCTCCGACCGCCGCCGCCCGCTCGCTGACCTCGCTCGCGACGCCCAGCGCCGCTCGCTTGCCGGGCATGGTCACCGACAGCCCGGCCCACTCGGGGCCGAGCCCGGCGACGAACTCGACGAGCCGGTCGGCGTCGGCCTCCACCCGCTCGTAGGTCCAGCCGTCCAGGCCGAGCGCGGCGTACGCGGCGCCGTGCAGCACCGGGGACAGCGAGTGCTCGATCGGTGAACCGAGCACCGCTGCCCGCCGCGGCTCAGAACGCGCCACGGGCCCGCGCCTCGTCGATGTAGGCCTGGTGCTCCTGCGGCGTGTTGGCGAAGCAGGAGGTGCCGTCCGGGTAGCACTTGACGAAGTACTTCCAGGTGCCGTCGGCGGGCGTTTCCGCCGCCTGGACCGCTTCCTTGCTGACCGCCGAGATCGGCGTCGGCGGCAGGCCGTAGTTCTTGTAGGTGTTGTACGCACCCGGCAGTTCCCGGTCCTCCGGCCTGGTCAGCAGCGACGGCTTGTCCAGCGGGTAGTTGATCGTGGAGTCCAGCCCGAGGTGCATCGTGGGCGGCGCGAGCCGGTTGTGGATCACCCGCGAGATCTGCCCGAAGTCCTTGGTGATGCCTTCGCTCTGCACCAGCGACGCGATCTTGAGCAGCTCGTACGGGCTGTAGCGGCTGCCCTCGGCGGCCTTCGGAAGTCCGGCGACCTCGAGCGCCGCCGCGGACCGGGTGACCACGTCGCGCAGCACGTTCTCCGCGGTCTCGCCGGGCTTCACGTCGTAGAGGCCGGGCATGATCAGGCCTTCCAGCCGGCGCTTCGGCTCGGCCTTGGAGGCGTCGGCGATCGCCCACTGCGGCACGCCGAGCGAGGCCAGGTCGGCGGTCGCGGCGACCCGGTGCATCTCCTCGGAGGTGATGCAGTTGGGGTTGGCCCCGGCGCAGGTGGCTTCGGCGAGCTTGGTCAGGACGCCCGGCGTGTGGCCGTTGTCGGGCGCCAGCTGGTCCTCCAGCCGCATGCCGGCGCGGATGTCCACCCGACCGACCTTCGCCGCCGGCGACAGGATGTGCGCCACGGCGGCCTCGCCGGACATCTTGTTGCGCATCAGGTAGTAGCCCGGCTGGATGCTGTTGATCTGCCGGTTGGGCTCCGCGGCCTTGGTGAACGCCTTGGTGCTGGCCACCACGTCCTTCTCGGCCAGGTTGCGGCCGATGGCGCTGACGGTCTCCCCGGACTTGATCTCGATGACGACGTCACCGGCGCCTTCGCCCGCGTAGTCCTCGTAGGAACCGATCTGCATCAGCTGGCTGGTGGCGTAGAGCACGCCGCAACCGACCAGCACCAGCACGAACAGGCTGGCCAACGCGGTCACCAGGCGGCGTCGCTTGCGGCGGCGGAACCGCTCCGGGTCGGGGGCTCGTCGTTGCCGCTCGTCGGGCTCGTCCGCGAACAATCCGAGATCGTCGGTCACGAAAGGTCCTCTCGTGTCTTCCCCCGACTGTCCAGGAACGCCTGCAAGATCTCCACCGCGGCCGCCTGGTCGACCACGGCTCGCTGCTTCTTCCCCCGCACTCCGCGTTGCGACAGCATCCGGCTGGCCGTCACGGTGGTCAGCCGCTCGTCGGCGAACCGCACCGGCACCGGCGCGATCCGCTCCGCGAGCGCCGCCCCGTAGGACTGCGCCGTCTCCGCCGCGGTTCCGTGCCGACCTGCCAGCGTCTTGGGCAGGCCGACCACGACTTCCACCACCTCGTGCTCGGCGACGAGCTCGGCCAGCTGCGCGAGATCGGTGTTGCCGTCGGCATCCCGCCGCAGGGTTACCAGCGGGGTCGCCAGCATCGGGGCGGGGTCGCTGAGCGCGACGCCGACCCGGACCGCACCCACGTCGACGCCGAGCCGACGTCCCGGTCCGGGGTCCGCCTGCCGGTGTTCGGTCACCCGCCAGCCACCACCTGGTCCAGGGCCGTGCGCAGCGCGGCGATCGCCGCGGTGATGCCGGCGGGGTTCGTGCCGCCGCCCTGCGCCATGTCCGGCTTGCCGCCGCCGCGCCCGCCGACCTCGGCCGCGAAGCCGGGCACCAGCTTGCCCGCCGCGATGCCCTTGTCCCGCGCGGCGTCGTTGGCGCCGACCACGAAGCTGACCTTGCCCTCTTCCGCGGAGAACAGCGCCACCACGGACGGGCGGGAGCCGAGCCGGCCGCGGATCTCACCGGCCAGCGCGCGCAGCGCGTTGCCGTCCACGCCGTCCGGCACCTGCTCGGCCACCAGCGTCACGCCGTGCACGTCGGTGCCCTTGTCGGCGAGCTCGCCCGCGGACTGCAGGACCTGCGCGATGCGCAGCTGGTGCAGCTCCTTCTCCGCGCTGCGCAGCCGGGACACCACGCCCTGGATGCGCTCCGGCAGCTCGTCGGCCGGCACCTTGAACTGCTCGGCGAGCTGGCTGACCAGCAGGTGCTCCTTGCTGATGTGGCGCATCGCGTCCATGCCGACCAGCGCTTCGACGCGGTGCACGCCGGAACCCACGGAGGAGTCGGCGACCAGCTTGACCACGCCGAGGCGGGCGATGCTCGGCACGTGGGTACCGCCGCACAGCTCGCGGGAGTAGTCGCCCATGTCGACCACGCGGACCTGGTCGCCGTACTTCTCGCCGAACAGCGCGACGGCGCCGAGCTCCATGGCCCGGTCCATCGTCGTGGTGTAGGCCTGCACCTCGACGTCGCTCTGCAGGTAGTCGTTGACCTCTTCCTCGACCCCGGTGAGGACGGCGGTCGACACCGCGGACGGGGCGGTGAAGTCGAAGCGCATCCGGCCGGGCGAGTTCAGCGAACCGGCCTGCGCGGCGCGCTTGCCGTAGGCGCTGCGCACCGCCGCGTGCACGAGGTGGGTGGCGGAGTGCGACCGCTCGATCGCGTGGCGCCGCGCGACGTCTACGGCGGCCTCCAGCGCGGTGTCCACGCCGAGCTCGCCCTCGACGACCTTGGCGCGGTGCACGAACAGGCCCGGGACCGCGCGCTGCACGTCGTGCACCTCGACGGCCACACCGGGACCGACCAGCCGGCCGGTGTCGGCGATCTGGCCACCGCCCTCGGCGTAGAACGGAGTGAGGTCCAGGACCAGCTCGACCTCGGTGCCCGCGGCGGCGGACTTCGCCGGCTGCCCGTCGACCAGCAGGCCCAGCACCCGGCTGTGCGACTGCAGATCGGTGTAGCCGATGAACTCGGTGGTGCCGTGCTGGTCCAGCAGCGTCCGGTAGGTCGACAGGTCGCCGTGGCCGGTCTTGCGCGCCTTGGCGTCCTCCTTGGCCCGGCGGCGCTGCTCGGCCATCAGGTTCCGGAAGCCCTGCTCGTCGACGGTCAGGCCCTGCTCGGAGGCCATCTCCAGCGTCAGGTCGATCGGGAAGCCGTAGGTGTCGTGCAGCTGGAAGGCCTGCTCACCGGCCAGCTGCTTGCCGCCGGCTTTCTTGGTCTCGGCCACCGCGACGTCGAAGATCTTCGAGCCCGCCGTCAGGGTGGTGAGGAAGGCGTCTTCCTCGTTGCGCATCACCGAGTCGATGCGGTCGAACTCGGTGATCAGCTCCGGGTAGCTCGGCGCCATCGCGTCGCGCACGACCTTGCTGAACTCGCCGAGCACCGGCTCCTGCACGCCCAGCAGGCGGGTGGAGCGGATGATCCGGCGCAGCAACCGCCGCAGCACGTAGCCGCGGGCCTCGTTGCCGGGGGTGACGCCGTCGCCGACCAGCATCACGCCGGAGCGGGCGTGGTCGGCGATGACGCGGAACCGCACGTCGTCCTCGTGGTTCGCACCGTAGCGGCGGCCGGAGAGCTCCTCGGCCTTGGCGATCACCGGGCGGACCAGGTCGGTCTCGTAGACGTTCTCCACGCCCTGCAGCAGGCACGCCACCCGCTCGACGCCCATGCCGGTGTCGATGTTCTTGGTCGGCAGCGTGCCGATCGGCGGGTGCCCCAGCTTCGGCGACTGCTCACCCCTGATGTCCTGCATGAACACCAGGTTCCAGATCTCGATGTAGCGGTCCTCGTCGGCGACCGGGCCGCCCTCGCGGCCGTACTTCGGGCCGCGGTCGTAGTAGATCTCCGAGCACGGGCCGCCGGGACCGGGCACGCCCATGTCCCAGTAGTTGTCCTTGCCGTCGCGGGTCTGGATCCGCTCGGCGGGCACGCCGGCGACCTCCTGCCACAGCTGGGCCGCCTCGTCGTCCTTCTCGTAGACGGTCACCCACAGCCGCTCCGGGTCGAAGCCGTAGCCGCCGTCGGCCTGGGACTTGGTGAGCAGCTCCCAGGCGTACTCCATGGCGCCTTCTTTGAAGTAATCGCCGAAGGAGAAGTTGCCCGCCATCTGGAAGAACGTGTTGTGCCGGGTCGTCTTGCCGACCTCGTCGATGTCGCCGGTGCGCACGCACTTCTGGATGCTGGTGGCCCGCGGGTACGGGGCCGGCGCCTCACCCAGGAAGTAGGGCTTGAACTGCACCATCCCGGCGTTGACGAACAGCAGCGTCGGGTCGTCCAGGATCAGCGACGCGCTGGGCACCACGGTGTGGCCGCGGCCGCGGAAGTGCTCGGTGAACCGGTTGTTGATCTCGTGGGTCTGCACGGTGGGTCCTCGGAACTCGGGTGACGGAGACGGCTGGGGTACCGGCGGACGGCTGGCGGCGCTTCGGCGCCGGCGTCAGCGGCCCGCCCGGCGAGCTCGCCGACCGCCGGCCGCGCCCTCGTCTGCGATCGGGGCGTCGATCCGGCGGAACTGCACCGTGTCGACGACGCTGCCGCGCTCGACGACGTCGTGCAGCTCCTGCTCCCGCTCCTGCATTCCCGCGCGCACCTCGGCGCCGAACGAGCCGACGGCTCCGGCCAGCTCCCGGACCGCGCCGCCGAGCTGCTCGGCCATGCCGCTCGGAGTCGCCTTGCGGGCGGTCTCGTTGAGCTTGCGCGCCACCGCGACCCCGGCCGCGACGCCGGCGCCGAACCAGAACAGGCGCCTCACTTGCGCCCCCCTTTGCCCTTGCGGCGGAAGTGCCGGCCAGCGGGCTCCTGCCGCCGCTTCCGGCGGGCCCGCAGTGCCTTGCTGACCCCGTAGGAGAACGCCGCCGTCTTCACCAACGGGCCACCCAGTGTAGCCGTGAACAGCGAAGACAACGCCGAGACGTTGCCGCTGATCGTCTTGGCGTTGGCGGTGATCCCGTCGACGCGCTCCAGCTGGGTGTTGACGTGCGTGATGGTCGAGTTCGCGCCGGTGAACAGCGGATCGGAGTTCTCGTGCGCCTTGCGGATCGCGATGGTCGCCTCGTCCAGCGTGCGGCCGAGCTTGATCAGCGGGATCGCCAGCAGCACGACCAGCAGCACGAACGCTCCGGCGGCGATCAGCGCGGCGATCTGCGTGGGCGTCACGTGCCCTCCCGTATGTCCACGTCATTCGGTGGGACCGAGCTCTCGGCCCGGTCCGTTGATCGTGCGTCAGGTTACCGGCCCCGATCCTCACTCCCGCACCCGGTCGGCCCGGCCCGCGTGCGGGCACCGCCGGGCGCCGCGCCCACCGGACCGGGGCTCCGATCGGCGAAACGAGCGGCGCCCTTCGCCAAACAATTTGGCGAAGGGCGCGCATCTCGAACCGATCGTGTTACGAGCGGACCGGGTTGAGCGGTTCCCGGCCGGTGAGGACCGCGGCGGCGTTGCGGGCGGCGAGCTCGGCCATCGCGGTTCGCGTCTCGGTGGTCGCCGATCCCAGGTGCGGCACCACCACGACGTTGTCGAGGTCGAGCAGCGCGGGCTCCACCTCGGGTTCGCGCTCGAAGACGTCGAGGGCCGCGCCGCCGATCCGCTGCTCGTGGAGCGCCTTCGCCAGCGCGCCCTCGTCGACCACCGGGCCGCGACTGGTGTTGATCAGGAACGCGGTCGGCTTCATGGCCGCGAGCGCCGCCTCGTCGATGAGGTGCCGGGTCTGCTCGGTCAGTGGGCAGTGCAGGGACACCACGTCGGCGGTGCGCAGCAGCTCGTCCTTGGTCAGGAAGCGGGCGTCGAGTTCGGCTTCCACGTCCGCGGCGACGCGACGCCGGCCGGTGTAGGCGATGTCCATCCCGAACGCGCGAGCCCGCCGGGCCACGGCCTGCCCGATGTCGCCGAGCCCGACGATGCCGAGCGTCTTGCCCTGCAACCCGGAGCCGAGCATGAAGCCGAGGTGGAAGGTCCACGGCCGGCGCGACCGAAGCAGCCGTTCGCCCTCGCCGAGCCGGCGGGTCGCCATCAGCAGCAGCCCGATGGTCAGATCGGCGGTCGCGTCGACGAGCACGCCGGGCGTGTTGGTGACGGTGACGCCGCGCCCGGTCACGGCCGGGACGTCGACGTTGTCGTAGCCGACCGCCACGTTGGCGACCACTTCCAGCTGCGGGCCGGCGGCCTCGACCAGCTCGGCGTCGACCCGGTCGTGCAGCATCGTGACGATCGCGTGCGCGCCGCGCACCGCCTCGCGCAGCTCGGGCGCGGTCAGCGGCCGGTCCTGCGGGCAGACGTGCACGTCGCCGACCTCGCGCAGCACGTCCAGTGCGGACTCCGGAACAACCCGGCTGACCACGATCCGCTTGTCCACAACGACCTCCTCGCGACGAGAACCCCGCCGGAATCTACCTGCCGCCCCGCCCCGGGCTCACCGGTCGACCACCACCATCCCCACGGTCCCCCTCGCAGTTTCAATTGAAACCGCGGACTCCACGGCGTGGGCCGGGTGTCCAGCGGGCCGAGGTCCGGTCGAAGCCGCGAGCCGCGGCCTCAGTCCTCGCCGCGGATGATGCTGCGGAGCTTCGGGACCCGGTCGCTGAGCGTGCGCTCCGCGCCGCGGCCGGTCGGCTGGTAGTAGTCGCGGCCCACCAGCTCGCGGGGCGGGTACTGCTGGGCGAGCACGCCTTCCGGCTTGCTGTGCGGGTACTGGTAGCCCTTGGCGTTGCCGAGCTTCTCCGCCCCGGCGTAATGCCCGTCGCGCAGGTGCGGCGGCACCGGGCCGGCCTTGCCCGCCCGGACGTCGCCCAGCGCCTCGTCGATGGCCATGATCACCGCGTTCGACTTCGGCGCGGTGGCGAGGTGGATCGTGGCCTGCGCCAACGCGATCCGCCCCTCGGGCATCCCGATGAACTGCACCGCGTGCGCCGCCGCGACGGCGGCCTGCAGCGCGGTCGGGTCGGCCATACCGATGTCCTCGCTGGCGTGCACGACGAGCCGGCGGGCGATGAACCGCGGGTCCTCCCCCGCCTCCACCATCCGGGCCAGGTAGTGCAGCGCGGCGTCCACGTCGGACCCGCGGATGGACTTGATGAACGCGCTCGCCACGTCGTAGTGCTGGTCGCCGCCCCGGTCGTAGAGGACCGCGGCGCGGTTCACGGTGGCCTCGACCGTCGCCAGGTCGATGGCGTCCGCGCCGGTCGAGCTCGCCGACTCCGCCGCCGCTTCCAGCGCGGTCAGCGCCCGCCTAGCGTCGCCACCGGCGAGCGCGACCAAGTGCGCCTCGGCGTCCTCTTCCAGGCGCAAGGCCCCACCCAGGCCGCGCTCTTCGCCGACCGCTCGGCGAAGCAGCGTCCGGATGTCGTCTTCCTCCAGGCTGCGCAGCTGCAGCACCAGCGACCGCGACAGCAGCGGGGCCACCACGGAGAAGTGGGGATTCTCCGTGGTGGCCGCCACCAGCAGCACGGTGCGGTCCTCGACCGCGCCCAGCAGCGCGTCCTGCTGGGTCTTGGAAAACCGGTGCACCTCGTCGATGAAGAGCACCGTCGCCTCGCCCGAGCGGCCGAGCCGACGACGCGCCTCCTCGATGACCGCACGCACCTCCTTGACGCCGGAGGACAGCGCGGAAAGCGCCGCGAACCGGCGGCCGGTGGCCAGCGAGACGAGGTTGGCGAGCGTGGTCTTGCCGGTGCCCGGCGGCCCGTAGAGCAGCACCGATGCCGGCGCCGCGCCTTCCACCAGGCGACGCAGCGGGGCCCCGGCCCCCAGCAGGTGCTGCTGGCCCACGACCTCGTCCAGCGAACGGGGTCGCATCCGCACCGCCAACGGCGCGTTCTCGGCCAACTTCTCGCCCGCGCGCATCTCGGTGTCGGCGCCGAACAGCCCTTCGTCGAACAAGCCCTCGCTCACACCCCGACGCTACCGGGCACCACCGACCACTCCACCGGCCAGGAGGCGCGGCCTCCTTGTTGGAGAACTCGTCTTGCGTGGCGGTGCGGGTGGCGGCCCCCCTGCGGGAATTACGGTCGCCTTCTCAGAACAACAACCCGCGCTACCCGCCACATCCAAAACAGCCCGCTGCGCTCAGCCCACGCGGGCGGGGAGCGCGACCTCGACGGTGCAGTCGCCGCGGCGGCGCTGCGCCGCCCAGTGCTCGACGGCCTGGTGGCAAGCGCGGTCGAGGTGCCGGACCATCGTCAGGTCCAGGTGCACGTGCTTGCCCGTCGGCAGCTGTTCGAGGTGGTCCAGCAGCCGCGGCAGCCGCAGGAACGTCGCGTTGCCCCCCAGTTCGACCCGCACGTGCTCGTCGCCGTGCTCGGCGCGCACCGACAGCCGGGACACCTCGATCGCGGTCTTGACGATGGCGACCGCGAGTCCGGCCAGCGTGCCGATCAGCAGGTCCGTGGCCACGATCATGCCCGCGGTCAGCACCAGCACGAACGCCTCGGATCGGTGCTCCCGAACCAGCGCTACGACCTGCCGCAGCTCCAGCAGCTTCCAGCCGGCCTGGATCAGCAGCGCCGCAAGCACCGCCGTCGGGATGAAGGCCAGCACGCCCGGCAGCAGCACTACGAACAGCAGCAGCCAGAACCCGTGGAGCACGCGGGAGAGCTTGGTCTTTGCGCCGGCCTGCACGTTCGTGGCGCTGCGCACGATGACCGCGGTCATCGGCAGCGCCCCGAGCAGACCGCAGAGCGCGTTGCCCGCGCCTTGGGCGACGAGTTCCTTGTTGTACTGGGTCTTCGGGGCGTCGTGCATGCGGTCCACGGCGGCGGCGCTGAACAGGCTTTCCGCCGAGGCGATCAGCGCGAACGTCAGGATCGAGCCGAGCACGGCGGGCGTCATGAGCTCGCCCCATGCCTCGGCGGTCGGCATGTTCAGGGCCGCAAGCAGCGAGCCGACCTCGACCTTGTGCACCGGCATCGCGAAGATCACCGCCAACGCGCTGGTGGCCACGACGGCGATCAGCGCGCCGGGCACCAGCCGCAGTCGCGCGGGCATCTTCTTCCAGCCGCTCATGATCCCCAGGGCCAGCACGGCGAGCACGAGGCCGCTGATGCCCTCCGCGGTGGTCGTCGCCGCGATCAGCAGGTCCGGGATCTCGGCGAACTTCGCCCAGGTGGACTCGGGCTGCGCGAGCCCGCCCACCGGGTAGATCTGGCCGAGGATGAGCACCAGCCCGATGCCGGCGAGCATCCCCTGCACCACCGACGGCGAGATGGCGCGGAACCAGGTGCCGAGCCTGCTCAGCCCGAGCACGATCTGCACGACACCGGCGCCGAGCACGATCACGCCGAGCGCGGCCAGCCCGTGCTGGTCCACTGCCGAGGCCACCAGCACCGTCAGGCCCGCGGCGGGGCCGCTCACCTGCATCGTGCTGCCGGGCAGCAGACCGACCACGAGCCCACCGATGATGCCGGTGACGATGCCCAGTTCGGCGGGAACGCCGGAGGCGACGGCCACGCCGACGCACAGCGGCACCGCCACCAGGAACACCACCAGCGAGGCCCCCAGGTCGGCGCCGAAGGTGGCCTTCGGCCAGCGCGGCGCGCCGAGCCTCCGGCGCGCCGGGCGAGGCGTTTCGAGTCGAGATATCACGATGCCCTCCAGGGCAGGTCGAAATGCGGGAAACGGGTATCGCGCCGCGCACCTGGCGGTGCGGGCGTCGACCCGGTGGGCGGGGTTGGGGCCAGCTCTTGTAAGCGGCGGCAGCCGCTGGCGGTGTGGGACTCAGCTCGCACCGCCGCGGGTTCTCAGGGGTCTTCTCGCGAGGACAGCCCCGACTGAATCGGTATTCATGAGTCGGGGATCCCACAGCGAGAAGGCGCCTGAGGTTCCGCCGCCCGCACCGCCAAGCAGGCCGAGTTTGGAAACTGTGGTTAGAGAGGCAGGAAGTCCGTGGCTTCCGGCGCCTGCGGGCAGGCGAAGACGAGGCCGGTGTCGATCTCGTAGAACCAGCCGTGCAACCGCAGCTCGCCGGCGGCGATCCGGTCCTGGATGAACGGGTATTCGCGCAGCGTCTGCAGCTGCGCGTGGATGTGCCGCTTGCTCTCGGCGCGCACGCTCGGATCGTCCGGCTCGACGCCGCTCAGGCCGTCGGTGCCGAGCCAGCCCCGCAGCGCCGGCAGCTCTTCCAGGCCGCGCCCGGCCAGGGTCAACGCCGTCACGGCACCGCAGTGCGAGTGCCCGCAGACGATGATCTCCGGCACCCGCAGCTGCAGCACGGCGTACTCGATGGTGGCCATTTCGCTGGACGCCGAATCCGGCGCGTATTTCGGGACCACATTGCCCGCGGTCCGCAGTTCGAACAGATTGCCCGGTTCGGCACCGGTGATCTGCGATGGGACCACCCGCGAATCGGAGCACCCGATGAACAGCGCGGCCGGTTTCTGACCTGCGGCGAGCTGCTGGCGGCGGTCAGCGGAAAGCATGCTCGGGTGTCGCCGAGCGTGTCGCACGAAATGTTCGAAGCTCATTGTCGCCTCTCTGGTCGTCGGCTCGGAATACGTCGCGAGCCGCCGATCAGTGGCGGATGACCTGGAGCGTGGCGGGAGAATGTTTGAGCTTGGCATATGCAGGGTGCGGCTTGCTCCCAGCATTTGGGAGTTGCTCGGCCGCTGCCTGATTTTCGAGGCGCGGGATGCCCTGCAAGCTGCGCGGCAACAGCGGGCGGCGGTCTTCCCGCCGTTCGAAGCTGCGGCGGTGCAGCGCGATTCCCGGCATCCGTTCGCGCAGCTTCTCGCTGTCCCGGTGCTCACTGGTCTCGGACTTCGTTTCCGCAGGTCCGGTGCGCAATTGCGGGCCGGCTTCGGCACTCAGCGGACTCAGCACGGCGAGCAGGACCGCGAAGAGCAGGAACAAGCCCGCCCTCGTGATCTGCCACGCCTTGCCGCGCACGAATGCCTCCTGTAATAGAGCAGCCGATCCCCATCCGGCGACATCGACGGTAGCGGGGAGAAGTAGCGAAACGCTGAACTCAAGGTATCCGACAACAGCGGTGCACGCGCAAGTCGCAGATCCGGTGGAGTCGACCGGGAAACAAATGAAGATGTTCTAATACAACTCGGTTCGACCTGGTAATTCACCCGTATGCCGGGTGGACAGGAGGCCCGTCACTGCGTTGCGTAAACGATGTTCACTACGCAAAGTACTCGAGATGTGACCAGAATTACCGCATCGAGTTAGCTTGAAACCTGAAATATATTCGCCCACGCAACGCGCCGGAAACAGGAAAGCTTAGCGGACCCGATAGTGGTAGCCGTGCGAGGGGATGAAGCCCAGCGCTTCGTAGCACGACCGCGCTCCGGGATTGTCGTCCTCGACCTGGAGGAACAGCCGCGTCGCCCCCGCGCCGGCCGCCCACCGCGCGCCCGCGCGCAGCACCGCGCCGGCGACGCCGCGACGCCGCCAGTCGGGACTCGTGGCCATGCCGTAGATCCCGCACCAACCCGACGAGACGGCGAACGTCCCGACGCCGATCGGGACGCCGTCGCGCAGCGCGATGGCGAACCGCACCGGCTGCGAGATGCGATCCAGGCTCGGTTCCGGCTTGCGGCCCACCACCTCGGCGGCGACGAGCCAGGACGGCTGCGGGCCGGGTTCCAGCCGCACCTCGAAGTCCTGCGGCGCGCCGAGCACCCGATCGCAGTCGGCGAACATGGCCGACGTGCGGCCGACCACGCGATAGCCCCGGCCGGCCAGGAACGCGTCCAGCTCGGCGTGCCGGTCCAGCGGACTGACCTGCACGACCGGCGCCACCTCCCGCGCCGCGTAGAACTTCTCCACGCGTTCGACCGCGGTCTCAGGATCCGGCACGACCTCCGGCGGCAGCGCCGAGTTCGAGCGCTTGCGGTTCAGCAGCTCGCAGTGCCGCAGCACCCAGCCATCGGCGCGCTCGACCGTCGAAGCGGGCCAGGTGGCGACGGCGGCCCGCTCGATCTCCGACTCGACGGAACTCACGCCACGCCTCCCGATGCATACCATGCAAAAACTCGTATATGCATCCAACCACGGGACGGGCGGGCCCTCAACGGCTTTCGGCCGGTGTGTCTACGCGGTGCGGAACGCCGGGTACGGCTGCAGGTGCAGCGCCCCGGCACCGAAGCGGTCCACCAGCGCGTCGATCACCCGGTCCGCGAACTCCGCGACGTCGGCCATATCGGCCTTCTCCGCGTCCGAGCGCAGGTGCCGCCACCGGTCCACCAGCGCCGTGCTGCGGCGCGGCGAAGGCATGTGCAGGTCGATCGGCCGGTCGGTCTCGCCGGTCCGCGGCAGGAACCACCAGGTCGACACCCACACCCACAGCAGCTGGGCGTTGAACAGCCGGGGCATCAGCACCTCGTCGTCGTCCAGCTCCGGCCAGACCTCGACGATCTCCGAACGCCACGTCGACAACATGCTCTCCGCCAGGTTGTCCGGCAGCGCGTACGAGCACCACGACGACGGGAACGGGTACTGCAGGTAGGCGGCGTCCATCGCGACATCCCGCACGCAGCCCCACTCGAAGTCCATGAACCGCACGCCGCTGCCCGTCACGAGGCTGTTGTCCGGGCAGATGTCCGACGGGCTGAACGACCGGTACCGGCTCGACTCCAGCAGTTCGGAGGCGCCGGTCAGCCGCTCGACCATGCGCGGCGGGGTGTCCACACCGAGGGTCTGCGACAGCAGCTCCGGCAGCTCGCCCACCGATCGCGTGATGTCGTCGGCGACCGGATCGGTCCACGACCTCGCGCCCAGCCGGCGCATCAGCGCGTCGAAGTCCGCCTCGCACCCCGCCGTGGTGCTGTGCAGACGGCCCAGCGCCCGCGCCCACGCCAGCAGCGCCCGCTCCGCCATCCGCGGATCGTCGGCGAACAGCACGTCGGCCAGGGTGGAGCCGCGGCCCAGGTCCTCCAGCACCAGCAGGCGTTCGGTGGCGTCGTGCGCGATGAGTTCGGGGCCGATCCGGGCCTCGGGCGGCAGCGCGGTGGTGAGCTGGCAGCTCGCCGCCTCGTGCGCGAACGGGTCAGACCGGGCTTCCTCCGGGCACTCGCCGTAGTGCTTGACCACGATGGTGCGGGGCAGCTCGAACGGCGATTCGGCGATCCGGACCCGCATCACGACGGAGCGGTCGCTGCCACCGAGATCCTCCGCATCGGCAAGCCGGACAGTTGCTCCAGTCCGCTTGCTCAGCACGGCTTCCGCGGTCCCTACGGTATCGGTCGCCTCGGCGCTGACCGGGACGCGAACCTCCGGGGGACCGGTGGTGATCTCCACGCTCATCGTCTCCAGACACTACCCCCACAACATGAACCTGATAGGGCATTACCGGTCAAGTGACACGCAACCGGTCAACACCCGTAATCGCAGCGTGTTCACCTGGGCACAACACGCTCCCACCCTCGACGATCCGCCGAACGTCAGTCGCCTCCTAGACGCTGACGGAACAAAGCTGCGGCGGCGTTGCACGGCGGCGAAGATTGGGCTTCCTCACCGCATTTCCCGCGTCGGCACCCGGTCGGCCAGGCCGGCCCGCCTGCGCCGCAACACGAGCACCGCGGCCGCCGACACGACGATGCCCACCAGGTTGACCACGAGCTGCGCGACCGAGCCGAAGCATTGCGCCCAGTCGCCGAGCGTCGCCGCCACCACCGCATAGCCGGCGGCGGGCACCGTCGTGACCGAGATGAACACGCCGACCAGCACCGCCGACTTGGCGGAGGTCAGCGACAGCATCCCAGCCGCACCGGCCAGCAACGACACGATGAGCGACGACCAGCCGACCTGGTACACGAACGCCACCTGGCTGACGGCGGGCAGGCTGAGCCGGTCGATCAGGCCCGTCCACTCGCCGAGCAACGCGGCCGCCGCGGTCACCACCATCGCCACCGGGAAGCCCACCGCGAGCGCCACCGACGCGCGGCGCACCAGCAGCCAGCGGCGGGACACCAACCCGACGGCGATGGCTGCCAGCGGCCCGAACTCGGGGCCGACCACCATCGCGCCGACGATCGTCACCGGCGAGTCGGTGACCACGCCGACCGCCGCCAGCACGCACGCGATGGAGAGGAACGCCAGGAACGTGGCGTTCAGCCGGCATTCCTCGCCGGTGCGGGCGATCAGCTCGTCCCAGACCACCGCGTCGTCGCCATCGCCGGGAGCCGCCTCCTCGGCCCGCTCGGCGCGCTGCGACAGCATGGTGCCCGCCTCGGAGATGGTCACCGCGCCGACCGCCGCCAACTCGGACGCGCCGATCGCGGCGAGCACGTCGTCAGCGGCCTCGCGGGCCACGTCGAACTCGACGAGATCACCCGCCGGATCGAGCGCGCCGCCGCGCACGACGACCAGGTGCGCCGTGCCCGGGTGCGACCGGGCATCGGCGAGCACCCGATCGGTGTGCTCGGCCGGACAGATGACCCGAAGGTGCAGCACGTCGTGCCCGCCGCGCTCCGGTCAGCCCTGCTTCTCCACCACACCGGGCGGGAACACCGAGATGCTCTGGTCGCCGACCTGCGCCGCAGCCTTGGCGTCGATCCCGGCCTCCTTGCGCTGCTCGATGGTGATCGGCGACGGCGCACCGGTCAGCGGGTCGAACCCGCCCCCGCTCTTCGGGAAGGCGATGACATCGCGCAGCGAGTCGGCGCCGGCGAGCAGCATGCAGATCCGGTCCCAGCCGAAGGCGATGCCGCCGTGCGGCGGCGGGCCGAACTTGAACGCGTCGAGCAGGAAGCCGAACTTGTCCTGCGCCTGGTCCTGCGAGATGCCGAGCAGCTCGAACACCCGCTCCTGGATCTCGGAGCGGTGGATACGGATCGAGCCGCCACCGATCTCGTTGCCGTTGCAGACGATGTCGTACGCCCAGGCCAGCGCGTGCTCCGGGTCCTGGTCGAAGGTGTCGATCCAGTCGGCGTTCGGCGAGGTGAACGGGTGGTGCACCGCCGTCCACCGACCGGTGCCGACCGCGACGTCGTCGGTCTCGTCCACCGGCTCGAACATCGGGGCGTCGACGACCCAGACGAACGACCAGGCGTCGTGGTCGATCAGGCCACAGCGCTCACCGATCTCCAGCCTCGCCGCGCCCAGCAGGCCGCGGGCCGCCGAGCGCGGACCGGCCGCGAAGAACACGCAGTCGCCCGGGGAGGCGCCGACCGCCTTGGCGAGCCCTTCGCGCTCGGCGTCGGACAGGTTCTTCGCAACCGGGCCGGACAGCGTGCCGTCGGCCCCGATGAGCACGTACGCAAGGCCCTTGTGCCCGCGCTGCTTGGCCCACTCCTGCCAGGCGTCGAGCTGCCGCCGCGGCTGGTCGGCGCCGCCGGGCATCACGACCGCGCCGACGTAGGGCGCCTGGAACACCCGGAACGTGGTGTCCTTGAAGTACTCGGTCATCTCGGTGAGTTCGAGACCGAAGCGCAGGTCCGGCTTGTCCGTGCCGTACTTGGCCATCGCATCGGCGTAGGTCATCCGCGGGATCGGGCGCGGGATCTCGTGGTCGGCCAGCTTGCTCCACAGCGCGGTCAGGAGCGCTTCGCCGAGCTCGATCACGTCGTCCTGCTCGACGAAGCTCATCTCGATGTCGAGCTGCGTGAACTCAGGCTGCCGGTCGGCGCGGAAGTCCTCGTCGCGGTAGCAGCGCGCGATCTGGAAGTACCGCTCCAGGCCGCCGACCATCAGCAGCTGCTTGAACAGCTGCGGCGACTGCGGCAGCGCGTACCAGTTGCCGGGCTGCAGGCGGGCCGGGACGAGGAAGTCCCGGGCGCCCTCCGGCGTCGAGCGGGTCATCGTCGGCGTCTCGACCTCGACGAAGTCGCGACCGTGCAGCACGTCCCGGGCGATCCGGTTGACGTCGCTGCGCATCCGCATGATCCGGGCGGGCTCGGCGCGGCGCAGGTCCAGGTAGCGGTGCTTGAGCCGGACCTCCTCGCCGACCTCCAGGTGCTCGTCCAGCGGGAACGGCAGCGGCGCGGCCTCGGACAGGACCTCCAGCTCGGTGGCGGTCACCTCGATCTCGCCGGTCGCGATCTCCGCGTTCTCGTTGCCCGCCGGGCGGCGGATCACCTCGCCGGTGACCCGGACGCAGAACTCGGCGCGCAGCCGGTGGGCGCGCTCGGCCATCTCGCCTTCGCGGAAGACGACCTGTGCGACGCCCGAGGCGTCGCGCAGATCGATGAAGATGACCCCGCCGTGATCGCGACGGCGCGCCACCCACCCGGCGAGGGTGACGGTCTGCCCGGCATGACCGGAGCGAAGCGATCCGGCCTCGTGCGTGCGCATCACGGGTACTGAGCTCCTTCTTCCGCTGTTCAGCGCTTGACGGTATGGACGGTGTAGCTGTCGGCGATCCCCGCCGCTCCCGATCGGCAGGACGTCTGTCGATCAGGGTGTTCAGCAGCTGGGACGCAAGGCATTAAGGCTAGCCAACGAACCTGGGAGCGCATCGCGCAGGTGCCGCGCGTCCGGCCACCGCCGCGGAGCGTGACCGCACCTCCCCGCCGCGGCCTCCCCCACCCGGCCGCCTGCTCACGCCCCTTGGTTCGCCCGTTCGCCGGAGCGGCACCAAATGGTCGATACCAATTTTGCCGCAGCTGGTCCACAATTCAACTGATTCGAGGCACGACCGACGATCACGCAGCGGCATTGCCAGGCGTCTACGAAGCGATGAAGGAGTTGATTCCCGCCTTAAGCACACCCGAGTTCCTCCTTTAGTCGTAGACGCCTACCGGAACTCGGTCGTTGCGCAACGTAGACCCCACTGATTAGCGTAAGTTCGGAATTCGGCGGACACGAGGAGTAACGATGACCGGCCCGAAAACCGAGGCTCGCCCGGCCACCCACCCGGCCGTCCGCGGCACGCAGCAAGGAGCGAACGCTTTGTCGGCCGAACTCTCCGAACTGCTCCGAACCGGTCCGTTCGAGGCCGCGCTGCGCACCGCGATCCGGGCCAGCCGGCTGAGCCTGGAACGCATCCAGCACCGGCTGCGCGCCCGCGGCACCCCCGTCAGCATCACCGCGCTGAGTTACTGGCAGTCCGGCCGCCGGCGCCCCGAGCGCCCCGACTCGCTGCTCGCCCTGCAGCAGCTGGAGCAGGTGCTCGGCGTGCCGGAGAGCTCGCTGTCGGCACTGCTCGGCCCGCCGCGCCCGCGCGGCCGCACCCGGCAGGCCCCCGCCGAGGCGCCGCCGCTGAGCGCGCTCTGGTCGGAGAACGAGTCCGCCGCCGAGCTCCTCACCAAGATCGACACCAGCCACGACAGCAAGCTCGCCCGGCTGAGCCACCACGACGTCGTGCACGTCGACCAGCGCGGCGAGCTGCGCAAGATCCGCACCCGCAAGCTGGTCCGGGCCGAGACCAACGGCGTCGACCGCTGGGTGATCATGTTCGACGGCGCCTCCTCCGGCGAAACGCCCCCGATCATCCGGCCGATCCGATCCTGCCGGTTAGGCCAGGTCCTCACCGACCACGCCCGCGACCTGGTGGTGGCGGAGCTGTTGTTCGACCGGGCCTTAGCGCGCGGCGAGACGCTGCTGCTGGAGTACGAGATCATCGACCCACCGACCGGCCCGAACGAGGCCGAGCACAGCTTCTGCCGGCTGTTCCGGCTGCCCGTGCGCCAGTACGTGGTGGAGCTGCAGTTCGATCCGGCGCACCCGCCGACCCGGTGCGAGAGCTACGTCGGCGACTCCACCACGCAGGAGGTGGAGCCCCCGAAGCCGTTGACCGTCGACCGGTTCGGCCGCACGCACGCGGTGGCGCTGGACTTCGGCATGGGCGTCTTCGGCGTTCGATGGCAGCCCGAGGAGCAGCTGGGCTCCAGCACCTCTTCGCGCACCACAACACGTTGACCCGATCCAGGGACACGTCGATCGCCTTCCAGCACGGTAGGTAACCATGAATCGGCGGCGCACCGGGGCGCGACCGAATTATCAACATCATCGGCGCTTTTACAACCCCGAAAGGAACGGCGAAGTTTCCGGACTTGTCAGAAATCGTTTTCCTTAACATTGTCCTATCCCAATCGAAAATGATGTGCATTTCCCGGAACCACTCCCGATCGTCGCCGACCGGGCTCACAACAGGCTGAGCTGGCGCACTCCCTCCTCCTCGGCGGCGGACCGGGCGGCACCGGCCCCGACGTCGCGGAACGCCGGCTGCCGCGACGAGCCGATGCCGTGGCGGCGCTTCGCATCGGCCACCAGGGCGAGGACGTCGCGCTGGTAGGACTGCGGCAGGTACGAACCCTCCCGGTAGAGCCGCGCGTAGCTCGGCACCAACTTCGGATGCTCGCGCTGCAGCCAGGCACGGAACCACTCGCGCGCCCCAGGCCGCAGGTGCAGCAGCAACGGCGTCACGTTCGCGGCACCCGCCTCGGCCAGGGCCCGCACCGTCGCGTCGATCTGCTCCGGCGCGTCGCTGAGCCCCGGCAGGATCGGCGCCATCAGCACCGAGCAGCCGATCCCCGCGTCGGCGAACCGGCGCACCACGTCCAGCCGCCGCCGCGGCGACGGAGCACCCGGCTCGACGGCCCGCCAGAGCCGCTCGTCGACCGAGCCCACCGAGACCGCCACCGACACCGGAGCCACCTCTGCGGCCTGCACGATCAGGTCCACGTCCCGCAGGATCAGCGTCCCCTTGGTGAGGATCGAGAACGGGTTGGCCCGGTCGCGCAGCTCGGCGATGATCTCCCGCATCAGCCGGTAGCGCCCCTCGGCTCGCTGGTACGGGTCGGTGTTGGTGCCCATCGCGATCGCCTCGCCCGCCCAGCGAGGGCCGGCCAACTCCTTGCGCAGCAAGGTCCCGGCGTTGACCTTCACGACGATCTTGCTGTCGAAGTCGTGCCCCGCGTCCAGGTCCAAGTACGTGTGAGTGCGCCTCGCGAAGCAGTACCGGCACGCGTGGCCGCATCCCCGGTACGGGTTCACGGTCCACCGGAACGGCACCTGGGACTCCCCCGGCACCCGGTTGATGATCGATTTCGCGTGGATCTCGATCGCGTACGCCTCCTCCGTGCCCGCCTCGATCGGCACCGGATCCGGCAACCGCAGCCCCGCGCGCCCGCCGGACCGCGGCGGCGGCTCCGGCAGCGCGAGCGGGAGCTCCGGCGCACCCCCGACCGGTGGCTTGACCCGTTGCTGTTCCCATCGCATGACTCAATTCGAACATAGTTTCGACACCATGTCGAGCGCCGTTCCCGCATGTCCGCCGATCGAGTGGCGCGGGTTCGCGAGCCCGGCCAAACGCCCCGCTTCGGGCCGCGGTAGGCGGTCCGCATAATTGCCCGGTGACCGACCGCCGCCCCACCGGAGAGCCTCCCGAGCCCGGAGGCGGCCATCGTGCTCGCCACCGTCGCGCCGCCGACCAGGCCCAACCGCCCGCCCAACCGCCCGCGGACCGGCCGCCGGGCGGTCGCCGCGCGGACCCGGGCCCTCGCCGGGACGACGGCCCCGCCACCGGCCACGGCCACGGCCACGGCCACGGCCATGGGCACGGCCACGGCCCCGCCGAACCGGCGTCCAGACAGGTCAAGCGGGTGCTCGCGATCGCGCTGGCGCCGTTCGCGCTGGCCGCCGTCGTCGGTTTCCTGCTGCTCTACCCGTTCGACCACCAGCAGCGCACCGGCGCCGACCTCGGATTCGGCCAGTACCCGGTCAACGCCGTCATCGTCTCCGCCGCCGCGGGCTCGTGCACCCAGGGCTCGCCCGACGAGAGCGGCTGCGTGGTGCTCGGGGTCCAGATGCAGGACGGGCCGCGCGCCGACCGGACGATCGAGCAGACGGTGCCGACGGACCCCGGCACGCCGCGATTCGCCGTCGGCGACCACGTGGTGCTCAGCTACGCCGGGGCCAACCCCGACGACCCGACCTCCTACCAGGTCGTCGACTTCCAGCGCGGCATGCCGCTGCTGGTCCTGGCCCTCGTGTTCGCCGCCGCGGTGATCGTGCTCGGCCGCTGGCAGGGCGTCGCCGCGCTGGTCGCGCTCGGGCTGAGCTTCGTCGTGCTGATCGGCTTCGTGCTGCCCGCCATCCTCGCCGGCGAGGACCCGCTGCTGGTGGCGGTCGTCGGGGCCGGGCTGATCATGTTCGTGGTGCTCTACCTGACGCACGGCTTCTCCGCGCGGACCTCGACCGCGGTGCTCGGCACCCTGCTGAGCCTCGCCCTGATCGGCCTGCTCAGCGTGGTCTTCTCGGCGGCCACCAGCCTGACCGGGCTGGACGAGGACACGTCGAGCCTGATGGGAGTGCTCGGCACGCCGATCGATGCGCGCGGCCTGCTGCTGGCCGGGATCGTGATCGGCGCGCTCGGCGTGCTCGACGACGTGACCGTCACCCAGACCAGCGCGGTGTGGGAGCTGCGCAAGGCCAACCCCTCGTTGTCCTGGCGGCAGCTCTACAAGGCGGGCCAGCGGATCGGCCGCGACCACGTGTCGTCGGCGGTGAACACGCTGGTCCTGGCCTATGCGGGCGCGGCCCTGCCGCTGCTGCTGGCGTACACGCTCTCCGGTCGGACCTTCGGTGAGGTGGTGAGTTCGCAGGCGGTGGCGCAGGAGGTCGTGCGCACGCTGGTCGGCAGCATCGGTCTGGTCGCCGCGGTGCCGATCACCACGGCGATCGCCGCCGCGGTGGCGGTCCGGGAGCCCGCGAAGAGCTCGGGCCGCAGCGGGGGTTCGGTCGCGGACCGCGTGGGGCGAGCGGCCGCGACCAGCGCGGAAACCCCGACGGTGCGCCGACGGCCGCCGCACCTCAGGCCCGGCCGCTGATCCGTCCGCCCTCAGCCCCGGTGGTCCGCAATTTCAATGGAAATCGAAGGTCCGATTTCCATTGAAATTGCGGAAGTTGTCCCCAGGCTCCGGTGTGTCGGGCCCCGACACTCCGGTGACCCGCGTTTCGAGTGAGCCCTTTTCGTCCTGGGCGGCCCGCAGCCGCGGGCCGCAAAGCTGCACGTCTACGGGGCGCCGCAGGCGCATAACCCACCTACGACACTCGCACCGCCGCGGGTTCACGGTGCCACCCTCCGGGGTTCCCTCGGCGAGCACCGCCCCTCCGCCGTGTATTGGGCATACATCAGGAGGAGCACCCACAGACCAGGAAGCCTCTGTAACTCCCGCAGGGGGCCGCCACCCGCACCGCCGCGCAAAACGAGGATGGAAAACCTCGGTGAAATTGCGGACCTGAGCAGTCGGTGAGGCGCGCTCCTAGCCCAGTGCGGCGACGAACCTCGCGACCGCGTCGGGATGCAGCCGCTGCGCCATCCGGCCCGCCGGCGCGACCGATGCCAGCCGGTACAGCGGGCGGTCCGGGGCCGCGTCGCCACGCGCCTCCGCCCGCAGCTGGGCCACGATCAGCTGCGACAGAACCAGGGCCCGGGTGTCGGCCGAGCCGGCCAGCGTGTCCGCCAGCCTGCGCAGCGCGTAGATCCCGAGCTCCCGGCCGCCGGTGCCCGCGTAGAGCGCCAGCGACGCGCTGATCGCCTTGCCCTTGGGCGGGCCGCCGACCAGCAGGTTGACCGTCCGGGCGCCGCGCAGGTCGGTGACGAACAGGTCGAACCGATCCGCGTTCTTCACGTCGACCACGCGGGTGCCCATCGCGCGGGCCACCAGCTCGCCGCCGCGCAGCTCGATGGTCTTGCGGGACTCCGCGAAAGCCAGCAGCAGCAACGGGATTCCCACGATCGCCGCGGTGATCGCGAAGCCCGTGGGCCCCGCGAACAGGCTCACGATGCCGCCCATCGCAGCAGCGACGATCAGCGCGGCGATCGCGACGTTGCGAGCCCGCGCCCGGACCGTCTTGCGGTCCAGCAGATCCAGCGGAACCGCCTCTGCTTCGGTCATCTCGGCTCCGCGACCGCGTCCCGGACCTCGGCCTCCAGCGATTCCAGCGACACCGCGCGCTGTTCGCCGCTGGCCAGCTCCTTCAGCTGCGCGGTGCCGGCTTCGAGGTCCCGCTCGCCGAGGACCAGCGCGAACCGCGCGCCGGAGCGGTCGGCGGCCTTCATCGCGCCCTTGAGGCCCTTGCCGCCGTAGGCCACGTCGACGCGGACCCCGGCCGCCCGCAGCCCGCCCGCGGCCGCCACCAGGCGGCGCTTGGCGGTCTCGCCCATCGGCACGCAGTACACGTCGCAGCGCGCCTGGTCGCCGACCTGCAGCCCCTCTGCCTGGCAGGCCAGCAGGGTCCGGTCGACGCCGAGCCCGAAGCCGACGCCGGAGTACTCCTGGCCGCCGAGTTCGGCCATCAGGCCGTCGTAGCGGCCGCCGCCACCGATGCCGGACTGCGCGCCGAGTCCATCGTGGACGAACTCGAAGGTGGTCTTGGTGTAGTAGTCGAGGCCTCGCACCAGGCGGGGGTTCTCCACGAACGCCACGCCGAGGTCGAGCAGGTGCGCCTTGACCTGCTCGTAGTGCTCCTCCGCCTCCGCCGAGAGGTGGTCGACCATCAAGGGAGCGTCGGCGACGAGTTCCCGCACCTCCGGCCGCTTGTCATCGAGCACCCGCAGCGGGTTGAGCTCGGCGCGGCGCCGGGTCTCCTCGTCCAGCGGCAGCCCGCGCAGGAACTCCTGCAGCTTCGCCCGGTAGGCGGGGCGGCAGGTGTTGTCGCCCAGCGAGGTGATCTCGATGCGGTGCCCGCTGAGCCCCAGCCGCCGGTAGCCCTCGTCGGCGATCGCGATGACCTCGGCGTCCAGCGCCGGGTCGTCGACCCCGATCGCCTCCACGCCGACCTGCTGCAGCTGCCGGTACCGCCCGGCCTGCGGCCGCTCGTAGCGGAAGAACGCGCCGCTGTAGTAGAGCTTCACCGGCAGCTGGCCGCGGTCCAGGCCGTTCTCGATGACCGAACGCATCACGCCCGCCGTGCCCTCCGGGCGCAACGTCACGGACCGGCCGCCGCGGTCGGCGAAGGTGTACATCTCCTTGCTGACGACGTCGGTGGACTCCCCGACGCCGCGGGCGAACAGCGTGGTGTCCTCGAACACCGGCAGCTCGATGTAGCCGTAGCCAGCGCGGCGCGCGGCGTCGGACAGGGTGTCGCGGACCGCCAGGAAGCCCGCCGACTCCGGCGGGTAGTACTCGGGGATGCCCTTGGGTGCGGTGAACGTGCTCATGAGTGGTGGTTCAGTCCTCGTCAGGAAATGGCGTCGGAAGCCGGCAGGCCCTGCAGGAACGGGTTGCCCGCGCGCTCGCGCCCGATGGTGGTGGTCGGTCCGTGGCCCGGCAGCACGACGATCTCGTCGTCCAGCGGCAGCACCTTGGTGCTCAGCGACTCGAGCATCCGGCCGTGGTCGCCGCCGGGCAGATCGGTGCGCCCGATGGCGCCGGCGAAGAGGGTGTCGCCGGACAGCAGCAGCCGCCCACCCTCGTCGGTCCCGACGCCGAACAGCACCGATCCGCCGGTATGGCCCGGGGTGTGCGTGACGTCGAAGCGCAACCCGGCGAGCTCCAGCACGTCGCCGTCGGCGAGGTCGCGGACGTCGGCGGGCGCGTCCATCACCGGACCGTCGCCGAAGAGCTGCCGCCCGGCCGGGCCGAGCGCGGCGCCCGGGTCGGCGAGCATGAACCGGTCGGCCGGGTGGACGTAGGCGGGCACTTCGTGCGCGGCGCAGACCCCACCGGCGGAGAAGACGTGGTCGAAGTGCCCGTGGGTGAGCAGCACGGCGGCAGGCGCGAGGCGGTGCTTGCGCAGCTGTTCGTCCAGCGGCGCCACGGCGTCCTGGCCGGGATCCACGACGACGCAGGGCTCGCCTTCCCCGCGCGCGAGCACGTAGCAGTTCGCCTGCAGCGGTCCTACCGGGAACCCGAGGACAAGCACGAAGCGCGACCTTTCGTTGCGGCGACACCCGATGGGGCGGGTCGGTCCCCCAAGGTTATCGTCCCGCCCACGTGCGCCTTCGCGCGCGGCAGGCACGATGCGCAGGCTCTCAGGAACGGTCCGCGACCGACCCCATAAACTCCCCGGAACAACATCAGGTTCACCGAATCCGGGGAGGGAGCAGGTGCCCAGCAACGAGCAACGTCGCCAGGCGGCCAAGCGGAAGCTCGAACGCCAACTGCAGCGCCGGGCGGAGCAGGCCAAGCGACGCCGGATGATCACCATCGGCGCGACGATCGTCGTGGTCATCGCGGTCGTGGTGGGCGTCTTCTACTTCACCCGCACCGGCGACGACACCGCCCAGCAGCAGCCGCCGCAGGCGCAGCCGGAGGTCCAGATCCCCACCGAGCTCGCGCCGCCGCCGGCCCGGCCGACGCCGCTGGCGGATCCGGTGTCCTGCCAGTACCGGCCGGACAGCAAGGGGCCGAGCAAGCCGGTGCAGCCGCCGGCCAACGGCGAGGTGTCCTCCAAGGGCACCGTGCAGGCCACCATCAACACCAGCCAGGGCGCGATCCCGCTGACGCTCGACCGCGCGCTGGCGCCGTGCACCGTGAACAGCTTCATCAGCCTGTCCAAGCAGGGCTACTACAACGGGACCGCGTGCCACCGGATCGGCACCGAGGGCCTGCAGATGCTGCAGTGCGGTGACCCGACCGGCAAGGGTTCCGGCGGCCCGGGCTACAGCTTCGACGACGAGACGTTCCCGGAGCTGCAGTACGGGCGCGGCTACCTCGCGATGGCCAACGCGGGCCCGAACACCAACGGGAGCCAGTTCTTCATGGTCTTCGGCGAGGCTCCGCTGTCGCCGGACTACACCGTGTTCGGCACCATCTCGGAGGATGGCCTGAAGGTCATCGACGGCATCGCCCGCGCGGGCCACGACGGCGCGTTCGAGCCGTCGCCGGGCGGCGGCCACCCGAAGCAGGAGGTCAAGTTCGAGTCGGTCGACGTCCAGGCCTGACGCGAACGCGAGGAGGGGCGCGGCCTGCGGGCCGCGCCCCTCCTCGCTGCGCAAATGGTGCCGTTTGGCCTGGTCAGCGCCGTGCGCTGCAATTGCGACCAAACGTGCTCACGGGCCCTGAGCAGCGGAAACGCCGTCAGGCCGCGGAGGTCACGCGGTAGACGTCGTAGACGCCCTCGATGTTGCGGACCGCCTTGAGGACGTGGCCCAGGTGCTTCGGGTCGCCCATCTCGAAGGAGAAGCGGCTCACCGCCACCCGGTCCTTCGACGTGGTCACCGACGCCGACAGGATGTTCACCCGCTCGTCCGCCAGCACCTTCGTCACGTCGGAGAGCAGCCGGTGCCGATCCAGGGCCTCCACCTGGATCGCGACCAGGAACACCGACGACGCCGACGGCGCCCAGTGCACCTCGACCAGCCGTTCGGGAGTGCGGCGCAGGTCGTCGGCGTTGGTGCAGTCCGTGCGGTGCACGCTGACCCACCCACCGCGGGTCACGAAGCCGAGGATCTCGTCGCCCGGGACCGGCGTGCAGCAGCGCGCCAGCTTCGCCCACACGTCCCCGGCATCCTTGACCACGACGCCGGAGTCGCCGCTGCTGCGGCGCTTGCCGCGCAACGTCGACGGCGTCGACCGCTCCGCGATCTCGTCGGCCGCCTGCTCCGGGCCGCCGATGAACGCCACGAGGCGCTGCACCAAGTGCTGCGCCGAGAGCTGCTTCTCCCCCACCGCCGCGTACAGGCCGGTGACGTCCACGTAGTGCAGTTCGCGGGCCACCGCGCCGAGCGTTTCCGCCGACACGAAGCGCTGCAACGGCAGGCCCAGCCGCCGGATCTCCTTGGCGATCAGCTCCTTGCCGGACTCGATCGCCTCCTCGCGGCGCTCCTTGGCGAACCACTGCTTGATCTTCGCCTTGGCCCGCGGCGAGGCCACGAACGACAGCCAGTCGCGGCTCGGGCCGGATCCCTCCGCCTTGGAGGTGAAGATCTCGACGACCTCGCCGTTCTCCAGCTTGCGCTCCAGCGCCACGAGCCGGCCGTTGACGCGGGCGCCGATGCAGCGGTGGCCCACCTCGGTGTGCACCGCGTAGGCGAAGTCCACCGGGGTCGAGCCGGACGGCAGCGTGATCACGTCGCCCTTCGGCGTGAAGACGAAGATCTCCCTGGTCGCCAGGTCGTAGCGCAGCGACTCCAGGAACTCGCCGGGGTCCGCGGCCTCCCGCTGCCAGTCGAGCAGCTGCCGCATCCACGCCATCTCGTCGACCTCGACGGCCGACTGCGCGGCGCCGTTGCGGCCCTTGGTCTCCTTGTACCGCCAGTGCGCCGCGATGCCGTACTCGGCCGTGCGGTGCATCTCGTGGGTGCGGATCTGCACCTCCAGCGGCTTGCCCTCCGGGCCGATCACCGTGGTGTGCAGCGACTGGTAGACCCCGAACCGGGGCTGCGCGATGTAGTCCTTGAAGCGGCCGGGCATCGGCTGCCACAGCGCGTGCACCACGCCCATCGCGGCGTAGCAGTCGCGGACCTCGTCGACCAGGATCCGCACGCCCACCAGGTCGTGGATGTCGTCGAAGTCGCGACCCCGCACGATCATCTTCTGGTGGATGGAGTAGTAGTGCTTGGGGCGGCCCTGCACCTTCGCGGCCAGCCGGGCGGTGTCGAGCTGGTGCGACAGCTCGTCGATGACGGTGCGCAGGTAGGTGTCGCGGGACGGCGCGCGGTTGGCCACCAGGCGCACGATCTCGTCGTACTTCTTGGGCTGCAGGATGGCGAACGCCAGGTCCTCCAGCTCCCACTTGATGGTGGCCATGCCCAGCCGGTGCGCCAGCGGCGCCAGGACCTCGAGGGTCTCCCGCGCCTTGCGGGCCTGCTTCTCCGGCGGCAGGAAGCGCATGGTGCGCATGTTGTGCAGCCGGTCGGCGAGCTTGATCACCAGCACCCGCGGGTCGCGGGCCATCGCGATGATCATCTTGCGGATGGTCTCGGCTTCGGCGGCGGCACCCAGCTTGACCTTGTCCAGCTTGGTGACCCCGTCGACCAGGTGCGCCACCTCGTCGCCGAACTCGGCGCCGAGCTTCTCCAGCGAGTAGTCGGTGTCCTCGACGGTGTCGTGCAGCAGGCCGGCGACCAGGGTGGTGGTGTCCATGCCGAGCTCGGCGAGGATCGTCGCGACCGCCAGCGGATGCGTGATGTACGGGTCGCCGGACTTGCGCCGCTGACTGCGGTGCTTCTCCTCGGCGACGTCGTAGGCGCGCTGCAGCAGCGCGAGGTCGGCCTGGGGGTGCAGCTCCCGGTGCACCGTCGCCAGCGGCTCCAGCACCTGCTTGACCGCGGCGGCCCGCTGCGCCGTGATCCTCCTGGCCAGCCGGGCGCGGACGCGACGCGTCGCAGAGGCCGCCCGCGGCTCGGCAGCCGGGTCGGCTGCCGATGCAGGAGATTCGACGTGTTGGCTCACCGCACGCTCCCGGGCTCGTATTGCTCTCGTCCCAGGTCCGGGGGACCCGGACACTGAGAATAACGCCATCCGAGCGACGGACCTTCCCAGGTACGGGTGTGATACGCCCAGCGGTCACCTGGCGCAGGTGAAGGACGAGAGAACTTCAGCCGCACCGATCAGCGACGAAAGCGCCGCCCGCGTCCCGGTGGCCGGGTCGCGGGCGGCGCTCACCTCGTCGGATCAGGCCTGCAGCAGGGCCCGGACGGATTCGCCCATGATCTTGTCGCGGCCTTCGAGGGCGGTGAGTTCGAGCACGACGGCCGCCGCCGCGACCTCCGCACCGGCCTGCCGGACCAGGCGGCAAGCCGCGCCCAGGGTCCCGCCGGTGGCCAGGACGTCGTCCACGATCAGCACCCGCTGACCGGCACGAAGCGTGTCCGCCGGGAGTTCGAGCGTGGCGTGGCCGTACTCCAGCGTGTAGTCGACCCGGTCCGCCACCACCGGCAGCTTGCCGGGCTTGCGGAGCCCGATCACGCCCGTGCCGAACTCCTGCGCGACCGCCGCGCCGACCAGGAAGCCACGCGCCTCCACGCCGGCCACCACGTCGAACTCGACGCCCCGGCCCAGCGCCGACACCACGGCGTTGAGCCCGGCGCCGTCGGCGAGCAGCGGGCTGATGTCGCGGAACAGGACTCCCGGCTCGGGGAAGTCCGGCACCTCGCGGATCAGCCCGACCGCCTGCCGGAGCGCATGATCGGTCGCATCGGTCACCTGCACGGAAATGGCCGTCTCCTCCATCGCTGTCAACGCCGCCGCTTCCCGGACGGGCGGCCGGCCTTGGTGCCGGGACGCCCACCGCGCGGGCCCGTGCCCGCCGCGACCGCGTGCTTCGGCTCGGCCGGGACGTCCTCGCCCGCTGCCTTGGCGGCGGCGCGCTCACGGCGCTGCCGCACCTTCGCCGCGTGGTCGCGGTACTTCGGGTCGCGCATCTTGAAGTCCACCAGCAGCGGCGTGGCCAGGAAGATCGACGACACCACACCGGCGATCATGCCGACCATCTGCACCAGCGCCAGGTCCTGCAGCACGCCGACGCCGAGCAGCCCGGCGCCCACCACGAGCAGCCCGATCACCGGCAGCAGCGCGATCACCGAGGTGTTGATCGAGCGCATCAGTGTCTGGTTGACTGCCAGGTTCGCTGCCTCACCGTAGGTGCGGCGGGTCAGCCCGAGCAGGCCGCGGGTGTTCTCCTTGACCTTGTCGAAGACCACCACGGTGTCGTACAGCGAGAACCCGAGGATGGTCAGCAGGCCGATGACGGTGCTCGGCGTGACCTCGAAGCCGACCAGCGAGTAGATGCCCGCGGTCACCAGGACGTCGTGGAACAGCGCGATCAGCGCCGCCACCGCCATCCACTTCTCGAAGTAGAACGCCAGGAAGATCGTGACCAGCACCAGGAACACGCCCAGGGCGATCAGCGCCTGCTGGGTGATCTCGCCACCCCAGGTGCCGCTGACCGCGCTGTCGCTGATCACCTGCTGGCTCGGGTTGCCCTGCGCGTCCAGCGGCTGCACCTGGGTGAACAGCGACTGCTTGACGGCGGCCACCTGGTCCGGGGTCAGCGCAGAGGAGCGGATCTGGATGCTCGTGTTGGCCCCGGCACCGACGATCTGCACCGTCTCGGCCGGGTGACCCAGCGCGTCCTGGAACGCGTTCTGCACCTGGTCGGTCTGGATCGGGCCCTGAACGCCGACGGCGGGCAGCTGGAGCTTGGTGCCACCCTCGAAGTCGATGCCGAGGTTGAAGCCCTTGAACCCGATGGCACCGAGGCACACGAGCACGAGCAGGCCCAGCGAGATGTACCACCGGGCGCGCTTGCCGATGATGTCGAAGGCCCCGGTACCGGTGTAGAGGCGCTGGAAGACGCTTTCGCGCCGTGCGCCTTCGGTTCCTGGAGTCGTCACCTTCACGCCTCCTTGGCGGTGGTCGCGGCGGCCTTGCGGGCGGCCCGGTTCTGGTCACCGAGCCGTTGCACCGCCCCCAGGCCGGAGACCGAGGGCTTGGACAGGAACTTGTTCTTCGAGGCGAGCACCACCAGCGGGTGCGTGACGAGGAAGACCACGACCAGGTCCAGCACCGTCGACATGCCGAGGGTGAAGGCGAAGCCCTTCACCTGGCCGACGGCGAGCACGTACAGCACGGCGGCGGCCAGGAAGCTGACCGCGTCGGCGGACAGGATCGTGCGCCGGGCCCTCGTCCAGGCGCGCGGCACGGCCGAGCGGAACGTGCGGCCCTCGCGGATCTCGTCCTTGAGCCGTTCGAAGAACACGATGAACGAGTCGGCGGTGATGCCGATCGCGACGATGAAACCGGCGATACCCGCCAGGTCGAGGGTGAAGCCGACCCAGCGGCCGAGCAGCACCAGCACGCCGTAGACCACGCCGCCGGAGAGCACTAGCGACAGGACGGTCAAGATGCCCAGCAGCCGGTAGTAGAGCAGGCAGTACACCGCGACCAGGATCAGGCCGATGCCACCGGCGATCAGGCCGGCCTCCAGCGAGGCCACGCCGAGGGTCGCGGAGACCGTCTCCGCCTCGGACTGATCGAAGGCCAGCGGCAGCGAGCCGTACTTGAGGATGTTGGCCAGGTCGGTGGCGGTCTCCTGGTTGAACTGCCCGTTGATGCTGGCGTTGCCGCCCAGCAGCGCCTGCTGGATCTGCGGCGCCGACACCACCTCGGTGTCCAGCACGAACGCGGCCTGCTGGCCGACGTTGGCGGAGGTGAAGTCGGCCCAGACCTTGGCGCCTTCGCTCTTGAAGTCCAGCGACACCGTCCAGCCCGGCTGCCCGGCCTGCGGGTTCGGCGGCACGGCCTGCGAGTTCGCGATCTCCTTGCCGGGCAGGAACACCGGCTCCAGCAGGTACTTCTGCTGGCCCTCGCGGTCGCAGGTCACCAGCGGCAGCTTCGGGTCGTCGTTGCCGCGCAGCGGGTCGTCCGCGGTGCAGTTCAGCGTCTGCAGCGCCTGCATCTGGACGTTCGGGTCGGTGCTCTGCCGGAGCGCCTTCGCCTCGTCGATGGCCTTCTGCTGGTCGCCAGGGCCCTGCTGCTGCGCGGCCTGCGGGGTGGTTCCCGCCGGCGGCTGCGCCGCGGGCACCGCGTTGACGACCTTGCGGAAGTTCAGCTCGGCGGTCTGCCCCAGCTGCTTGGCTTCCTCGCCGCCCTCGCCCGGCACGGTGATCACCAGGTTGTTGCCGTCCCGGGTCACCTCGGAACCGCTGATGCCCATGCCGTTGACGCGGGTCTCGATGATCTGCCGCGCCTGGTTCAGCGCCTCGTTGGTGGGCGGCTGACCGTCCGGCGTGCGGGCCGTCAGCGTCACGCGGGTGCCGCCCTGGAGGTCGATCCCGAGCTTCGGCGTCGGCTTGCCGTCACCGGTGAAGAACACCAGTGCGTACAGCCCCACGACGATCAGCGCGAAGATCGCCAGATAACGCCCTGGGCGAATCTGCCCGGCCGGAGGTGCCACGGTGCGTCAGTCTCCTGTCCACGGTCCGTATCGGGTGCGCGGTCGGTTCGCGTAGGCGTCGCCTACCGAACTGCGCAAGCTGTGACGAGCGGTTCCGCCCGCTCGACGCCAACCTACAGCCGGGCTCGCCAGGTTCCCCGATCGGCGCGATCTGTTGGCGATCTTCGCCACCAACGGGCGGCGGATCGCCGAATTCCTTCGGTCCAGTCTGACAGGCCGGGCGCGGGCTCCGGCGATCCGGGTGGCGACCGTGCGTTGATCGACGACTACGCACGGACGCGGGCCCGGAATCCCGGTGCCCGCGTCACGACCTGGCTGCGGCGAACCCGCCCGCCGGGCGCCCTGCGGCGCCCGGGGGAGGCGTTGCGCCTGCTGTCAGTTGGTCTTCTGCTTCTCGATCGGCTCGGCGATCTCGGCCTTCGACTCAGGGACCTCGGCCTCCGCCGGGGCCTCCTCGGTCTTCGCCGACTCGGTCGACTCGACCGCCTCGGCGGCCGGGGCGCTGTCGGTGGTGACCTTCTCGCGGACCGCGGCGCGCACCCAGGTGGTGGTCATGCCCGGGGCGAGCTCCAGGTCGATGGTGTCGTCGCTGGTGGCGACGACCTTGCCGAACACACCGGAGGTGGTCATCACCTTGTCGCCCGGCTCGATCGAGTTCTGCAGCTTCTGCTGCTCGGCCACGGCGCGCTTCTGCTTGCGGGCCTGCAGGAACAGCGGCACCGCCAGCAGGACGATCAGCAGCGGAAGAATCAGGGATTGGAGGTCCATCGTGCTCCGTTCAGCGGACGCTTCGGGGCCCAGCCCTCGCAGTACTGCGCCCGAATTGTTCGGATGTTCTGCCCCAGTGTGCCAGGTCAACTCGGGTCGACGTCCTCTCCCGCTGGGAACCAGGAGAGTCTCCCCGCTCTCGCGCGGGGCGCGGTTCGTGCCTGCCGCGCGGCACACCACCCGTCCGGCGGTGCCGCCTCGCGCGGTTCACCACCACCGAGCGGGACGTGAGGAGGATAACGTCACGCCGCAAGCACGGACCAACGCCCCGGCTGCGAGCCGATGGCTGGGCGACGCACACAGTATCGGCGATTTGTCACTATTGGATCACTCGGCGAAGAAGTCGGTCTGCGCCTCGCCGGGCGCGTGCTGCGGCGGCGTGAGGCCCACGTGCTGCCACGCGGCGACCGTCGCGACCCGGCCGCGCGGGGTGCGGGCGATCATGCCCGCGCGCACCAGGTAGGGCTCGCAGACCTCCTCGACCGTGCTCGACTCCTCGCCGACCGCGACCGCCAGCGTCGAAATGCCCACCGGGCCGCCGTGGAACGACTTGACCAGCGCGGCGAGCACCGCCCGGTCCAGCCGGTCCAGACCCATCTCGTCGACGTCGTAGACGGCCAGCGCGGCGCGCGCGATCTCGCGGTCGACCACGCCGTCGGCCCGCACCTCCGCGAAGTCGCGGACCCGCCGCAGCAGCCGGTTGGCGATCCGCGGCGTGCCCCGGGACCGGCGGGCGATCTCGATCGCCCCGTCGTCGCGCAGGTCCACGCCCAGGATCCCGGCCGAGCGGCGCACCACCAGCTCCAGCTCCGCCTCGGAGTAGAACTCCATGTGCGCGGTGAAGCCGAACCGGTCGCGCAGCGGCCCGGTCAGCGCGCCGGACCGGGTGGTGGCCCCGACCAGCGTGAACGGGGCCAGCTCCAGCGGGATGCTGGTCGCCCCCGGTCCCTTGCCGACCACGATGTCCACCCGGTAGTCCTCCATCGCCAGGTAGAGCATCTCCTCGGCGGGCCGGGCGATCCGGTGGATCTCGTCGATGAACAGCACGTCGCCCTCGGCGAGGTTGGACAGCATCGCCGCGAGGTCGCCGGGGCGTTCCAGCGCCGGCCCGGAGGTGACCCGGATCGAGGCGCCCAGCTCCGTCGCCATGATCATCGACAGGCTGGTCTTGCCCAGCCCGGGCGGGCCGGAGAACAGCACGTGGTCGGGCTGCTCGCCGCGCTTGAGCGCGCCGTGCAGGACCAGCTCCAGCTGCTCGCGCACGCGGGACTGGCCCACGAACTCGCTCAGCTTGCGCGGGCGCAGCGTCGTCTCGACGTCCTGATCACCCAGGTCCTGCTGCGGGGTCAGGGCGACGCCGTCAGCGGACGGCGGCCATTCGTCGTTGTCCTCGTGCATCAGGCCGGCCTCACTTCGGCCCCAGCGTGGCCAGCGCCTTGCGCAGCACCGCCGAGGTGTCCAGGTCGCCGTTGCCGGCGGCCAACACCGCCTCGACGCTCTGCTCGGCCTGCTTGGCCGAGAAGCCCAGCCCCACCAGCGCCTCGGAGACCTCGGACCGCACCCGGCCGCGATCCGCCGAGGCCACCGGTCCGGCCGCGGTCCCGGCCACCACGCCGACCTTGTCGCGCAGCTCCAGGATCAGCCGCTCGGCGCTCTTCTTGCCGATGCCGGGCACCTGGGTGAGCACCGTCAGGTTGCCGTCGGCCAGCGCGTGGCAGAGCTGGTCGGGCGCGAGCACCGCGAGCGTGGCCAGCGCGAGCCGCGGGCCGACCCCGGAGGCCGTCTGCAGCAGCACGAAGAGGTCGCGGGCCTCGGCGTCGGCGAAGCCGTAGAGCGTCAGCGAGTCCTCGCGCACGATCAGCGACGTCCACAGCCGCGCTTCCTCGCCGCGGCGCAGGGCGGCCAGCGTCACCGGGGTGGCGTGCACCGCCATGCCCACGCCGCCGACTTCGATCACGGCGTGGTCCAGCCCGATGGACAGCACCGGACCCCGGACCGTGGAGATCATCGGGAAATCCCTCCAAACCTGTTCATGGGCTAGTTCTGCGCAGGTGATCGCTCGGCGGAACGCCGCCGGTGGTCACCTCGCGCACGTGGGCCGAGCGGCTTCGCCGCTTCGGGGACGACCATCACGATCTTCGGTTGGCTTGCGCGGCGGCCTTCAGCCTGGCGCGGTGGTTCCGGGCGAGCTCGGCCGCCCTGGCCTCCGCCTCGGCGAGCCGGGCCGCCATCGGGGCGCGCCAGATGTGGCAGACCGCGAGCGCCAGCGCGTCGGCGGCGTCGGCCGGCTTGGGCGCTTCGGCCAGTCCGAGGATCTTGGTGATCATCATGGTGACCTGGCGCTTGTCGGCGCGGCCGGAACCGCTGACGGCGGCCTTGACCTCGCTGGGCGTGTGGAAGGCGACCGGCAGCTTGCGGCGGGCGGCCGCCAGCGCCACGATGCCCGAGACCTGCGCGGTGCCCATCACGGTGCGCACGTTGTGCTGGCTGAAGACCCGCTCGATCGCCACCACCTCGGGGCGGTGCGCGTCGATCCACTGCTCCACCACTTCGGACACCGCCAGCAGCCGGCTGGACAGTTCGTCCTCCGGCGGGGTGCGCGCCACGCCGACCGCGATGCAGGCGACCTCGCGGCCGCGGCCGCCGTCGACCACGCCGAGGCCGCAGCGGGTCAGCCCGGGGTCGACTCCCAGCACGCGCACGACGCCACCTGCTCCCGCCTGATGAACACTCGTTCGAACCTTATCGAACCGCCGGAGCCCGCGACCACACCGACACGCACGCGCCTCACCCGACCGGGTCAGAACGCGCGGCGTCCTCGGTGGTCAGGGACCGTCGGTCCCGGGCGTCCAGGATTCCGGGAGGCCGCTGTCGGTCAGGACCGGCTGGTACTCGCGGAAACCGCCCGGCGCGTCGGGCTGCCACGGGAACTTGCCGTCGTCCGGGCTGGAGGCGATCAGCTGCACCGCCGGGAAGTCCGGCCCGTTGTAGACCAGGAACGCGCTGCCCAGGTACTCCGGGTAGTGCTGCAGCGCGACCTTCTCGAAGGTGACCGGGCAGCCCTGCAGGAAGCCGTCGTAGAGCTGACCCGGCTGGAACCGCTCGCCGCCGCCGACCCGCTGCACGTAGGTGTTGACCACCGCGTGCGCGACCTCCTTGGGCAGACCGATCACGACGACCTCGGGCTTGCCGAAGCGCCGCCACGCGCCGACCGAGAACGCGTACGCCGCGCCGCTGTCGTCGCCCGCCACGTGCATCACCGCGGCCCCGTGCTTGTCCGCGGTGTTCACCATCCACTTGCGCAGAGCCTCATCCGTGTCGACCACGGCGCCATTCTGCCTGCGGAGCAGATCCGCTCCCGCCGCCACCCGGGCGTCGGCCACTGTGGACACCGGCGGGAGCGGGCCGAGCACGCCGCGTGGCCGCCGGCTCCCCGAGCCGACAAAAGCGACCGGCCCCGCTGCTGGGGGCCGGTCGCTCCATCGGTCACTGGCGGTGGCGATGCCACCGCTGCGCACCGGTTACGCGTTGACCTCTTCGAGCACCGCGTCCGACACGTCGAAGTTGGCGAAGACGTTCTGCACGTCGTCGCAGTCCTCGAGGGCGTCGATCAGCTTGAAGATCTTGCGGGCCGCGTCGGCGTCGAGCTCGACGTTGACCGAGGCCAGGAAGTTCGACTCCGCCGAGTCGTACTCGATGCCCGCCGCCTGCAGCGCCTTGCGCACCTCGACCAGGTCGGTCGGGTCGGCCAGGATCTCGTAGCTGTCACCGAGGTCGTTGATCTCCTCGGCACCTGCCTCCAGCACCGCGGAGAGCACGTCGTCCTCGCTGAGCCCGTTCTTCGGCAGCAGCACGACACCCTTGCGGTTGAACATGTAGGACACCGAGCCCGCGTCGGCCATCGAGCCGCCGTTGCGGGTCATCGCGGTGCGCACCTCGCCCGCGGCGCGGTTGCGGTTGTCGGTCAGGCACTCCACCAGCACTGCGACGCCGTTGGGGCCGTAGCCCTCGTACATGATCGTCTGCCAGTCGGCGCCGCCGGCCTCTTCCCCGGCGCCGCGCTTGCGGGCGCGCTCGATGTTGTCCATCGGGACCGAGTTCTTGCGCGCCTTCTGGACGGCGTCGTACAGGGTCGGGTTGCCCTCGGGATCGCCCCCACCGGTACGAGCGGCAACCTCGATGTTCTTGATCAGCTTCGCGAAGAGCTTGCCGCGCTTGGCGTCGAGGGCGGCCTTCTTGTGCTTGGTGGTGGCCCACTTGGAGTGGCCGCTCATCTCTCCTCCGTCTTTCTACGCCTGCGCCGTGGAACCAAGCCGCGCGCGGACGATCTGTACGAAATAGCGGTGCACGCGCTCGTCCCCGCCGACCAGCTCCGGGTGGAAAGCGGTGGCGAGCACCGGTCCCTGCTGAACCGCGACGATCCTACCGGCGGCCGCATCCCGCCCGGTGGTGTCCGGGTCATCGGGCCCCGAGTCAGGTACTGCGGCCAGCACGTCGACATCGTCACCGACCTTCTCCACCCAGGGTGCGCGGATGAACACCGCGTGCACGGGGCCGTCCGGGATGCCGGCGAATTCCAGGTCCGTTTCGAAGGAATCGACCTGCCTGCCGAAGGCGTTGCGCCGCACGACGACGTCCAGCGCGCCCAGCGGGCGGACCGCCGGCAGTTCCCGGTCCCCTCGGATGTCACTGTCGAGCACTCCACTGGAGAGCATGATCATCCCGGCGCACGAGCCGTACGCGGGCAGACCCGCCGCGAGGCGTTCGCGCAACGGTTCGTAGAGCTCGAAGGTGTCGAGCAGACGGGTCATGGTGGTCGACTCGCCGCCCGGCAGCACGATGCCCTGCACCGCCGCCAGCTCCTCCGCTCGGCGAACCGGCCGGGCATCGGCCCCGCTGCGCTCCAGCGCGGCCAGGTGCTCGGCGACGCCGCCTTGCAGAGCGAGGACTCCGATCACGGGTTTCGTCACGGTTCCGATTCTCCTGCACTTCCGTCCACAACCGAAGGCCGGGATGCGCGGCCCGCAGGCCCCCGGCAGTCCGACTGCCGCAATTTCAATGGAAATCGAAGGTCCGATTTCCATTGAAATTGCGGCGACCTACCCCGCCAGGCCGGTGAGCCTCAGCAGGGCCGTGGTGGCCGCCGCGGCTGCCACCACCAACACGAACGGCGCCCGCCGCCACGCCAGCACGCCGCCGACCGCGACGCCCGCGAAGCGGGCCCAGCCGGCGAAGCCGCCGGACTCGAAGGCGGTGCTGGTGGCGACGAAGGCGCCGAGCAGCACGATCGCGGCGATCGACAGCAGCTGCTCCAACCGCTCCGAGATCTGGATCCGGCCGCGCAGCAGCGGGCCGGCCAGCCGCATGGCGTAGGTGCCGGCGGCCAGCGCGAAGATCACGCCGAGAGTCATCGGGCCTCCTCCCCCACCAGTCGCTTCGGCAACGGCAGCGCGGCGGCGAGGCCGACCAGCGCGGCCATCACCGGCAGGCCCTCGGGCAGCACCGGCGTGGTCAGCAAGGCCACGAACGCGCCCACCGCGACCGCCCGCAGGGTCCGGAACTCCCGCAGCGACGGCATGATCAGGGCCAGCAGGGCTGCGGGCATCGCCGCATCCAGGCCGAAGGCTCCCGGATCGCCGACGCTCTGGCCGAGCAGGCCGCCGAGGAACACCGAGGGGGCCCAGGCGCAGTACAGGGCGATGCCGGTCAGCCAGTACGCGCGCTTCTTCTGCGCTGTGGTGTCCTGCGCCAGCGCGAACGCCACGGATTCGTCCACCATCAGGTGACTGCCGATCAGCCGGCTCGGCCAGCCGCGGTCCAGCAGGCCGCCGACCGCCATGCCGAACGGGAGGTGCCGGGCGTTGAGCATCAGGCCGCCGAGCACCGCGGTGACCGGGGCGGCGCCCGCGGTGACCAGGCCGACCACCATGAACTCCGAGCCGCCGGCGAACACGACCGCGCCCATCAGCGTGATCATCCACAGCGGCACGCCCTTGCTCACCGCGATGGCGCCGAGCGACGCGCCGACGATGGCCATCGCCAGGGCCATCGACAGCACGTCGCGCACCAGCGCGTCCCGCCAGAATCCCGCTCGTGTTCGCTCTAACGTACTCACGTTCGTTATCCTGAACACCAAGGGCGTTGTTCGTCAAACCGAATCCAAGGACCGACAGAGCGAACAGGCATGAGTGAGACCGAGAACACGGCGGCCGCGCCGCCGCTGGAAACCATCGCCGCCTCCCTGCGCCGCGAACGCGACCGCGCCGGGCTGACCCTCACCGAACTCGCCCGGCGCGCCGGGATCGCGAAATCCACCCTGTCGCAGCTCGAATCCGGCACCGGCAACCCCAGCGTGGAAACGCTCTGGGCGCTGGGCGTGGCACTGGGCGTGCCCTTCAGCCGCCTCGTCGATCCACCGACGCCGCAGGTGCGGGTCGTGCGGGCCGGGCAGGTCCCGCTCGTGCGCTCGGAGCAGTCGACCTACGCCGCGGCGCTGCTGTCCTCCGGCCGCTCCGGGGCCCGTCGCGACCTCTACGTCCTCGAACTGGAGCCGGGCGGGGTCCGCCACGCGGACGCCCACATCCCAGGATCGGTGGAGCACGTCGTCCTCACCTCCGGACGCCTGCTGGCAGGTCCGGAGGAGAACCCGGTGGAGCTCGGCGTGGGTGACTACATCTCCTTCTCCGGCGACGTGCCCCACATGTACGAAGCCCTCGAACCGGCCACCCGAGCGGTCCTCGTCATGGAGCACGCCTGACGCGCGGCCGGGGCACCCGGAGGCACCCCGGCCGCGTCGGGGTCACCAGCCGCGCTGGGCGTAGCGCTGCTGCTCGGTGAGGTCGTCGAGGTTGATGCCGACCATCGCCTCGCCGAGGCCCCGGGAGACCTTCGCGATCACGTCCGGGTCGTCGTAGAACGTCGTCGCCTTGACGATCGCCTCGGCGCGCTTCGCCGGGTCGCCGGACTTGAAGATGCCCGAGCCGACGAAGACGCCCTCCGCACCCAGCTGGCGCATCATCGCCGCGTCCGCCGGGGTAGCGATGCCGCCCGCGGTGAACAGCACGACCGGCAGCTTCCCGGTCCTGGCGATCTCCTGGACCAGCTGCACCGGGGCGCGCAGCTCCTTCGCCGCGACGTAGAGCTCGTCCTCGCCGAGCACCGACAGCCGCCGGATGTCGGCGCGGATCTGCCGCATGTGGCGGGTCGCCTCCACGACGTTGCCGGTGCCGGCCTCGCCCTTGGAGCGGATCATCGCCGCACCCTCGGAGATCCGCCGCAGCGCCTCGCCGAGGTTGGTCGCGCCGCACACGAACGGCACGGTGTAGGCCCACTTGTCGATGTGGTTGACCTCGTCGGCCGGGGTGAGCACCTCGGATTCGTCGATGTAGTCCACGCCCAGCGACTGCAGGACCTGCGCCTCGACGAAGTGGCCGATGCGCGCCTTGGCCATCACCGGGATGGAGACGGCGTCGATGATGCCCTCGATCATGTCCGGGTCGGACATCCGGGCCACGCCGCCCTGGACGCGGATGTCGGCGGGCACCCGCTCCAGCGCCATGACCGCGACCGCACCGGCGGCCTCGGCGATCTTGGCCTGCTCGGGCGTCACCACGTCCATGATCACGCCGCCCTTGAGCATTTCTGCCATGCCGCGCTTGACCCCGTCAGTGCCGGTCCGGGCGTTGTTGGCGGTGTCCTTGGCGTCGACGGTAGTCACCTTCGGCCTTCCTGTCGTCCTGCTCTGCCGCGACAAGGCTATTCCCGAACTGGACCATTTCCACGGTCCACTAACCGCGATTTCCGGTAGTCCACTTGCCCGGCGGCGACATCACTCCCATGCCGGGTGACCACCGGCCTTGCACGACCCGAACGCGAGGTGTGTGATCGGAGACACAGTCGGTCGCCGGGAGCTAGCAGGGGGTACTCATGGGCACGAAGCAAAGCGGCACAGTAGGAGGGCCGGCGATACCGGCCCCCTCAGATCCCGCGAAGATCCGCAACGTGGTGCTGGTCGGCCCGTCGGCCGCCGGCAAGACCACGCTCGCCGAGGCGATGCTGGCCGCCACCTCGACGATTCCCAGATCGGGCAAGGTCACAGAGGGCACCACGGTGTGCGACCACGAGCCCGCCTCGATCGAGCAGCAGCGGTCCATCGGCCTGGCCATCGCGCCGATGAACCACGGCGACGTCAAGATCAACCTGATCGACACGCCCGGCTACGCGGACTTCGTCGGCGAGCTGCGCGCCGGGCTGCGCGCGGCGGACGCCGCCCTGTTCGTCGTCTCGGCGACCGAAGGCGTCGACGCCGCGACCCGCGCGATCTGGCAGGAGTGCGCCGCGGTCGGCATGCCGCGAGCCGTGCTCATCGCCCGGCTGGACCAGCCGCGCTCCGACTTCGACACCGCGCTGCTGAGCTGCCAGGACGCGTTCGGCTCGGGCGTGCTGCCGCTGTACCTGCCGCACTTCGACTCCGACGGCGAGTTCTTCGGCCTGATCGGCCTGCTCACCGAGCAGATCTACGAGCTCGGCGGCACCGTCTCGGCCGACGATCGGCTGCGCGAGCAGATCGACCGGCCGCGCGGCGAGCTCATCGAGGCGATCATCGCCGAGAGCGAGGACGAGTCGCTGATGGACCGGTACCTCAACGGCGAGCAGATCGACGAGGACACGCTGATCGCCGACCTGGAGAAGGCCGTGGCGAAGGGCGGCCTGCACCCGGTGCTGCCGGTGTGCGCGCTGACCGGGGTCGGCATCCGCGAGGTGCTCGAAGGCATCCGGCGCGGCTTCCCGTCGCCGCTGGAGCACCCGTTGCCGGAGTTCACCGACCCGCAGGGCCGCGACCCGCACCCGCTCACCCCGGACCCGGCGGGGCCGCTGGCGGCCGAGGTCGTGCACACCTCGGTCGACTCGTACGTGGGCCGCGTGTCGCTGGCTCGGGTGTTCTCCGGCACGATGCGCCCCGAGCGCCCGGTGCACGTCTCCGGGCACGGGATGGCGGAGCGCGGGCACCCGGACCACGACGAGGACGAGCGGGTGGCGCACCTCTACTCGCCGCTGGGCGTGAACCTGCGCGAGGTGTCGCACTGCATCGCGGGCGACCTGTGCGCGCTGACCAAGATCGGCTCGGCCGAGACCGGCGACACGCTGTCCGATCCGTCCGACCCGCTGCTGCTCAAGCCGTGGCCGATGCCGGAACCGCTGCTGCCGATCGCGGTCACCGCGCACACCCGCAGCGACGAGGACGCGCTGGCGCGCAACCTCAACCGGCTGATCGCCGCCGACCCGAGCCTGCGGCTGGAACGCGACAGCGAGACGCACCAGCTGGTGCTGTGGTGCATGGGCGAGGCGCACGCGGAGGTGGTGCTGCAACGCCTGCGCGAGGGCGGCGCCGAGATCGACACGGTGCCGGTGCGGGTGCCCCTGCGGCAGACCTTCGTCCAGCCCGCCAAGGGCCACGGACGGCACGTCAAGCAGTCCGGCGGGCACGGCCAGTACGCGGTGTGCGACATCGAGGTGGAGCCGCTGCCGCGCGGTTCCGGCGTCGAGTTCACCGAGCGCGTGGTCGGCGGCGCGGTGCCGCGGCAGTTCATCCCGAGCGTGGAGAAGGGCGTGCGGGCGCAGATCGAGAAGGGCATCAACGAGGGCGCCCCGCTGGTGGACGTGCGGGTCACGCTGGTGGACGGCAAGGCGCACAGCGTCGACTCCTCCGACGCGGCGTTCCAGGCGGCGGGCGCGCTGGCGCTCAAGGCCGCCGCCGAGCAGGCGGGGCTGGTCACGCTGGAACCGGTCGACGAGGTCGCGGTCCGCATTCCCGACGAACACCTCGGGGCGGTGCTGGGCGACCTGTCCAGCCGCCGCGGCAAGGTCGTCGGCACGGAGCCGGAGGACAGCGGGTGGACCGTGGTGCGCGCGCACGTGCCCGCGAGCGAGCTCGTGCGCTACACGGTGAACGTGCGGTCGCTGAGCTCCGGCAGCGCGACCTTCACTCGGCAGTTCGAGAGCTACGAGCCGATGCCGGAGTCCCTCATCCCGCAGAAGTGACCGGGGCGCCCGGTCCCGCGGTCCCGCAATTTCAATGGAAATCGGACCTTCGATTTCCATTGAAATTGCGTAACGCCGACGGCGGGCCGCGTCAGCGGTCGCGGTAGGAGATGTGCACCGCGATCAGCCGTTGGGCGATCGTGACCAGCGACAGGGCCACCAGCAGCCAGACGGCGACGTCCAGCACGTACGGCACGCCCAGGCCGTGCAGGCCGGTGCCGACCAGGACCACGAGGAACCGCTCGGCTCGCTCCGCGAGGCCGCCGTCGGCGCTGAGGCCGTTGGCCTCCGCGCGCGCCTTCACGTAGGAGATCACCTGGGCGCTCACCAGGCAGATCAGCAGCGCCAGGCCGCGCAGGTGGTTCACGTCGACGACCAGCGCCCACCACACCAGCGCGCCGAACAGCGCGCCGTCGACCAGCCGGTCGCAGCTCGCGTCCAGCACGCCGCCGAACCGCGTCGCCTTGCCGCCGGCCCGCGCCATCGCGCCGTCGAGGATGTCGAAGAGCAGGAACACCGCGACCACCACGGTGCCCACGAACAGCTGGCCGCGCGGGAAGAACCACATCGCCGCCCCGGCGCTGGCGACCGTGCCGGCCACCGTGACCGCGTTCGGCGACAGCCCGAGGCGGACCAACCCCGCGCCGATCGGGTCGGTCAGTCGCGAAATGGAAGCCCGCGCGAAGATGTTGAGCATTGCGTGAAGTATCAGCCGCCTGTGCACCGAGTGTCGTTTCCTGCAGATTAGCCGCAGCTGATCAATCGCACGGCAGGTGTGCGGGAACAACCGGGTGCCGTGACCGCGAACACAGGCGGAATAATTGAACTTTCAATTTGGTTCTTCGGACGAGATTGCCACTTCGTTCTCCCCTGGAGGCAGCATGACCGCAACCGCGCAGATCCCCGGCTACGTCGCGGGCACCTGGGACATCGACACCGTGCACTCGGACATCCAGTTCACCGTGCGGCACATGGGCGTCGGCAAGTCCCGTGGCCGGTTCGGCGCGTTCCAGGGCGAAATCGTCACCGCGGCCGACCCGCTGGAGTCGACCGTCACCGCCACCATCGACGCCACGTCGATCGACACCGGCAACGCCGACCGCGACGCGCACGTGCGCAACGCCGACTTCCTCGACGTGGAGCAGTTCCCCACCGCGACCTTCCGCTCCACCGGCGTCCGCCAGGACGGCGAGGACTTCGTGATCGACGGCGAGTTCACCCTGCACGGCGTCACCAAGCCCGTGTCGCTGGAGACCGAGCTGGGCGGCTTCACCGAGGACGGCCTGCTGGGCCTGTCGGCCAAGGTGGTCCTCAACCGCACCGACTTCGGCGTCGGCCCGGCCGGCGGCGCGATGATCGGCGAGAAGATCACCATCACGCTCGACATCGAGGCCAAGCTCCGCGGCTGAGCGACGACGGCACGACGGGCCGAGGACGATCACGTCCTCGGCCCGTCGCCGTCCGGGAGCAGTTTCAATTGAAACTGCGAGACCCAAGGGGACCGCAGTTTCAATTGAAACTGCGGACCACCCGATCAGTCCGCTTCGGACCAGGCGGTGGCGAGCAGCCGGCGGGTCTCGCCGAGCAGCTGCGGCAGCACCTTCGTGTGGCCGATGACCGGCATGAAGTTCGAGTCGCCGCCCCAGCGGGGCACCACGTGCTGGTGCAGGTGCGCCGCGATGCCCGCCCCCGCCACCGGCCCCTGGTTGAGCCCGATGTTGAACCCGTGCGGCGCGGAAACCCGCCGGATCACCCGCATCGCCCGCTGCGTGTACTCCGCGACCGCCACCGTCTCCGCCGCGCTGAGCTCGGTGTAGTCGGCCACGTGCCGGTACGGCAGCACCATCAGGTGCCCCGGGTTGTACGGGTACAGGTTGAGGATCGCGAAGACCAGCTCGTCGCGCGCGACGATCAGCGTCTCGTCGTCCGGCCGCCCCGACTCGAGCAGCCGGCAGAACGGGCAGCCGTCGCTGTCGTCGCCCTCCGGCTTGTTCTCGCCCTGGATGTAGGCCATCCGGTGAGGGGTCCACAGCCGCTGCAACGCGTCCGGCACCCCGACGCCCGACTGCTCGGTCAGTTCGACGCCCTCCGGGCCGCGAACTCCGCTCACGCCCGCTCCGCCTGGAAGTTCTCCGCGGTCGGCGAGGCGTTCTCGCGGCGCCCGATCCAGTCCTCCAGCGCGGCCACCGCGGCGTCCACCGGCACGCCGTTGATCTGGCTGCCGTCGCGGAACCGGAACGACACCGCGTCGGCCTCCACGTCCTTGCCGCCGGCCAGCAGCAGGAACGGCACCTTCTGCGTGGTGTGGGTGCGGATCTTCTTCTGCATGCGGTCGTCGCTGGTGTCGACGTCGATGCGGATTCCCTTGGCGCGCAACGTCTTCGCCACCCGCTGCAGGTGCTCGACGTGCTCGTCGGCGATCGGGATGCCGACCACCTGCTGCGGCGCCAGCCAGGCCGGGAAGGCGCCCGCATAGTGCTCGGTCAGCACGCCGAAGAACCGCTCGATCGAGCCGAACAGCGCCCGGTGGATCTTGACCGGCCGCTGCTTGCTGCCGTCCGGCGCGGTGTACTCCAGGTTGAACAGCTCCGGCAGGTGGTAGTCGACCTGGATGGTCGACATCTGCCAGCTGCGGCCCAGCGCGTCCTTGGTCTGCACGGAGATCTTCGGGCCGTAGAAGGCCGCACCGCCCGGGTCGGGCACCAGTTCCAGCCCGGAGTCCTCGGCGGCCGTGCGCAGCGCCTCGGTGGCCACCGCCCAGCTCTCGTCGCTGCCGACGTACTTCTCCTCGTTGCGGGTCGACAGCTCGAGGTAGAAGTCCTCCAGGCCGTAGTCGCGCAGCAGGTCCAGCACGAATTTCAGAAGCGACTTCAGCTCGTCCTGCAGCTGGTCCGGGGTGCAGTAGATGTGCGCGTCGTCCTGCGTCATGCCGCGCACCCGGGTCAGCCCGTGCACCACGCCGGACTTCTCGTACCGGTAGACCGAGCCGAACTCGAACAGCCGCAGCGGCAGCTCCCGGTAGGAACGCCCGCGCGAGCGGTAGATCAGGTTGTGGAACGGGCAGTTCATCGGCTTGAGGTAGTAGTCGACGCCCGGCTTGCGCAGCTCGCCGTCGGCGTCCCGCTCCTCGTCGAGGTGCATCGCCGGGAACATGCCGTCCCGGTACCACTCCAGGTGCCGGGAGGTCTTGAACAGCGTGTCCTTGGTGATGTGCGGGCTGTAGACGAACTCGTAGTCGGCCTGCTCGTGGCGCTTCCGCGAGTAGTCCTCCAGCTCGCGCCGGATGATGCCGCCCTTGGGGTGGAACACCGGCAGCCCGGAGCCGATCTCGTCCGGGAAGGAGAACAGGTCCAGCTCCGCGCCGAGCCGCCGGTGGTCGCGGCGCTCCGCCTCGGCCAGCCACTCCAGGTGCTCGTCGAGCTTCTCCTTGGACTCCCATGCGGTGCCGTAGATCCGCTGCAGCTGCGGGTTGTTCTGGTCGCCCCGCCAGTACGCGGCGGCCACCCGCATCAGCTTGAACGCCGGGATGAACCGGGTGTGCGGCACGTGCGGGCCGCGGCACAGGTCGCCCCAGACGACCTCGCCGTGCCGGTCGATGTTGTCGTAGACGGTCAGCTCGCCGCCGCCGACCTCCATCACCTCGCTGGTGTCCACATCGGACTTGATGTCCACCAGCTCCAGCTTGTACGGCTCGTTCGCCAGCTCATCCTTGGCGGCCTCGACCGACTCCAGGCGGCGGCGGGAGAACTTCTGCCCGGACTTGATGATCTGCTTCATGCGCTTCTCCAGCGCCTGCAGGTCTTCCGGGGTGAACGGGCGGTCCACGTCGAAGTCGTAGTAGAAGCCGTCCCGGACCGGCGGGCCGATGCCCAGCTTCGCGTCGGGGAAGAGGTTCTGCACCGCCTGGGCCAGCACGTGCGCCGCGGAGTGCCGGATGACGCTGCGGCCGTCCTCGGTGTCGGCGGCGACCGCCTCCACCTCGACGTCGGCGTCCGGCGCCCACGCGAGGTCGCGCAGGTCGCCCTCGGCGTCGCGGACCACCACGATCGCGTCCGGCCCCTTCGACGGCAGCCCTGCCTCGGCGACCGCCGCGCCCGCAGTAGTGCCCGCCGGAACCTTCACCCGGAGAGCTTGTTGAGCTTGGGAAGGCTGTACGGACACGATCACTCCTAGGCTGGGCCGGCCGTGGACCGGCGCGGATACTCTTCGGATACCGATGCTATCGGCCAGTCGCGACCCGTTTTCGGCCGCTCCCCGCAGCGGCGCAGGTAGCGGTGCGATCCCCGGCACACGTCTGCCCGCGCAGACGACTTCTGAGAACCAGTGGCGGTGCGAGTTGCGCGCGTGGCGGAAGAAGGAGCGGAACGCGGTCGCAGCCGAGCAGGCTGCCCGCGACGTTCAGCTCCTCGTCGCGACGAGCTGCTCGATCTCCAGGGCCGAGGCGCGATCCCCCGCGTAGGGGCCCTGGACCTTGCTGACGCCGAGCTCGCGCAGCCGGTCGGCCTGCAGCTCGGTGCGCACGCCGGTGGCGAGTGCCGGCAGCCCCAGCAGCTGTGCGCCGCCGACCGCGGCGAGGACCAGGTGCCGGTCCAGCGGGTCCGGGCCGTCCGGATCGGCCAGGCTCGCCAGGTGCGGCCCGTCGATGCGCACCCCGGCCAGCGGCAGGCCGCGCAGCCGGCCCAGCCGCGCGTAGTCGTCGCCGAACTCGTAGACCACCAGCTTGATGCCCATGTCGGCGAAGATCTCCAGGGTGTCGACCGGGTCGTCCTGGTGGTCGAACAGGGCCGACTCCGGCAGCCCCAGCGCCAGCGCGCCCGGCGGCAGCCCGGTGCGCCGCAGGACTTCCTGCACGTCGGCGACGAGCTCGGGGTCGCGGCAGTGCCGCAGCGACAGGTTCACCGTGGGCACCGGCGCGTCCGCGCCGAGCTGCCGCACCCAGCGCGCCGCGTGCTCGCACACCTGCTCCAGCACCCAGCTGCCGAGCCGGACGATCAGCCCGGTCTCCTCGGCCAGCCCGAGGAACTGCTCGTCGCCCAGCTCACCGAACTCCGCGTGGTCCCAGCGCACGGCCGCGGCGGCGCCCGCCAGCGCGCCGGAGGGCAGGTCCAAGATCGGCTCGTACTCGACGAACAGCTCGTTCTGGTCCACGGCGGCGGGCAGCTCCGCCGAGAGCCTGAACCGGTCGCGCGCCTCGGCGTTGCGCTCGGGGTCGAACAGCACCCATTGCGCGCGGCCGTCGCTCTTGGCCCGGTAGAGGGTGATGTCGGCGTCCCGCAGCAGCGCCTCGGCGTCAGTGCCGGCCACCTCGCTCTCGACGACGCCGACACTGGCCGAAGCGCGGAGCTCGTGCGCGCCGATCAGCACCGGCCGGGTGATTTCGCGCAGCAGGCGTTCCACCAGGTCGATCACCGGCCCGGCGCCGGACGAGTCGGGCACCAGCACCACGAACTCGTCGCCGCCCATCCGCACCGCTTCCGCACCGGCCTCGGCGGCCAGCGCTTCGAGGCGCTGCGCGACCTGCCGCAGCAGCCGGTCGCCGATCGGGTGGCCGAGGCTGTCGTTGACCGCTTTGAACCCGTCGAGGTCGAAGTAGCACAGCCCGACCCGGCGGCCGGGGCGGTTCGGTTCCAGCGCGGCGGCCAGGCTCGACTCCAGCTTGGTGCGGTTGCCCAGGCCGGTCAGCGGATCCCGGACGGCCTGCCGGCGGAAGTGCTCCTGGAGCATGTGCCGGTCGGTGATGTCCTCGTAGAGCAGCACGAGGTAGTCCGGTTCGCCGCGGGCGTCGCGGACCAGCGACCCGGACAGCTGGGTCCACACGTGCGAGCCGTTGGGCTCGGTGAAGCGGATGTCCAGGAAGTCCTGGTCGGTGTCGCCCGTGGCCAGCGCGGCGACGGTGTCGGCGAGCTTGATCAGCCAGCCCTCGTCGGCCAGCTCGTACACCGTGCCGCCGACGAGCTCACCCGCCGGCCGCCGGAAGATCCGCGTCAGCGCCGGGTTGGTCTCCTCGATCACCCCGTCCAGCGTGACGATCGCGATGCCCAGCGCCGATGCCGTGAACACCGCCCGCGAACGCGCCTCGCTGGCGCGCAGTGCCTCCTCCGCCGCGTCCCGGGCGTCAGAGACGGCGCGCTGGATCACCTCCTGCTCGCACAGCGTCTGCTCCCGCAGCGCGCCGGCGTACCCGGCGGCCAGCTCGCCGAGCACCGCGGTCAGCCTCGCCGGTTCGGCCTCGCGGAACTTCGGGAGCTCCGCGGCGAGATGCCGCAGCGTGCGCGCCAGGGCCGTCGAGTTGGTGAGGTGCGCGCCGACGAGCCGCTCACCGACGTCGCGCGCGGCCTCCACCCCGCCGCCGCCGAGCTCGCCCACCAGTTCCTCGTAGCACTTGCCCAGGAAGGCTTCGAGATCGCGGCGGCCCATCGGGACGTAGCTGGTGTTGATGATCTGGCCGGCCCACTGCCGGACCACCTGGTCCGCTCGCGGCTGCCCGTCCGCCGGTCCCCCCATACCTGGCATCCGGGTCACACCTTGCGCCCCACGGCGCCGTAGACGATCGACCGCTCCGGGTTCTCCCACACGTCGTCCTCGGTGTCGGGGCGCCAGTCGGGCACGTAGACCACGCCCGGCTCGACGATCTCGAAGTCGTCGAGCATCCCGGCCACCTCGGCGCGGGTGCGCAGGGTGACGGGGTTGGTGCTGCTCTTGTACAGCTCGACCAGCCCCTGGACGCCTTCCGGGTAGTGGTCACCGGTGACGTGGGAGAAGCCGAGGTAGCTGCCGGCCGGCAACCGATCGTAGTAGTGGCGGATGACCTCCCGGGGCTTGCTGTCGTCCGGGACGAAGTGCACGAGCGCGACCATCATGACCGCGATGGGCTGGGAGAAGTCGAGCAGCCGCCGGGTCTCCGGCGCGTCCAGGACGTCCTCGACGTCGACCAGATCGGCTTGCACGATCGTGGCGTTCTCGTTGTCGCCGAGGATCGACCGGCTGTGCGCGACGGCGACCGGCTCGTTGTCGACGTAGACCACGCGGGCGCCCGGGTCGACGGCCTGGGCGATCTCGTGCACGTTGCCGGCGGTGGGGATGCCGGAGCCGATGTCCAGGAACTGCCGCACACCCTGGTCCAGGCAGTACCGGACCGCGCGGCGCAGGAACGCGCGGTTGTTCACCGCGACCTCCTGCACGTTCGGCACGACCTCCATCACCTTGCGGCCGAGCTCGCGGTCGACGGCGAAGTTGTGCGCCCCGCCTAAGTAGAAGTCGTAGCACCTCGCGGCGCTGGGCTTCTCCAGGTCGACGCCTTCGGGTATCCAGTCCGGCCGCATCCGCGGGACCTCCAGAGCTCGGTCTTCCGGCGCCCCGAGGCACGGCCGTGATCGGGATCATCTGGAACGTTCGAGTTCGACGTCGCCGCGACCGGAGCATTGATCAACGCGGCGATCTTACTGTCACCCAGGGCGTCTAGTCACGTACTCAGCGTTGCCATCTCTGAGCCCGCGGAACCGGTATGACCATTGTCACCGTCCGCATCGCGGGATCCGGGGTAAGGGATACCTAAGCTGGTGGGGTCTTGGTGGACGGCCACCAGGCCCAGTCGTGGGCCAGCAAGTCAAGCGCCGCCATCCGGCCGACCCCCGTTCGGCCCGGAGCGGGCGTAGGAGGAGATTGAATGACTCGCCCACTGCGGGTAGCGATCGTCGGGGCCGGGCCGGCCGGCGTGTACGCCGCCGACATCCTGACCAAGTCCGAGACGCCGGTCGAGATCGACCTGCTGGACCGGATGCCCGCGCCCTACGGCTTGATCCGCTACGGCGTGGCCCCCGACCACCCGCGCATCAAGGGCATCGTCAGCGCCCTGCACCGGGTGCTGGAGAAGCCCGAGATCCGGTTCGTCGGACATGTCGACTACGGCGTGGACCTCAAGCTGGACGACCTGCGCCACCACTACGACGCGATCATCTTCGCCACCGGCGCGGACAAGGACCGGGCGCTGGACATCCCGGGCATCGACCTGCCGCACAGCTACGGCGCCGCCGACTTCGTCTACTGGTACGACGGCTATCCGGAGGCCCCGCGCGACTGGACGCTGGACGGCGAGGAGGTCGCCGTGATCGGCGCCGGCAACGTGGCGCTGGACGTGGCCCGGGTGCTGGCGAAGCAGGCCGATGACCTGCTGAGCACCGAGATCCCGGAGAACGTGCACGCGGGCCTGAAGGACTCCCGGGTCACCGACGTGCACCTGTTCGCCCGCCGCGGCCCGGCGCAGGCGAAGTTCACCCCGCTGGAACTGCGCGAGCTCGACCACCAGGCCGACGTGGAGATCATCGTGCACCCGGAGGGCTTCGAGCTCGACGAGGCCAGCGAGGAGGCGATCCGCACCAACAACCAGGTGAAGACGATCGTCAAGACGCTGCAGGACTGGGCGCTGCGGGACCCGAAGCACGACACCGCGCGGCGGCTGCACCTGCACTTCCTGCGTTCGCCGGTCGAGGTGCAGGGCACCGACCGGGTCGAGGGCTTCAAGGTCGAGGTCATGGAGCTCACCGGCGACGGCAACGTGCGCGGCACCGGCGAGTACGAGACCTACCCGGTGCAGCAGGTCTACCGCGCGGTCGGCTACCTGAGTTCGCCGCTGGCGGACATCCCGTTCGACCACGGCACCGGCACGGTGCCCAACGCCGGCGGCCGGGTGCTGGACCTGGACGGCGAGCACATCCCGGGCGTCTACGCGACCGGCTGGATCAAGCGCGGACCGGTGGGCCTGATCGGCCACACCAAGGGCGACGCGCTGGAGACGATCAACAACCTGCTCGCCGACCTGCCGACGATGCCGCAGGCGGAGGAGCCGGCGAACGACAGCATCCTGCGGCTGCTCGAAGAGCGCGGCGTGGAGTACACGACGTGGGAGGGCTGGGGCCGCCTGGACGCGCACGAGAAGGCGCTGGGCGAGGCCCAGGGCCGCGAGCGCGTCAAGGTCGTGCCGCGCGAGGAGATGGTGCGGATCTCCCGCGCCGAATGATCTTCTCGGCCTGAAGGGCGCCTCCGAGCAACCGGCTCGGAGGCGCCTTTCGCGTTTCCACCGGCCGTGATTTCGAACGGCGTGCGACCTGCCGGTTGTGTGGCGTACTACGGTGTCGGGAGACGCCATTCGCGACGCGCAAAGGATGGGCACGTTGACCGCGACCGAGATCCCGGACACCACCCGAGCAGAACTCGACACCGTCCTGCAGCGAGCCGCTGACGCCGCCGATGCCTTCGGCGCGCAGCCGCCCGCTACCCGCGCCCGGCAGCTCCGCGCCGTCGCGGACGCGCTCGACGCCGCAGCCGGCGAGCTGGTGCCGCTGGCGATGGCCGAGTCCAACCTGTCCGAGGGGCGGTTGACCGGGGAGCTCAAGCGCACCACGTTCCAGCTGCGGCTGTTCGCCGAGGTCCTGGACGAGGGCCGCTACCTGCAGGCCACCCTGGACCGCGCGGACGCCGGATTCCCGTTGGGCGCCAAGCCGGATCTGCGCCGGATCCTGCAGCCCGTCGGCCCGGTCCTGGTGTTCGCGGCGAGCAACTTCCCGTTCGCGTTCTCCGTCGCCGGCGGCGACACGGCGTCGGCGCTCGCGGCGGGCTGCCCGGTGGTGCTCAAGGGCCACCCCGGGCATCCGCAGTTGTCCGTGCGCACCGGCGAGATCATCGTCGAGGCCTTGCGCTCCGCCGGCGCACCGGACGGTGCGTTCGCCGTCGTGCTCGGCTTCGAGGTCGGCACCGCGGCGCTGCAGGACCCGCGGATCAAGGCCGCGGCGTTCACCGGCTCGGTCCCGGCGGGTCGCGCGCTGTTCGACATCGCCAACTCGCGGCCGACGCCGATCCCGTTCTTCGGCGAGCTCGGCAGCCTGAACCCGGTGTTCGTCACGCCCGGCGCGGTGCGCGCCCGCGGCGAGGAGATCGCCAAGGGCTACGTGACGTCGTACTCGGGCAACGCCGGGCAGCTGTGCACCAAGCCGGGCCTGCTGTTCCTGCCCGCCGACCACGGCCTGGACGAGACGCTGGCGGCGGAGTCGAAGGCCGTCGCGGCGCACAAGCTGCTCAACGAGCGGCTACACGAGGGCTACTGCGGGCGGCGGGCAGCCGTCACCGAGGTGCCGGGCGTGCGGGTGCTGGCCGAAGGCAGCGTGGACGACGGCGCGGTGCCGACGCTGCTGGCCACCGACGTCGAGACGCTCCTGGCCAATCGCGAGGCGCTGCTCGAGGAAGTCTTCGGCCCGCTGTCCATTGTGGTCACCTATGCCTCGGAGGACGACGCGCGGCGCGCGGCCGAGGCGTTCGAGGGCAACCTCACGGCGACGCTGCACTCCGAGCCGGACGACACGGAGTTCGCGGCGACCCTGGTGAGCCGCCTGCGCGAGCGCGCGGGCCGGGTGCTGTTCAACGGCTGGCCGACCGGTGTGGCGGTGTCGCCGGCGATGCAGCACGGCGGCCCGTACCCGGCGACGACGGACGCCCGCTTCACCTCGGTGGGAACGGCGTCGATCGACCGCTTCCTGCGCCCGGTGACGTACCAGAACGTCCCGCAGAACCTCCTCCCGGAAGCCCTCCGCGACGAAAACCCCTGGAACATCCCCCAAACCATCCACGAACCCGAGTAACTGTTCGAGCTGGTCAGGACCCCGTGCGTGTTTTGGGGTGCCATAGCGCCCCAAAACACGCACGGGTCACGCCCGGCGCCGGTACGTCGCCACCGTGACCGAAGCCATCGGTGTGACCGGTTTCGGCAGGGCCGCGATGCGGGCCCTCAGGTCTTCGGGGTCGGCGTGCCAGGCGCTGGGGCCCATCGCCACCACCCACTCGGCCGCCGCCTGGGTCAGCGACAGGCTGAACTCGCACGTCTCCTGCTCGACCAGGTCGAAGTGGTCGGCCAGTTGTTCGGTGAGCCGTTCCTGCTTGCGCTCGTCCACGTTGAGCAGGCCGAGCGCCGACACCAGGTCCCCGAGGTGGCCCGGGTTCGGGACGACCACCACCAGCCGGCCGCCGGGGCGCAGCACGCGGTGCATCTCCGCCGCGTTGCGCGGCGCGAAGACGTTCAGCACCGCTGCCGCCGCGCCGCTGCGCAGCGGCAGCGCTTGCCATGCGTCGGCCACCGCGGCGCCCATGCGCGGGTGGGCCTTCGCCGCGCGGCGGCAGGCGTACTTGGAGACGTCCAGCGCGACCCCGACGCGGTCCGAATCCGCCAGGGCCCGCGCGAGGTAGTAACCCGTACCGGCGCCGATGTCCACAACGCAGCCGTCGAGCGGGGCCACCGCCGATGCCACCGCGTCGGCGATCGGGGCATAGTGACCCGCTTCGAGGAACTCCGCTCGCGCCGCGACCATCGCCGCCGTGTCACCGACGACCTTCGTGCCGCCCGGCAGCAGGCTCACGTAGCCCTGGCGCGCGATGTCGAACACGTGGTTCGCCGCGCAGCGCAGGCTGTTCCCGGCCCTGTTCAGGTCCGCACCGCAGTGCGGACAGGCCAGCACCGCCACCACGTCGTCCAGCAAGCTCGCCTCCACACGTTCGGTACGAGATTCTAGGAGCCATCCACCGGCAGGGATGGTGGGGAGGATGTGGGACTGGTTCTCGGCTCCCGACTACTGGGCCGCGCGGTTCGCGGTGCAGCACCTCCTCGCGGTCGGTTACCTGGTGGCCTTCGCCTGCGCGCTGCGCCAGTTCCGCGGCCTGCTGGGCGAACGCGGCCTCACGCCGATCCCCCGGTACCTGGCGCGCGTACCGTTCCGCGGCGCGCCTAGCCTGTTCCACCTGCACTACTCCGACCGGTTCTTCGCGGGCGTGTGCTGGGCCGGGATCGCCGGCAGCGTGCTGGCGCTGGTCGTCGACTTCGCGCCGTTGTGGGTGTGGATCGTGCTGTGGCTGGTGTTGTGGCTGCTGTACCTGTCGATCGTCAACGTCGGGCAGGTCTGGTACTCCTTCGGCTGGGAATCGCTGCTGCTGGAGGCCGGATTCCTGGCGATCTTCCTCGGGCCCGGTTCCCTCGCGCCGCCCGCGCCGGTGCTGTGGCTGCTCACCTGGCTGCTGTTCCGCGTGGAGTTCGGCGCCGGGCTGATCAAGCTGCGCGGCGACGCCTGCTGGCGCGACTTCACCGCGCTGTACTACCACCACGAGACGCAGCCGATGCCCGGCCCGCTCAGCCGCTGGTTCCACTGGCTGCCGCGCCCGCTGCACAAGGTCGAGGTCGCGGCCAACCACGGCACGCAGCTGGTGGTGCCGTTCGTACTGTTCGCGCCGCAGCCGGCCGCCACGATGGCCGCGCTGGTCGTCGTGGCCACGCAGGGCTGGCTGGTGCTCAGCGGCAACTTCGCGTGGCTGAACTGGCTGACCATCACGCTGGCCTTCTCGGCGATGGGCTCGTGGCTGCTGCGCTGGGTGACGCCGGAACCGCCGCCGCCGGCCGCGCCGCCACCGTGGTTCGTGGCCGCGGTGCTCGTCGTGGCGGTGGTGTTCGTCGTCCTCAGCTACTGGCCGGTGCGGAACATGCTGGGGCGGCGGCAGGTGATGAACCGCAGCTTCAACAGGCTGCACCTGGGCAACACCTACGGCGCCTTCGGCAGCGTCACGCGCACCCGCTACGAGGTGATCATCGAGGGCGCGGCCGCGGACGGCGAGTGGCTGGCGTACGAGTTCAAGGGCAAGCCCGGCGACCCGCACCGGCGGCCGCCGCAGGTGGCGCCGTACCACCTCCGCCTGGACTGGCTGATGTGGTTCCTCGCGATCTCCCCCAGCTACGGCCGGTCCTGGCTGCCGAACCTGGTGAAAGCGTTGCTGCGCAACGAAGAGCACGTGCTCCGGCTGCTGCGGAACAACCCGTTCCCGGATTCGCCGCCGCGGCTGGTCCGGGCCCAGTTCTACCGCTACCGCTTCGCGACCCGTGCCGAGCGCCGCGAAACGGGCGCGTTCTGGATCCGCAACCGCATCGGCGACTTCGTCCCGCCCCTGACCCTGGAGGACCTGGAGTAGTCAGCTGCGGCCGGAGAGTTCGCCGCGCGGGCCTTCGCTCAGCGATGCCGGACGGGACCGCGCCTGTTCGTTGGGCCGGCCCCCGTAGCGCCCGGAGCCGAGGGTGACCTCGCCGGTCGGACCGGAGGAAACCTGGTGCAGGCTCGCGGAAAGATCGGCCTCCAGGCCGCCGGGCAGCTTCAGCCGGACCAGCAGCGGCAGCAGGAAACCGATCGCCACCATCGCGACGAGCACCGGCGTCAAGGTGCCGAGCAGTACGGTCGGCACCTGGTACCGCAGGAAGAACGCGCTCCATAGCATGGCCAGCATGACCAGCGACACGGTGATCAGCGCGGTGCTGCCGACCACGCTGGAGCGGGCCCGCCGGATGCGCTGCTGCGCGAGCACCCGGACCCGGTGCGCCTCGGAGTTCCGGCTGTCGAACTTCTCCACCCGGCGCAGGTAGCGCATCGCCCGGCGGAAGTGCAGCGACGAGAGCTGCACGTCGCCGCTCTCCCCGATCTTGTACGCGGCAACACCCGCCACGAAGTGCGGTTCGGCCTGGTCCGAAGCCGAACCGATCGCCTCCCGGGCGACCGCCAGCGCCTCCAGGTAGAGGTCCTCGCTGCCGGTCGCGTCGCCGCGCTGCACCAGCAGCCGGGCCAGCTCGACCTGCAGGCGCCATTTCGGCAGGTCGCAGTCCGACCGGTCGAGCGCGTAGCGCAGCGGCTCCTCCGCGCTCACCAGGTCACCGGAGGACCGCACCACCGAGCGAGTCAGCCCGATCGCGGCGGTTCCGTTGCCCGGAGCCAGGACCGTCGCCTGGCGGAACTGCTGCGCCGCCTGCCCGGCCCATTCGCCCGGCTCTCCCCCGTCGACGTCTCGCTGGAGGTAGACGTTGCCCAGCTCGATGTGCGCCTGCACGTCGTACCAGTCCCGCTCGACGGCCTGGTCCAGCAGCTTCTCCGCCTCGTCGAAACGCCCGAGCTGGCTGTACAGCGCGGCCAGGTCGACGATGGGACCGCCGCCGGGGACGAGTTCGACGGCGGTGCGCAGGTGGTGTTCGGCGGCGGCGTGGTTGCCGCGCCGGAAGTTCAGCACGCCCAGCAGCGCATGCGCCTCGTCGTCGCACGGGTCGTCTTCCAGAACGCCGAGGCACAACCGTTCCACCTCGTCGTGCTGCGCTGTTCCCACCTCGCGCAGCAGGGCGGCGGCCAGCGAAAGCCTGATCTCGTCGTCGCGCGGGTCGATCTCCAGCGCCGCCCGGAAATGCCGTTGCGCCTTCTGGGTGTCGTTGCCGTGCAACGACACCCAGCCCAAGCCCAGGAGCGAGTTGATCCGCTCGCCTGGCCTGAACGCGTCGCCGAGCAGCCCGGAGAAATGCTTCTCCGCCTCGGTGAACCGCCGTTGCGCGAGCTGGATCCAGCCCAGCTCGACGAGCAACGACCGGTCACGCGGATATCGCCGCAGGTAGTCGAGGACGACGCGCTCCGCTTCGCGATACCTGCGCTGCTTGCGCAGCACACCGGCCTTCAGCACGACGACGTCCGAACCGTACGGGCTGACCGCCAGGATCTTGTCCAAACAGGACAGCGCCTGCTCCGGACGGTTGGTGTCGGCGTAGATCTCGCTCAGCAGCCGCGGGAAGTCCAGGTCGTGGGGGAATCGCTCGATCGCGGCCAGCGTGGCCGCTTCGGCCTCCGCGGCCAGGCGCATCCGCTGCAGGGCGATGATCTCGTCCCACACCGCGACCCGGGAGTGCGGCTCCACCCGCTGCGCCCGGCGTGCCAGCTGAAGGGCGTCCTCGAACCGGCCGGCCTGGCGGAACGTCCGGCTCAGTTCCAGCAGGAGGAACCGGGAATCCGGATCCTGCGCCAACTCCTCGCGCAGCAACGCGGCGGCCTCGTCGTAACGATCGGCGATGCGCAGCGCCTTGACCTGGTCCTGCACGGCGACCATCGGGCTGTCGCCGTCACGGTTGCGGCGGAAGAACTCGATCGCCGCATCGACACGGCCGAGGAGCAACTCCCGCCAACCGAGTTTCCGGATGACGTCCTCGTCCTCGCCGAACTCCGCGGCCAGCCGGGCGGCGAGGGCGTCGACCTCGTCGAACCGGCGCAGCTCCACCAGTGCGTCGAAGCGCTCCAACAGGGCCGACACGTTCCCGGGATCCAGCCGCAAGGCGCGCTCGGCGGTCTGGAGGGCCTCCTCGTGACGACCCTGCCGGGTGTGCTCAGCGATCAGTGCCTCGCACAGGTACCACGTCTCACCGCATGCCTTGAGACCGTCCTCCAGCGCGGCGACCGCGTCCTCGTACCGGCCCTGGCAGGACAAGGCCAGGGACAGTTCTTCGTGCAGTTCGGGGGCGGTCGGCACCTTGCGCAAGCCCGCCCGGGCGGCCGCTTCGGCTTGGTCGAACCGCCTGATCAGGCGGAGGATCAACGCCCTGGATTCCAGTGCGTCGACATGGGCGGGCGCCACGTCGAGAGTGCGCTCCACCCACTGGAGCGCGGTGTCGTAGTCCGCCCGGGACCGGTGGATCCGGCTTACCAGGTAGCGCAGTGCCGGTACGTCGGGGAACCGGCGCTGCGCGTCCTGCGCCGCGGCCAGCTCTTCGTCGTGGCGGCGCAGCCGGTCGAGCAGGTTGCACCTGGCGAAGATCAGATCGAGGTCGTACGGGCAGTCGTCCAGGAAGTGGAGGCACTCCTGCAACGCCTCCTCGTTCCGGCCCTGCGAACCGAGCACGTTGACCAGATCGAGCCGGATGTCTTCGCCGGAGCGGAACTGCCGCAGTGCGGACCGGGCCGCCTTCTCGGCGTCCTCCAGCCGGCCCGCGCCGCGCAGCACGCCGATCTCCACGGTGCGGGCGTACCTCCGGTACGGATCGATCCGCACCGCGGTCCGCGCCAACTCGACCGCCTCGTCGTGCCGCCCCTGGGAGGTGCGCAGCCACGCGAGTTCCAGGAGCAGCCGGGGCGATTCCGGGTTCACGGCCATGGCCGCGTCGAGCACGGTTTCGGCGTCTTCGGTCCGCTTCGCGTCCCGGAGGAACGTCGCGTGCCAGTCCGCGACGAGCGGGTTGCCCGCGGCGACCGCGACGGCCCGCTCGATGCGCTCGACGGCCAGTTCGTCCTGGCCTCGCCGGCTTGCGACCAGGGCGTGCTCGATCAGCAGGTCCGGCGAGCGCGGAAGCCGGTCCAGCGCTTCGGCGGCCGCTTGTTCGGCCGCATCGAACCTGGTCAGCACCCTCAGGTGCGAGATCTTGCGCTCGTGCGCGAGCGCGTGCCACGGGTCCGCTTCGAGCGCGCGATCCAGGGTGCGCAACCCCGACTCGTAGCTGAGCTGCTCGATCTCCAGGTAAGCCAGCGAATCCAGGAGATCCGCCTCGTCGGGGAGCCGTCGCAGCGCTTCGCGCATCGCCGCCACGGCGGCGTCGAGTTCGCCGGCCGCGTGCAATGCCAGGCATCGCCATTCGATGGCGTTGACGTCATCCGGGGCGATCGCGAGTGCCTTCTCCAGGTGCCGCATCGCGTCGTCCGGGCGCTCCATCGCCACGAGCAGGCGCCCGAGCGCAACGCGGACGACCACGCCGTCCGGGAAGCGCTCGATCCCGGATTCGGCGAATTCCAGCGCCTGGTCGTAGCGGTAGTCGCGTGCCAACGCGGCGACGCGCCAGGCGTGCGCGCGTTCGGAATCCGGGTCGAGTTCGAGCGCCCGCTCGAACTCGATCAACGCCGTTCCGACGGCGATCCGGTCCAGCGCCACCCGGCCCCGCAGGATGCGCAGTTCGGCGCTGTCCGCCAAGGCGAGAGCCGCGTCGGCGGCCTGCTGCGCCGCGTCGAACTCGCAGCGGCGCCGGAGCAGATCGATGTCGCTGAGATCGCGCATTTCCCCGGAAATCTCGCTCATCCCCCACCTCGTGTCGGCCACCGGCAGTTTGCCAGCAGCGAACACCATTCCGGGGGAGGAATGCGCGGATCGGCGAGGTCAGCCCTCGGCGGCGGCTTCCAGGGCCGCGATGTCGAGCTTGCCCATGCTCAGCATCGCCTTCATCGCGCGCCGTGCCTTGGTCTCGTCCTGGTCGGCGATCAGTTCGTACAGGCGGCGCGGGACGATCTGCCAGGACAGGCCGTACTTGTCCTTCAGCCAGCCGCAGGGGCCGGGCTCGCCGCCCTCGCCGAGCCGCTGCCACAGCCGGTCCACCTCGTCCTGCGAGTCGCACAGGACCTCCAACGAGATCGCCTCGGTGAACTTGAACTCCGGGCCGCCGTTGATGCCCACGAACTGCTGCCCGGCCAGCTCGAACAGCACGGTCATGACCGTTCCCGGCTCGCCCGGCCCCGCGTCGCCGTAGCGCTGGACGCGCACGATGCGCGAGTCGTCGAAGATGCCGGCGTAGTGCTGCGCGGCTTCCTCGGCCTGGGTGTCGAACCAGAGGTTGGTGATGATCTTCTGCTTGATCTCGTACATGCCCGTCTCCCGTCCCGCCGCCACCATGCCGGCTGCGGACGGGTAGACCGGCGACCGCGGCAGAACTCATCGCCCGGAACGCGGTTCAGGGCCCGTGCGTACTTTGCGCCGCCGTAGCAGCACAACGCACACATGGGCCCTGACCAGTAGAAACGATGCTTACCAGGCCGGGCGGAGGGGGTAGTGGGCGTCGGTGTCGTCCAGACGGACGCCGAGGACCTGGTGGAGCTGGACGATGTTGCGCTCGAAGCCCAGCCGGCAGGCGGCCATGTAGAGCCGCCACACGCGTGCCCGGTCGAGTCCGGCCTCCGCGACCGCCTCGCCCCAGTGCTCCTCCAGGTTCTTGCACCAGCCGGCCAGTGTCAGCGCGTAGTGCTCCCGGAGGTTCTCCTCGTGGCGCACCTCGAAGCCGTTGTCGTTCATCGCCGAGACCAGCGTGCCCACCGGCTCCAGCTCGCCGTCGGGGAACACGTAGCGACCGATGAACTTCCCCGGCCGCGAGCCGTGGCTGCCGTCCGGCCGGGTGATGCAGTGGTTGAGCAGCCGCCCGCCGGGACGCAGCTTGCTCGCCAGCAGCGAGAAGTAGCCCGGCAGCTGCGCCAGGCCGATGTGCTCCGTGAGCCCGATCGAGCTGACCGCGTCGAAGCCGGTCTCGGCGACGTCGCGGTAGTCCAGGTAGCGCACCTCGGCGAGGTCCGCCAGGCCGCGTTCGGCGATGGCCTTCTGCGCCCACTGCGCCTGCTGCCGCGACAGCGTCACGCCGAGCGCGCGCACGCCGTAGTGCTCGGCCGCGTGCATCACCATGCCGCCCCAGCCGCAGCCGACGTCCAGCAGCCGCATGCCCTCCTGCAGGCCGAGCTTGCGCGCCACCAGGTCGTGCTTGGTGAACTGCGCTTCCTCCAAAGTGGACGTCTGCTCGGGGTAGACGGCGCAGGTGTAGGCCATCGACGGGCCCAGCACCCATTCGTAGAACCGGTTGGACACGTCGTAGTGGTACGCGATCGACGTGCTGTCGCGGCGCTTCGAGTGCCGCCAGCCGCGCGGGCGGTGCTCGACCGCCGGCGGGCGCACCGGCCACCACAGCCGGTATCCGACGAGCTTCACCGCCAGCTCGCGGCGCAGGCTCGGCGGGATGTCGTTGAGCGCGACGGACGGGAACGCCGCCAGCGCGGTGTACATGTCGCCATGCACCTCGATCGCCCCGGTGACGTAGGCGCGCGCCAGGCCGAGCTCGCCCGGCGCGGCGGCGAGATGCGAAAGCGCCAGCGGTGAACGGATTTCCACGCACACGTCCGCCCCGGGTCGTCCGGCGCGGCTGCCGTCGAACGCGCGGATCTCCACCGAGAGGTCGCTTCCGAGGATGCGCGCGAACACCTCTGCCCAGCCCATCAGCGGATCTCCTTCCTGCTCACTTTTTCCCCACGCATTTCTCGTAGAGGCCGGGGAGCCGGCCCTGCGGGTCGTAGCGCTCCTTCAGCCGCTGGTAGGCGGGGCGGTTGTAGAGCTGCCAGAACTCCGCTTCCTCGAAGTAGGAGTCGGAGTACAGCGACTTGTGCCCGTCGAGCTCGGTCACCGCGCGCTCGATGGCCCGGTTGAACCGGCCCGGCGCCTCGCCGCGCCGCAGCGGCACCGTGGCCCAGAAGCCGACGTTGACGTACAGCGCATCGGGATCCATCGGGTACAGCGGCCAGCCCTTGCCATCGCGCAGCTGCACCGGGCACAACCACACGGGGGCGATTCCGATGTCGCGGTGGAAGAACTCCAGGAACTCCGGCAGCCGCTCGACCGGGATCTCCACGTCCTGGATCACCGGCTCGTTGAGCCCCTTGCCCTGCAGCGTCGCGATCCGGTCGGTGACCGCGTGGCGGCGGTCCCAGGCCACGATCCGGCGGTACACGTCGGAGCGGCGGTACTGCCGCGGCCAGAACCGGCGGACGAGCGGGTGCTGCGCGCCGAGCGCGCGGGAGCACCAGAACCAGTCGGTGTCCCAGCGCCACAGGTAATCGCGGATGCCCAGGTAGTCGACCTGCCGCTGCTGGATGGACCGGTAGTAGATCTGCTGGCCGGTGTAGTCGCTGGCGAACGGCGCCTTGTCCACATAGGACCCGAGCGTCAGGTACTGCTCGCGGGCGCCGAACACGGTGCCGTCGAGGAAGTCGACGGACTCCCCGTCGTAGCTGCGGTCGCGGCAGATCTCGGCGATCGCGGCGGCGCACTCCTGCGCGGAGCCGAAGCGCACGTGCCGCAGCCGGACGTACGGCTCGACCTGCTCCAGCTCGATCTCCAGCCGCAGCGCGTAGCCGAGCGTGCCGTAGGAATTGGGGAATCCGCGGAACAGGTCGGCGTGCTCGTTGTCCGGGCGGGCCCGGACGACCTCGCCGGAACCCGTGAGGATCTCCATCTCCCGCACGGATTCGTGCGGGAGGCCGTTGCGGAAGGAGGTGGACTCGATGCCCAGCCCGGCGACCGCGCCACCCAGCGTGATCGTCTTGAGCTGGGGCACCACGAACGGCATGTGCCCGGACGGCAGCAGCGCGTCGACGATGCTCTCGTAGGTCGCCATGCCCTGCACCTGCGCGGTGCGCCCGGCGGAATCCACTTCCAGCACCCGGTTGAACCGCCCGACGTCCAGCCCCGCCCCCTGCGACGGCGCGCGGAAGCGGAACAGGTTCGAGGTCGGCTTGGCCAGGCGCACCGGCGCGCCGGCCGGCAACCGGCCGTACCGCGCCACCAGAGCGGATACTTCGTCGGAATGGCTTCCTGCCGCGACTGTTCCCCGATCGGCCATATCCCGACTCTATTGCCGGTCAAGCCCGCGGGCATCCCGCTTTACGCGGCGCGAACACGACCGAAACGCGGACAAAGAGGCCAAATCAACCCGGCCGGAACGAGACCGCCGACCAGCGGAGATCGCAAAAGGCCAGGTGATCAACGCCGACCGGCCTCATACCAAGCATGCTTGCTTGTCGCATGCAAGTGAAACGGGATTTAGGTCACACAGAATGCACCCGTTCGTGTGGCCGTCACTCCGATCGGCGCAGCGCCCAGGCCCGCAGGCCGCGGAAGCTCTGCACCTTCGTCGGCCCCACCGAGATCAGCCGGTATTCGGCACGCCCCCGCAGGGCTGCCGCCACCTCCCGGTCCACCAGCACCGAAGCGGGGCGGGCGACCGAGGTGAGCCGGCTCGCGATGTTCACCGTCGACCCGTAGACGTCGCCGAAGCGCGCGAGCACCGGGCCCATCGCGAGCCCGATCCGCAGCGGCGGCAGCAGGTCGGTCTTGGCGATCTCCTCGTTCAGCGTCAGCGCGATCTCGGCGGCCTCCGCCGCGTTGTCGGTCACGAACAGCACCTCGTCGCCGACCGTCTTGACCACCCGGCCGTAGTTCTCGGCGACCACGCCGCCGGCCAGCGACTCGAAGCCGTCGATCAGCCGGGCCAGCTCCAGCTCGGTGAAGTCCCGGATCAACCGGGTGTAGCCGACGATGTCGGCGAAGCCGATCACCTGCACCCGCTCGTCGGCGCCGGGATCGCGTTCAGCGAGCTCCCGCGCCGCGGTGGCCGCCAGGTGCCGCCGCCACACGTAGTCCTGCATCCGCTCCATCACCGGCAGGATCACGTCGGCGACCTGCGCGGTGGTCGACACGTCCAGCGCGAACTGCTCGCCCAGCAGCGACTTGAAGATCCCGACCTGCCACTCCGCCAGCCGGGACATGGTCTGGGCCAGCGACCGCGCCACCGCCGACTCCAGCTCCGGCGGGATCACCTCCGCCGAGACCAGCTCGACCAGCGAGCGCAGCGCGGCGACGTCGGCGTCGGTGAACACCACGGCGTCGTCTTCGACGTGCGCGAAGCCCATCGCCTGCCACAGCTGCTCGGCGCGGCTCACGGGCACCCCGGCCGCCGCGGCGACCTCGTCCTTGGTGTAGCGCGCGGGCCCGCCGAGGATGGTCTCCTCGACCTCGTGACCGCGCATCGACGGCTTACCGCGCGGTTCGGACAACGAGCACATCGCAATCGGCCCGGCGGCACACCTCGGACGGCACCGAGCCGAGGATGCGCCCCTTCAACGTGTTCAGCCCGCGGCTGCCCACCACCAACAGGTCGGCGACCTCCTTCTCGGCGGCGGCCAGCAGCACCGACACCGGCGCCCCGACCGAGGCGAACGTCTCGACCGCCGCCGCGCCCGCCGAGCGGGCGACGTCCGCCGCCTCGCGCAGGGTGTCCTCGGCCGGAGCCGAACCGATCACCTGGAACGCCTCGTCGCCGAGCGCGTCCTTCGCCTCCTCCACCTCCCGCGCGCTGCTCGGGTAGTAGGCGCAGACGATCACCAGCCGGGCCGTCGATTCGCCGGCGACCCCGGCGGCGCGGGCCACCGCGCGCAACGAGGGCGCCGAGCCGTCGGTCCCGACGACGACGGTTCGGTAACTGGACATCACAACTCTCATTTCCGCCGCGGGGCTGGCCTCGGGTGGACTCCGGCGTGAACACTAACGATCGCGATGCCCGCGGGTCACGGGTCGCTACCGATAGAGCCCGGCTGTGAGGCAGGCGTCGACCTCCCACCGGCCAATTTGTCCGGTCGGCCAAACGGCCCAGCAAACTCTCATCCGACCCCACAATCAGATTGCGCATCGTCGACGCGTAGGTTTCGCCGCAACGTGCAAACCCATTGGTGATGCAGGACACGGACGACGTTGCGCGGGACGTCCACCGGGCCGGATCACGCCATGTACGTACCGTTTCGCGAGAACAAATGCATCGGGAGAAGCCGTGACCACACCAAGTCTCCACCCCGGGCGGGGGATATTCCGCCGCAAGCCGATCGACTCGATCGTCGAGGACGGCGGCGACACCGGGCTCAAGCGAACGCTGGGCCTGTGGCAGCTCACCGCGATCGGCGTCGGCGGCATCATCGGCGCCGGCATCTTCTCCCTGGCCGGCGCCGTGGCCAACGAGAAGGCCGGGCCGGCGGTGCTGATCTCGTTCCTGATCGCGGGCATCGCCAGCGCGGCCGCGGCGTTCTCCTACGCCGAGTTCGCGGGCATGATCCCCAAGGCCGGTTCGGCCTACACCTACGGCTACGCGGTGCTCGGCGAGGTCGTCGGGTGGCTGATCGGCTGGGACCTGCTGCTGGAGTACACCGCGATCGTCGCGGTGGTCGCCATCGGCATCTCCGGGTACTTCAACGAACTGCTCGGCTTCCTGAACATCGATCTACCGCTGTGGATGATGGGCGCGCCGGGCACCGAGGAGGCCGGCGTACCGGCGGGCAGCTACAAGATCAACCTGTTCGCGGCGCTGCTGTGCCTGCTGATCGCCTTCATCCTCAACCAGGGCATGAAGAGCGCGGCGCGCTTCGAGACGCTGCTGGTGTACCTGAAGGTCGCCGTGGTGCTGGTCGTGATCGTCGTCGGCGCCTTCCACATCAACGCCGGCAACTACAACCCGTTCTTCCCGTTCGGCATCAGCGGCGCGTTCGCCGGTGCGGCGACGGTGTTCTTCGCGGTGTTCGGCTACGACGCGATGAGCACGGCGGCCGAGGAGTCCAAGGACGCGCAGCGGCACATGCCGAAGGCGATCATGTACTCGCTGGCCATCTCGATGGTGCTCTACGTGCTGGCCTGCCTGGTGCTCACCGGCATGGTCCCGTACCAGCAGATCAGCAGCGAGAGCGCGTTCGCCACCGCCTTCGCCGACGTCGGCCTGCCGGTGCTCGGCGCGATCATCGCGGTCGGCGCCATCCTGGGCATCCTCACCGTGCTGTTCACCTTCATGCTCGGCGTGACCCGCGTGGGCTTCGCGATGAGCCGGGACGGCCTGCTGCCGAAGTGGTTCTCCAAGACCCACCCGGTGAAGCAGGTGCCGAGCCGCTTCACCTGGCTCATCGGCATCGCCTCGGCCGGGATCGCCGGCCTGCTGCCGATCGGCGAGGCCGCGGAGCTGACCAACATCGGCATCCTGCTCGCGTTCGTGATCGTGTGCGCCGCCGTGATCGTGCTCCGCTACAAGCGGCCGGACCTGCCGCGCGGCTTCAAGTGCCCGGGCATGCCGATCGTGCCGATCATCGGCATCGTGTTCTCGATCTGGCTGGTCACGTTCCTCGACCCGGTGACCTGGCTGCGGTTCGCCCTCTGGTTCGTCATCGGCCTGGCGATCTACTTCGCCTACGGCTACCGCAAGTCGAAGCTGAACGAGGCCACCACGACCGAGCCGCCGAAGTGACCTGCTGACCCCGGTCCACGACCGGAACCCGGAACGCCGGATGACGCCCCTCCCCCGCGTCGTCCGGCGTTCCGGCGTTCCGGCGTTCCGGGGTTCCGGCGTTCCGGCGTTCCGGCGCAATTTCAATGGAAATCGAAGGTCCGATTTCCATTGAAATTGCGGAAATGGAAGTTCTTGTCCGCGAAGCGGAATGAGTCGCGATCGATCAAGGGTGTTCGCTGTGTCTCAGCGTGCACTGGATCACAGCGCGGCGGGGCTCCGGCGTCCTAGGGTTTTCCCGGGCGTCGCCGGAAGTTCCCGGGGGCGTTGGAGTTCCTGCCGGGCCTCAATGCCGAGGGGTGCTTGTGACGCGCGTTCGCGAACTGAGCCCGTATGTCGAGCTGCACCGAGCGCAGTGGCGGGAGCTGCGCGATTCCCTGCCCCTACCGCTGTCCGAGGACGAGCTCGTCGCCCTGCGCGGGCTCGGCGAGCCGGTCGACCTCGCCGAGGTCGCCGACGTCTACCTGCCGCTGTCGCGGCTGATCAGCCTCCAGGTGGCGGCCCGCCAGCGGCTGCACGAGACCACCACGACGTTCCTGGGCGAGGAGACGAACGGCACGAAGGTGCCGTTCGTGATCGGCATCGCGGGCAGCGTCGCGGTCGGCAAGTCGACCACCGCGCGGATCCTGCGCACGCTGCTGGCGCGCTGGCCCGACCACCCGCGGGTCGACCTGGTCACCACCGACGGCTTCCTGCACCCGAAGGCCGAACTGGTGCGCCGCGGCCTGATGCACCGCAAGGGCTTCCCGGAGAGCTACGACCGGCGGGCGCTGCTGCGCTTCGTCACCGAGGTGAAGTCCGGCGCGCCGGAGGTCACCGCGCCGGTCTACTCGCACGTCGCCTACGACATCCTGCCCGGCGAGCGGAACGTGGTCCGCAAGCCGGACATCCTGATCATCGAGGGCCTGAACGTGCTGCAGCCGGGCCCGAGCCTGGCGGTGTCGGACCTGTTCGACTTCTCGATCTACGTCGACGCGCACACCGACCACATCGCCCGCTGGTACACCGATCGCTTCCTGGCGCTGCGCAGCACGGCGTTCGCGAACCCGGACTCGCACTTCCACCACTTCTCGGAGCTCTCCGACGAGGAGGCCCGCGCCGAGGCCGAGCACCTGTGGCGCACGATCAACGAGCCGAACCTCGTGGAGAACATCCTCCCGACCCGTCCCCGCGCGACCCTGGTGCTGCGCAAGGACATCGACCACTCGATCAACCGGGTCCGCCTCCGCAAGCTCTGACGCCGGCCAGGTCCCGTGAGTGCTTTGGGGTGCCACAGCGCCCCAAAGCACTCACGGCGCTGATCGGCGGTCTCGATCTCCCACCCGCAGGAAAGCGGGAACAACTCGGCAATGCGCTGGAAGTTCCGCTGGAGCAAATCGGGAAACGCCCCGAGCGCGCCGACATCCCGGCGGCATTGCCGAGCTCGTCCGCGGTCTCCGCGGGGTCGGAGGATTCGACCTGAGCGCACGGGTCCTCTGCGCAAGATGCTTCGCGAATGGGAGGAGTTCAGTACTCTCCGGCGGAGCACTTCGGGAAGAGGAGCAACGCGTGCAGCTCGCCGACGGCACTACCATCGAGAACCCCACCGAGTACGAGAAGATCCTGGCGCGAACGTTGTCCGAGCTCCGGGACTGTCCCGCGATCACCGTCCATCGGGAAACCTTGGTGGTGGAGCCCGATGCCGTCGGCGAGAACGGCATGTCGGCGGCGGAACTCGCCGCCGAAGCGATGGAGGTGTGCGCTCTCCTGCCGGAGCTGAGGGACGTCGTGGTCGATCCCGCGATCGCCGAATCCGCCCCGAGGTTCAGGCGGATCGCCGGGCATTGGCGCGGGGCCGAGGAATTCGCGAGCCTGGGCGGGGAGTTCCGGTTGCCGCAGTTCCACAGCGCGATCTTCGAGTCCGCTCCGCCGCTCGCCTGGGAGGGAACACCGGACGACGAGCGGGAGTTCCTCGCGCAGTTCCGCGAGATCGACGGCCACCCGCGCGCGGGCACCGGAGTGATCACCTCGGTCCGCATCGAGCCGAACCGCACTCCGCTGGAGATCTGGGTGTGGGATGCCCGGGTCGGCGCCCTGCAGATGGACCTGGATTATCTGGGATATCTGGCGGCGCTGGCGCTGACGAAGGGCACCTTCGGCTGGCAGTACCTGTTCACCGACGCGGACCTGGCTGGCGACGACTTCCACCACACGGCGAGCAGCCTGCGGTCGATGCTGCGCTTCTTCCCCGAGCTCTTCCCGCACCACGACTACGCGCCCTTGCAAGAGCGCTTCGACGCTCGCCGTTGACGCACTCGTGAGTGCTTCTTCTGATGAGAATCGGAATCATCAATCACGAACTGATCTTTCGCAGCCTTCCGTGGAGCGCCGCATGACCGCTGGAGATGTTCGAAGCCGCCGCCTCCTGCTGAAGAAGAGCGAACCGGAACAGCTGGTGCACCGGTTCGCCGAAGTGGTCGGCTGGGAACTCGTCGGATCGCTCGAACGGAATCCCGAGCAGCTCATAAACCGCGAGACGAAGTGGCAGGCCGACGCCGCGACATCGGTGCACTACATCGTGGACGACACCGGCGTCGACCAGTCCGGCCAGCTGCGGTACCTCGTCGTGCACGGCGAGGACCGGGCACACGTCGACCAGGTGCGGAAGTCCATCGAAGACGGAAAGATCAACGTCTGGAGCCCCGCCGAGCTGAACCGGATCGCCGACCGGAGCTTCGACAGCGGGCTTCCCGACGAGCAGGTGCGCGCGATGCTCCGCCTGGGATTGAGCGCCCCGCTGTCCGCGGCGGAGAAGGTCAGGGCGCTGTTCGCCCGGGGATCCCAGGACGGGACGCCGATCGTCCGGTACGCCACCCTCCACGCGATCGTCCACGCCGAATGGCCGGAATGCCTCGACCTGGCCCGCGACCTCAGCGGCGACGAAGTCCCGGAGATCGCGGAACTCGCCGAAATGGTGCTCGAAGCCTTCGCAGCGGAAGGCATGTCGTGAACGCCGCGGGATTCAGGTCCGTGGTCGTGCTCGGGGAACAGATCTGAAAACACCTCCGGCATCTCCTGGTCCTATGTGGAGGGAGACTCGCCGGGAACGGGTGGGCACGATGCCGGGCCTGAAGGGGCGAATCCGCCCGGAGCGCCTCGGGGTTCCGGGAGACTGGCCCGCACGTACCGCCGAAGGAGTTCCACCCATGGATCCGTCCCCCGCGTACGACTGGTGGCCCGGCGACGGCGATGCCCCGGAGCCCCACGACGGCTTCGCCGCGCTGGTGGCGACCACCCGCAGGGACGCCACCGAATAGCGGTCAGCGGCGGGCGGCCCGGCGGGACAGCAGCAGCTGGAGGTGGGCGCTCAGGCGTTCCGTCGGGTTGGTGAGGTCGATGCCCGTGATCTCGCCGGCCCGGCGGACCCGGTAGCGCAGCGTGTTCGGGTGCACGTGCAGGCCGTCGCTGGCCCCCCGGACGTCGCCGAACGCCTCCAGGTACGCCAGCAGCGAGCGGGCCAGATCGGTGCCGTGCTCCGCGTCGTGCTCGTGCAGCGCCGCCAGGCGGGAGTCGCGGAAGCGCTCGTTGCCCTGCAGCACCGTCAGGATCTCGCTGATCACCACCTGCGCCCGGACGTCCGAGATCGTCGCGATCTCCGCGCGCAGGTCGTGGGTCATCGCGTCGAGGATGCGGTCCGCCTCGGTGCGCGACTCCGCCACCTCGTCCAGCGTCCGCGCCGCCGAGCCCACGCCCACCTGCACCCGCGCCCGCAGGTGCTGCTTGGCCGCCGCCACGATCTCCCGCGTCAGGCTCAGCGCCGACGCCACCGCCGAGCGTTCCGGCAGGTCCGGCAGCAGCACGTACACCCGCGAGCCGATGGTGGTGACCAGCGCACTGCGGCGGTACGCCGAGGCGTGCACCGAGATCAGGCTGGTCATCTCGGCGCGCTGCAGCTCCAGTTCGGAGCGGTCCGCGCTGGCGTCCGGTGGGCGCAGCGTGAACACCACGACCACCGCGGGCTTTGCCGGGTCGGCGCCGATGTTGTCGGCCACCGACTGGGCGTCGATGAGGCCGTCGAGCAACCCGGTCAGCAGGTTCTCCCGGAACCGCGGCCCGGCGGTGGCCTCGGTGCGCTGCCGGATCAGCTGCAGCGCCGCCACCCGCGCCGCGCCCAGCAGCGCCCGCTCGGAGTGCTCCGACAGGGGCCGCTTGCCCTCCTGCACCCAGATCGTGCCCAGCGGCTGGGTGCCCGCGTGGATGCCGACCGCCATCCGGCGGCGGATGCCCAGGTCGGGTCGCTCGTCGATGCGCACGACGTCCTCGCCGGCGCGCAGCCGCTGGTAGACGCCCCACTCCCGGAGCATCGCCAGGTACGACTCCGGTCCCTGCCTGCCCAGGATCGACAGCCTGCGCAGCTCGTCGACCTCGTCGTCCGAGCGCGAGTAGGCGAGCACCCGGCTCGCGGTGTCCTCGATCGCGACGATGCCGTCGGTCATCGCCGCCACCGTCTGGGCCAGCGAGAACAGGTCGCCCAGCGCCTCGCCCAGGTCCGCGTCGGTGGTCAGGCGGGCGTTGTCGACGGCCGAGCGCGCGAAGGACTCCAACCGCTCCCAGCGGACCTCGGGCCGCACGCCCAGCAGCGCGATCCGGCAATCGATCGCGGTGTCCCGCAGCGCTCGCGCGTCGGATTCGGAGTCGACCTTCACCGCCACGGCCGCCGCGCCGTCGCGCGCCGCCGCGCGCACCAGCCGGGCGGCCGCCCGGCCTCGCGCGCCGATGACCAGCACGAAGTCGCCGTTGCGCCCGCTGCCGGACTCCTCCTCCGGGTCGACAATGACGACGTCGCGCACCTCGACCTCGAAGCCGCGCGGCGCCGCGAGCACGTCGACCAGTGGCTCGCCCACCGCGATCAGGAGTTGGCGCAATGGCACCCCCACGACGGCGACGCCAACCGCGTCCACTGCCGGGGCGTTTTCGACCTCGTGCAAACCAGGAACCCCACTTGTTCAAGCGGACAATCCGATATTGACAACGATAGCCGAATGGACAAGCCCGGGGCGCTAACGAAACCTTAATCTCCCAAGTAACAGGACCCTTGTCCCAGACAGCGACTCTCGCAAGGAGGCGAAATTGGCCATGGACGCCATCACTTCGGTCCCGGTGCCCTACAACGAGCCGGTCAAGGGCTACGCGCCCGGCTCGCCGGAGCGGGAGTCGTTGCAGAAGCGGGTCGCGGAGCTGGAGTCCGAGCGCATCGAACTCACCCAGACCATCGGTGGCGTGCAGCGCCTCGGCGGCGGTGACAAGTTCGACGTGGTCCAGCCGCACGACCACCAGCACGTGCTGGGCACCGCCGCGCAGGCCACCACCCAGGACGTCGCCGACGCCGTGCAGGCCGCCAAGGACGCCGCCCCCGCGTGGGCCGCGACGTCGTTCGACGAGCGCGCCGCCGTGCTCCTGCGCGCCGCCGACCTGCTCGCCGGCCCGTGGCGCGACACCATCAACGCCGCCACCATCCTCGGCCAGTCCAAGTCGGTGCAGCAGGCCGAGATCGACGCCGCCTGCGAGTTCATCGACTTCCTGCGGTTCAACGTGCACTACGCGCGGCAGATCATCGCCGAGCAGCCGCGCTCGGTTCCCGGCGAGTGGAACCGCATGGACTACCGCCCGCTGGACGGCTTCGTCACCGCGATCACGCCGTTCAACTTCACCGCCATCGCCGGCAACCTTCCCACCGCGCCCGCGCTGATGGGCAACACCGTGGTGTGGAAGCCGACCCCCTCGCAGCAGTTCGCCGCGCACTTCACCATGCGGCTGTTCGAGGCCGCCGGGCTCCCGGCGGGCGTGATCAACCTCGTCACCGGTGACGGCCAGGCCATCAGCGAGGTCGCGCTGACCGACCCGGGCTTCGCCGGTCTGCACTTCACCGGCTCCACCGCCACCTTCAAGAAGCTGTGGCGCACCATCGGCGACAACCTCGACAGCTACGGCAGCTACCCGCGCATCGTCGGCGAGACCGGCGGCAAGGACTTCATCGTCGTGCACCCCTCGGCCAACCCGGTCCCGCTGGCGACCGCGTTCGCCCGCGGCGCGTTCGAGTACCAGGGCCAGAAGTGCTCGGCCGCGTCCCGCGCCTACGTCCCGCGCTCGATCTGGGAAGGCGGCCTGCGCGACGAGCTGGCCGACCTGACCCGCTCGGTCCGCTACGGCGACGTCACCGACTTCTCCTACTTCGGCGGCGCCGTCATCGACGCCCGCGCCTTCGCCAAGCACAAGGCGGCCCTGGACCGCGCGGCCGGGACCGACTCCATCGAGGTCCTCGCCGGCGGCGGCTACGACGACTCGGTCGGCTACTTCGTCGAGCCCACCGTGCTGGTCTGCGACGACCCGGCCGACGAGGTGTTCACCACCGAGTACTTCGGGCCGATCATCGCCGTGCACGTCTACGACGACGCCAAGTACTCCGAGATCCTCGACGTCGTCGACGCCTCCAGCCCGTACGCGCTGACCGGCGCGGTGTTCGCCACCGACCGCAGCGCCATCGAGCTGGCGCACCAGAAGCTGCGCGGCGCGGCCGGCAACTTCTACGTCAACGACAAGCCCACCGGGTCGATCGTCTCCCGCCAGCCCTTCGGCGGCAGCCGCGCCTCCGGCACCAACGACAAGGCCGGTTCGCTGCTGAACATCCAGCGGTGGACCAGCCCCCGGGCGATCAAGGAAACCTGGGACGCCCCCACCGGTATCTCCTACCCGCACATGGGCTGAGCGTTCGGGGCGCCCTCGGCCGAGGGCGCCCCGAACCCCTGAGCAGTTCCCCACTCCGAACCCTTCGCCCCGTTCGGCGAACCGCGGCACGCACTTTCGACTGCAGGCAACGCGGAAGGCAGGAGATCCCCGAAACCCCCGAGCACAGCTGCAAAGAAGGAGACCACGATGCTGCGCAGCACCCTGCTGGCCGCCGCCCGTTCCCAGGGCGTGCGCCGACTCGTGGAGGCCAACCCGCTGACCAAGCCGGTCGTCGAGCGGTTCGTGGCCGGCACCACGCCGGAGGACGCGGTCCGGGCCACCCGGGCCCTGCGTGACCAGAACATGTACGTCACGCTCGACCACCTCGGCGAAGACACCCTCGATGCGCAGCAGGCCACCGACACCGTCCGCGCCTACCAGCAGATGCTGGAGGTGCTCGCCACCGAGGGCCTGGCCGACCGGGCCGAGGTCTCGGTGAAGCTCTCCGCGGTCGGGCAATTCCTGTCCAACGACGGCGAGAAGATCGCCCTGGACAACGCGCGGCTGATCTGCGAGGCCGCGGCCGCCGCCGGCACCACGGTGACCCTCGACATGGAGGACCACACCACCACCGACTCGACGCTGGGCATCCTCCGCGACCTGCGGGTGGACTTCCCGTGGGTCGGCGCGGTGCTGCAGGCGTACCTGCACCGCACCGAGCAGGACTGCCGCGACCTGGCGGGCGAGGGCTCTCGGGTCCGGCTGTGCAAGGGCGCCTACTCCGAGCCCGCCTCGGTGGCCTACCAGGGCAAGTCCGAGGTGGACCGCTCGTACGTCCGCTGCCTGAAGATCCTGATGGCGGGAGGGGGCTACCCGATGGTGGCCAGCCACGACCCGCGGATGATCGCGATCGCCGCCGACCTGGCCGCCCGGTCCGGGCGCAGCGCGGACAGCTACGAGTTCCAGATGCTGTACGGCATCCGGGCCGAGGAGCAGAAGCGGATCGCCGCGGAGGGCAACAAGCTGCGGGTGTACGTGGCCTACGGCGACGAGTGGTACGGCTACTTCATGCGCCGCCTCGCCGAGCGCCCGGCCAACCTGGTCTTCTTCCTGCGTTCGCTGATCTCCCAGAACTGATCCGGCGCCCCCGAACGGCCCGGCCCGATTCCCCTTCGGGCCGGGCCGTTTCCCATGCGCCGCAGATCACGTCGGCACGCCCGGTTCGCCTCGTTAATCTGAATCTTGAATGATTCTTCGCGTTTCTGGGTGGGACAACATGCGCAGGCCGGCCGCAACGCTCTTCCGGATCGCCGTGGCGCTCGCGGCCGTCATCGGGATCTACCTGAGCACGAAGGACGGCAGCTTCACCGGCGCCCTGGTGTACTTCACCATCCAGAGCAACGTCGTGGTGGCCGTCGTGTTCGCCTGGGCCGCGGTGGCGACGGCGTGCGGAGCGGGACACCCGCCGAAGTGGCTCAAGGGCGGCACGACGCTCTTCATCGCGATCACCGGGCTGGTCTACAACCTGGTGCTGGCCGGGCAGCCGTTCCAGATGACCGCGGCGCTGTCCGGCACCTGGGAACTGGGCAACCAGCTGGTGCACCTGGTCACCCCGATCGCGGCGGCGGTCGACTGGCTGCTGTTCGACGAGCACCGCCGGTTCCGCTGGGCCAACGCGTTGCACTGGCTCGCCTACCCGTTCGGCTACCTGGCCTTCGCCCTGATCCGGGGCGCGCTGCTGGACCGGTACCCGTACCCGTTCCTGGACGTCAACGCCCTCGGCTACGACGGGATGGCGCTCAACGTGGCGATCTACGGCGGAGCCTTCTGGCTCCTCGGCCTGGCGATGGTGGCCGTCGACCGGGCGCTCCCCCGCAACGCGCCCGCGGTCGCAGTCCCCGCCCTGCCACGCGTCGCGGCCTGACGTTCGCGCGCAGTTTCAATTGAAACCGCACGCCCCCGCCGGAAACCGCACGTCCGCCACGGGAGAGGGTTCCACAGTTTCCCGGCCCGCAACCGCGGGTCGCAAAGCTGCACGTCGATGAGGTGTCGCATGCGCCGCAGGCGCATAACCCACCTACGACACCCGCACCGCCGCGGGTTCTCAGAGGCTTCCTGGCGAGGACGGCCCCTCCGCCGTGTATCGGACATACATCAGGAGGGGCACCCACAGACCAGGGAGC
>NZ_JBSGJZ010000031.1:0-101757 GCF_053605825.1 Saccharopolyspora sp. NPDC003752 | reverse complement strand
GTTGGCAGGGTTACCGCTGGGCACGTCAGGATCGGACTTGACGTGCTAACCCCACGGACAAATCCGGGGGTCTGCGCACTACGTCTACCTGATCAAACGCCCTTCAGAACACGATCAAGTGCCGCCCGGCCCACAGGTCCCCAGTTCGGCTTGCCACCGGGAAGGCCTCGATCTCCGTTCTGCCCCATGAGCATCAGGAAGAGGCTCTTCAGAGCGGCCAGCCCGCGGGCGCGCCGGATCGCCGCCTCGTCCGCATGCGCGTACATGTCGAAGAACCGTGCGGCCGTGCCCGCGGGTAGCAGCACCCATGCGGCGGCGAGGTCCCACGCCGGGTCGCCGGCGAACATGTCACCGAAGTCGACGATGCCCGAGAGCGTTCCGTCCGAGACGACGGCGTTCGCGGGATGGAGGTCGCCGTGCACCCACACCGGCGGGCCCTCCCACGCGTGGGCCGCAACGGCGTCGTCCCAGACGGCCCGGACGTCGGCGGCGATGTCGTCGGGGGCAACGGCCTGGAAGAAGTTCTCGAAGCCGTCCGTGCAGTTCCTGGGGTGGGCACCGCGGTCCGTGGCGATCGGCGCCTCGGCGGGCGCCTCCACGTGGAGCGCCCGGAGGAAGCCCGCCAGCGTGTCGGCCGCGTGGGCGCCGCGGCTAATCGAGCCGCGGTCCAGCGGCTCGCCGGGAACCCACGTCATCACGGTCCAGTGCTTGGGGAAGCGCTCGGACGGTTCGCCGAACCGCACCGGAGTCGGCACCGGGAGCGGCAGGCGCGGAGCCAGCACGGGTAGCCACCGCCGCTCCTTGAGCTGGAGCTCCGGGGTGGGGTCCATGCGCTGCATGCGCACGGCCAACTCATCCCCGAGACGCCACATCTGGTTGCCCCAGCCGCCCGCCACCTCGCGGATGGCCAGCCCCGCAAGGTCTGGATGCTGCTCCTGCAGCACGTCGCGAACCAGGTCTGCGGTGATCTCGATCTCGGTGTCGGTCATGCGAAGTCACAGTACTGCGGTGGCAGGCGGAGCGGATCTCGCTCCCCGGAACATCTCGCCATGATGCCTCTGGCATCATCGATTCGGTTTCAGAGAGCTACAGACCAGCGGCTTCGGGACGGACCGGCCAAAGTTCAGAGAAGCCGGGATCACACCGCCTTCTGCGGTGCTCGCCTCTACGCCCACCTTGGGATAGAATTCGGCAACGCCTGCGCGCGCTGCAACAGACCGGCGACATCCCGGCCCCCGCGACGCGCAGATCTTGCGACTCAAAGCCGACGAACGCGCACTCCGCGAGCGGCTCGCCGAGGCCACCGGCACGATCGACGAACTCAGCGACTTCCGCGCACAAGCCATCGCACGCCTGGCCACCCAGTCACCCGCCTACGCCGCGGCTGACGAGGACACCAGAACGTCGATCACACGCCTCCCACGGCGCAATGCGGTCATCGGCCCCTGCTGAAACGGGGCACCGGCAACCGAAACCACAAGCACAACACGCAGATCCGTCCCCACCAACAGAATCGAGCCGACAATGACATGGTCGATACCACGAATCACCACCGGCGCCGAACGCCGTTTGCTCGAGGTCATGCTCGACCGCAACCGGGCCGAGCTGATCAACACGGTGCGAGGTCTGCCCGAAGCAGAGGCCCGCCGCCGCCTCGTTGCGTCGCCGACCACCCCGATCGGATTGCTCAAGCACGCCGCAGTCGCCGAACGGATCTGGTTCCAGCACGTCCTGGCGCGCCTGCCCAAGAGCGAATGTGACGGCGGCACGACGGCGGGCGACGCCAGTTTCATCGTCGACGACAACGAGACCCTGGCCGACGTGATCGCCGAATTCGAGCGCGCCAGCGAGCGCTCGCGCGTGATCGCCGCCGACTTCGACCTCGACGACACCACGACGCACCCCGACCTCGGCGAGGTCAACCTGCGGTTCATCTACCTGCTCATCATGGAGGACTTCGCGCGCCACGCCGGCCACGGCGACATCCTCCACGAACAGATCAAGCATCCCGCCGCACCCACCGCCGACGTTTCAGAACAGCCGTGATCGAGTGATCTATGCCGCGAGGCAAGCGGCCAACCCCACGAGTCACCCGATGTGCGGTGCGGGGCCCGGCCTCCAAGGAGGCCGGGCCCCGCTCCGTGCCGCGATGCGACCGGCAGACGGCCACTGCGCCTGAGGCGCCTCGCGGATGTCCAGACCCCTCAGACGCAAAGCTTCCAGTCGCCGTTTTCCTTGACCAGCTTCAGGTCTGAGCTTTCCGGTGGCTGCCCGGGAAAAGCCGACTCGACGGTGGCACTGCCGGAGTCGCCGTTGTCCTGGACGCTCTTCACCGAGACCTGAACCGCCTTGAGCTGCTCCAGGTCCGCTGGCTTCGCCGTCTTGAGGAACTCTTCCTTCACCTGCTGCAGCTGTTCGATCTGCGGCATGGCCTGCTCGCACACGATGGGCCGGTAGTCATCCGCCGTGACGCTTCGGGGATCCTTGGTCTCCTTCATCGAAAGTGCCACGTAGTCTTCGGCGGCCGATTGCGCCGAACCACCTCCGAAGACCATGAGGCCAACGCCGCCACCGCCGGCCAGAACCACGACCGCCGCAGCGACGCCGAGGATCAGCCCGGTCTTCTTCTTTCCCGCTGCTGGGGTCGCATCAGATTCTTCCGGCTGCTCGTGGGCTGGTGCCTCGACCTCCTCGGCCTCGGCGAACACCGGGTGATCCTCCGAGGACGCAGAGTGCCCCGAGTCCTCGTTCTCCGGCTGCTCATCCAAGCCGCCCTGGTCGGGCTCTTGCCGTCGAGATGTCATACAACCCTTTCCGATGCGATCGCGGAACTACCTCTCCCCTGTGTACGCGACCGGGCCCGCCGGTTCCAACGTTCCATGAGCATCCTCGCGATATCCACGGTCCCCGAACCAGGAGTGGCCGCCTCGCCCACCGGGCCCTACTACCGCCCTTGGGCGCAAGGCGCCACACGCACCTGCGGAAACGGGCGACCGGGCGCCCCGGGGTTGACCCCTCCAGCAGCCTCCGCCAGTCTCATAGATACATAACGATGCATGCATATATGACTCACCGGGCTCTCGAATGACCGCGTTCGGGCATCGCGCCCGGACGCCGTTGTTCTGCAGCCACCTCACAGGGTTCGTCCCGGGTGGCCGCGATGGCGGGTGCAGCTGGCCTCCACAGTGGAGTCGGGCCGGGGCGGGCGCTCGTGCCGACAGCCTTATGATGATCTTCGGCCGAGGCCCACCCATCTCCTCGTCACCGCACCCGGCGCAGCGAACATCTCGCGCCGGCACATCCAGCCATCAGCCTAGGCACAGGGGCGCATGTCCTCTTTCACCGTGTCCGCCAGCGAGCAGACCCAGCCGATTCCCACCATCGTCGAACCTCGGGTGCGCCCGATTTGGTGGCAAGTCCTGGCAGTCGCGGCGCTCGCGCTGGCCGCGTTCAACGCTCGCACCGCGGTGACCGCGGTCGGCGCGGCATTGCCCGAGATCCGCACGACGCTGGGTCTCAGCACGACGGCGGTGGCGATCCTCACAGCACTGCCCTGCCTCTGCATCGCCGCGACGACGCTCCTCGTGCCACACCTTCGCCGCCGCAGCGGCACGCAGACCAGCGTCGTGGTGTTCCTCGGCGTCCTGCTCGCCGGCCAAGCAGTGCGCATCACCCACGGCCAGTGGCTGTTGCTCGCAGGAACCATCCTGGCCTGCTGCGCGATCGGAGGCCTGCAAGTCCTCTTGCCCGCCGTCTGCCGGCAGATCGGCGGCCTGCGCACCGCCGCGCTCACGACGTTGTCGGCCAGCATGATCGGAGTCGGAGCGGCCACGGCGACCGCGATCACTCCCTGGCTGACCACCATCCACGGATGGCGCGCGGGACTGGGAATCTGGATCCTCCCCGTCGCGGCCGCACTCTTCCTCTGGATACCGCTGTCACTGAGCCGAACGACGCGCGCCGAATCCCCACCACGTACGCCCCGCCGGCACCGCTCCCTCCTCAGAAGCGCTCGCGCCTGGTATCTGACCCTGTTCATGGGTCTGCAGTCGCTGCAAGCCCTTTCCCTGCTGTCCTGGCAGCCGGTCCTCCTACGAGCCACCGGAGTCAGCGCCGTCCACGCCGGCGCTCTCAGTGCCGGCAGCCTCGTGGTCAGCATCGTCGCCTCGATGGTCATCACCGCGTCCTGCTACCGCAGCACCACGCGCATCGGCATGTGGATGGTGCTGACCACCTGCAGCGGAGGTCTCGGTCTGCTGGGACTCCTCGTCGCCGCGACCACCGCTCCCTTCCTGTGGGCGGCGCTGCTCGGCGTGGGCATGGCCGCCCTCGCCCCCGCCCTCGCCGCCATACCCGCGCACACCACCGGAGACGACGAAACGACCCGGCTGTCCGCGATGGCCCAGGGCTACGGCTACCTGCTCGCTGCGGTCGGCCCCGCCCTCACCGGCACCCTCCGCGATATCACCGGCACCGTTGACTGGGCACTCGCCGCCCTCCTGTTCTTCTGCCTCCTGCAACTGCTCTTCGCCACCCTCGCGGCTCGTCGCCCCTACGACCTCGACCCACGGCGACCGTCCGACCGCGCGAGCCGACGCCACCCGCCCCACAGCGCTCCAGGAGGGAGACGATGTGCAGTGGCTGCGCGCACGACCACCAGGGTTCCCGGCTCGACGACCTGCTCCCGGTCCCCGAACGCGGGCTCGACGGTCAGGAAAGGCAGCTGATCTCCCGGCTTCGGCGCGTCACGCGGTCGGCCGGCGGTGCGCGAAACGGCGATGTCGTCGGCTGACGAGGTTGCGGCCGTTCACTCCGCCTCTGCCGTCGATGCGCCTCTCGGGAGCGGAATGCAGATCGTCTGCCCGATGTGGATGACGTCCGGGTTGGCGATGTGGTTGTAGTACCCCAGGCGCTGCCACTTCACGTTGTTCCGCTCACCGATCTCGGAGAGCGTGTCCCCGTCCCGCACGGTGTAGGTCTTGCACACGTTCGCGTTCTTCGACAGGCGCAGCGCTTGGCCGGGGAAGATGAGGTTCGGGTTCTCTATGTTGTTGATGTGCTGGAGTTCCTTCCACGGAACGTGGAACCATTCGCCGATCTCGGAGAGCGTGTCGCCCTCCTGCACCGTGTAAGTGTTGCAGTTCGTCATTGCTCAGCCTCCTCGTGGTCAGCTGCGCGCTCGGCGCACAGACGGCTCGTGTCCATGTAAGGCGCAGCCCGCGCGCTGCGGCAATGAGCAACGGGATCCATTGAGGATCCACCTGGCCGCGAACATGGCCGGTGCCGCAACAGCCGGGCATCGTTCAACGCGTTGGCAACGGCTCGACCCGGTCGGACAGGACCCGAATCGGCCGGTTGACGCCGTCGAAGGCGCTTACCGCCGAAGGCTTTCGGCCGGCAGTTCCATCGGGACGGTGGGAAGCATGATGCCCAAGTCGACCGGAGCGGCGTGCGAGACCAACGTCCCCTCCTCGGCGAGCTCCAGCAGGTTCGGGAGGGTGTAGGCCTCTGCGGCGCCCATGTCCACCTCGTAACCGAGGTCTTGCAGGCTGGCCACCGTGACTCTGCTGAGCGGATTGTTCTTCGCCGCGATGAACCCCGACATGAGTTCGTTGCGGAAGACGGTCTCGCGCCAGTGGCTGCCGCGAGTGCCGGCTCCGCCGGTGTTCTCCACCGGAACAGCCCGCGGTCGGCCGTCGCGCAAACGGCCGTATTCCTGCTTCGCGGCCCGGCCGGTGAACGTGGGGTTGTCGCTGTCCTCGTCCGCAAGCAGTTCCTTGCGGGACCACACCTGGCCGCCGACGCCGAGCACATGACCCATCTCGTGGGTGATCACGTCGTCGAGCGTGCCCTCTTCTTCCATCTTCTCCAGGTCATCGGTGTCGAACGACATCGCGCCCTTCGCAGGCAGGAAGGCCGAGGCGCCTGAGCCGGCCGTCCGGATGTGCGTCGGGCCGGCCTGGCCGAGGATCCTGCCGGGACCGTCGATGCGCACTCCTTGAGCGAGGATGAGGACGTCATCGATGACGTCACCCTCGATTTCGACCTCCGGCAGATCACCCACGATGACGCGAACCCACCGGTCCGCGGCCTGGGTGAACGCGGCCTGCTGCACCTCGGTCAGCCCGCCGAGGAACCGGACCTCGATGGCGAACGGGGACTCGGTTGCGGCAATCGCCTTCGCTTGACCTGCGTCGGCACGGGCGGTGTAGATCGAACGAATACCCGTCGCACTTTTCGTCATGACGAAAACCTCCTCCGCGAATAGGAAATTCGACAAGGTCTGGAATATTCCTTTCCAGTCCAGACGCGTTTCGAACATGGCACCACTTCCAGCGCTGGAACAACGGCCGAAGGTCCTGGCAGCATTGCCCGAAACCTTTGCAGGACAACGATAATCTCGTTCTGCCCTGCGGCTGATCGAGCGGCCGCGAGGCCGAGGAGTCGCGGCTGTCCCGGCCTCGCGACGACGGTCCAGGACCAATTGCCATACCCGCCACAGGCCCTGGCTTGGTATCGTGGATGAATCGGGCGTGCGATGCCTAGCGGCCAACTGAAGGGTTCTTGGCCAAGTGCCGCGGTGGCGCGGCGCTGGGGTGGTTCACAATGATCGAGCTCATCATCGTCGCCGCGACGAGGTTCTACCGGGAGGGGTTGGCCCTCGTCCTCCAGAACGTCGACGGGTTCGCGGTCCTCTCCACCCTTGCGCGACCGGAGGAGCTGGAGCCGGATCTGACCGCGCGCAAGCACGCCGTGGTACTGCTCGATATCGCCGACTTGCCGGACGGTCCCAGTGTCGTGATCTCCTTGCTGGCGAGGAATCCCGGACTGCGGATCATCGCCCTGGGCGTGTCCGATCAGGAACATGACGTCCTTGCGTATGCCGAATTGGGCGCGGCAGGTTACCTGACACGGGATCATTCGATCTCTGAACTGATTCGGACGATAGAGAGCGTCGCCAATGGGGAGTTGCGCTGTTCGCCGCGCGTTGCCGCTGCCCTGTGCCGCAGGGTGGCCGAGCTGTCGGCGGAGTTGCAGCCCAGTCCGGACGCGGAGGTCCTGAGTCGCAGGGAAGCGCAGGTCGCCGTGCTGCTGGAGCAGGGTTTGTCCAATCAGGAGATCTCCCGGCAGTTGTGCATCGCCTTGGCGACTGTGAAGAACCACGTGCACAACATCCTGGACAAGCTGGGGTTGCAGGGCCGTGCCGCGGCCGCTGCCTGGGCCCGGCAGCAACGCCTGGATCACTCCGTCCTTGTTCGTTCCACGCTGCACCAGGCCTTTCCGCCCAACAGCAGGCACCACTCCGACTGCCGCCCGGATTAGCCCTCGGGAGGGAATGCCACAGCGCAGCCGGTTGCCACCGGACCACGAATCGAAAGGCCTGATCATGCAACCTCGACACAAGCTGTCGGTTCCGCTCAACATCACGATCGAAGTAGGAGGATCGGCCACCGCCGAGACCGCTCAGGTCGCGCACCTCGATGGCGCGCCGCTCGAAATCGCCCGCCCCCGCTCCTACTACGAGGGCTACACCGGGTACGACCCAGGATTCCTCGGGCCCGAATTACCGCTACCGGAACTCTCCGGCGAACAGCGCCGCAATGCCGCGGAGATCGACAACGCCCCGCCCGGCGGAGATCCCACCGTCCTCCCGTACACGCACTTCAGCATCGTCGTGAACCGGCGCCGCCAACTCGCCTACTACACGGTGGTGAACATCGACGGCAGCAAGAGCGTCGATTTCGAACGGCAGGCGGACAAGTGGTACTTCGACTCCCGCATCGCGGAATCAGAGCAGATCGGCGAGGCCCTCTACCGGCGCAACGCGCTGGACCGGGGGCATCTCGTCCGGCGGCTCGATCCGGTCTGGGGAGACGACCTGGCACGGGCGAACGACGACACCTTCCACTTCACGAACTGCTCGCCGCAGCACGAGAAGTTCAACCAGGGGACGGAGCTCTGGCTGGGTCTTGAGAACTTCGTACTCGAGAACGCCGACCTCACGGACAAGAAGATGTCCGTGTTCACCGGCCCGGTCATGACCGATGACGACCCGCTGTACAAGGGCGCCCGGCTTCCCCTGGCGTTCTGGAAGGTCGTCGGCTACTGCAAACCCGATGGCGTGCTTCGCGTCTCCGCGTACCTGCTCGACCAAACGCAACTCATCGAAGACATGCTCCCCTTCGAAGCCATCTTCGATGCCGGGACGTACCGCATCTCGCTGGAACGACTGCGAGAACGCACCGGTCTTGATTTCCAGTACCTCGAACCGCACGAAACCCCCTTGACGTCCGGCGGGCTCGAAGCGCGAGCGCACAGCGTGCCGTTGAAGGACGACTACTCGAACCTGGTGCTCTAGCTTCGAGGGACGGGCGCCGGCAGGTGAACACGCCTGAATCCCGTTTGGATCGATGTGCTCATTGCTGTCGCTCACGCGCCACCGGCTTACTGGTCGTGCCCGCCCGCATTCCGGCGGACGGGCAGCTGTACGACGCGAGCGGAGGAACCATGCGATACCGCCCGATCGATCGAGATCCAGACGACGAGCGCCTGGGGCGTTTCCTCCCCGACGATTGGCGCCACGTCGAGAACTACCCGTTGACCGCCGCGAGCCGCCCCGCACAGGTACCGGTGGTGATCGGTGTCAACTGGTACACCGAATTCGACCGGCCCCAAGCGGGCCAGGACGGCGTTCCGTTCGTGGCCCGGGAGGGGGCGAAGTCGCTCACCAGGATCCGGGGCGGGCACGCCGTGTGCCTGGAACCCGGCGGCGAACCGGACCGCGAGCAGTGGTGGAAGTTCTACGACCAGGGAAGCGAGGGCGCCTGCGTCGGATTCGCCTGGACCCGGTGCATGACGATCCTGAACGACGAGTTGTACACGGCCTGGTGGCTGTGGGATCGGGCCAAGGACCGCGATCAGTGGCCCGAGACCAACCCGGGCGATTCCAACGGAACATCCTGTCGCGCCGCGGCCGAGGTGTTGGCCTCGACAGGGCACGTCGACTGGGCGGACTCCCAGGCCAACGACGACCACACCGAGCGCGCCCGCTACGTCGCCGACGCGGCCGACGGCATCAAGGTGTTCCGCTGGGCGGCATCGGTCGACGACGTGCATGCCGTGCTCGGCAACACCCGCGCGGACGAGCTCGGTGCCGTGCCGATCCTGAACTCCTGGGGCACCGACTACCCGCACCGGGTGTGGATGCCGGACGAGGTCCTGGATCGGCTGATGCGGGAGGACGGCGAAATCGCCGTGCCGACCGACCGCTAGCCCCGCCGGGACCAGCCGTTGAAGTCCAGCGCGAGCCATGGGCCGCGTGCCGGACCTGCTGGATCCCTTTTAGTTCCTCGAGAATCGCCTCTTCGTGATGGGAGTGGTCAGCCCGGTGTGACGACTCGGGGAGGAGACATGGAGTCACATCTCGGCGATGTGCCGTACTGGGAGGTCGAGTTCGACGCGAAGGGCGTGCCCCGCCAGGGTGGGAATCTGCCCGAGACCACCGCAACCGCGGGGCTGCGCGAGCTCTTCGTCTTCAGCCATGGCTGGAACAGCTCCTTCGGCGGCGCACGCGACCTGTACTCGACGATGTTCGGGCTCATCGCCGGGATGCTCCCGGACGAGCAGAGGGCGAATGCGGGGTTCGTCGGCGTGTTGTGGCCCGCGTTGCTGTTCCCCGAGGATGCCCCGGCCGAAACCGGCCCACCGGTCCCGCGGTCGTCGGCGACGCACGACCTGGGAGCTCTGGTGTCCCCACAGCCCACCGGAGAGATGTCCACCGGTGCCGACCTCGCGAAATCGCTCGCCCCTGCCTTCCCGAACCAGGAGGAGCGGCTGGAGCAGATCGGCCAGCTGCTCGACCGGCAGCCGCAGGACCGGGACCGGCTCTTGGAGTTCCTCCGCCTGGCGAGAGGACTCGTGACCACTTCCAGCAACGCGCCGGAGGACGCGGGAGAAGCGGCGTTGATGAGCGCACCACCGGGACGGGTGTTCGACGCGATGGCGGCCCTAGCGCCCGCCGACGGTGGGAGTGAACAGGCGTTCAATCCGTTCGGGCGGATGTGGCGGGGAGCGCGGGAGGCGTTGCGGGTCCTCAGCTACTACGAGATGAAGGAACGCGCCGGGGTGGTCGGTCGCGACGGTCTCGGCCCCCTGCTCGGACAGCTGGCGCACGCCACCCCCGGCGTGCGCGTGCACCTCCTCGGCCACAGCTTCGGCGCCCGGCTCGTCTCGTTCGCCCTCAGGGGGCTTCCGCCTGAGCGGCGTGGCGCGAACAGCCCGGTCAAATCCCTGTACCTGTTGCAGGGCGCTTTCAGCCACTTCGCGTTCGCACCGCGAGCTCCGGTGCGGGAGGGCGCCGGCGTGCTGGCCGATTGCGCCGACCGCGTCGACGGCCCGCTCGTGTGCACGTTCAGCGAGGCCGACCGCGCGGTCGGCTGGTGGTATCCCAACGCCAGCAGGCTGGCCTGGCAGGGCGCCGAGTTGGCGGACCGGATCAACTACCGCTGGGGAGCGATGGGCTACGACGGCTACCAGCAGAGCGGAGCCCAGACCGTCACGATGGCCCAGCAGGGCACGGACTACGGGTTCCAGCCGGGCGTCTTCTACCGCCTCGACGCCAACGACGTCATCAAGCGGAACCTGTCCTGGTTCGCCCAGGCCCACTGCGACATCCGGCATCCGGAGGTGGCGTGGGCCGCGGCCTCGGCCGCTCGATCACTGTGCAGGTGAGAGCCGTGAACGCCGCACGAAACACCGGTCAGGACGCCGTTCCACGACGAGGCTCTGACCGGCGATGGCCATGGGGGTTCAGGGCGCTGGCCCGCATAGACGAGCTGAGGGCATTCGTGGACTGGGCGGAGAACTGCTCCGCGCCGAGCGAGCTGTGCACCGAGAAGTTGGTGGCCCATGCCCGCACCCACCTGGAGTGCGCGCAGAGAGATGTCCGCGGCACTTGGTGGCCGCGGCAGGCTCACGGGGTGGACAGCGCGCTCGCCCACATCCACGCGGCCCACGTCCTCATCCTCCAGATCGTTTCGCTCGAAGATCTCCACAGCATGCTGCCCGACCTCCTCATGCTGATCGAGGCGAACCTGTCGCCCGAGGACAAACGCCGATTGTCCGTCGAGAGGATCTTCAAGAGCTCCGAGGGCGGAAGACTTGCACAATCCCAGCGGCAGACCGTGATCGATGCCGTGCGCGAGGCGTACCGGGTTCAGCGGAGTGAGGTCGTCCGCGAGCGCAGTTTCGCGCAACTCGTGTGGTGTTGGGCCATCGGCCTGCTGGGCATAGCCATCACGATCGCGTTCTTCACCACCTTCATCCCGAAACTCCTGCCGATCTGCTTCGGGCCCACCCCCAACGTGCCGTCAGCAGAAATAATCGAGCCACCCCGCGCACTGGTAGTCGTGTGTCCGCTCGGCCAAGATCGGTTCACCGGAAATCTGGACTTGAGCTCTGAATTGGCCGCATCGAGTGGCGACTACGCAGTCATCGAGGCAGTCGGGTTCCTCGCGGCGGCGGTGACCGCTGCCGCAACGCTGCACCAGCTCAGGGGCAATCCGACCGCGTCCAACGTGCCGCTCGCGCTCGCGTGCCTCAAGCTTCCCGCCGGTGCCTTGACAGCCGTGCTCGGGCTCCTGCTCATGCGCGGCGAATTCGTACCCGGGTTGACGTCCCTCGATTCGTCGGCGCAGATCATCGGCTGGGCCATCATCTTCGGAGCCGCACAGCACCTGTTCACGAAGGTCGTCGACGCCCGAGGCCGGGAAATCATGGAGGCGGCGCCACGACCGCAGCCCGCGACCGCGCCCCAAGGGGCACCGGCACAGCTGGAACCTCTCCACGGCCGCGCGTGAACCACGCCCGCCGCCAACGCATCGCCCGGCCCCAGGCGAATGGTGGGGTTATAGACCGAATGCCTTCGTGAGTAGGTTCTTGAACATGGAGGACGGCGGACCCAGCCGGACGGCGCTCATCACCGCGTACGCCCGCGCCTATCACCAGATCGCTGACCGGCCACCGATCTTCACCGACCCCCTGGCGGCACGTCTGCTCGGCGTCACCGCAGAGGAACTGATCGAATTGGCCACGACCGCAAGTGGTCTCCTCGGTGCCGGGGCGAGCGATCGGCCCCGCCGCCTGTTCTTCGCCGCCCGTGCCCGCTTCGCCGAGGACGCCGTGGCCGCGGCCATCGCCGCTGGTGTGCGGCAGGTCGTGATCCTCGGCGCGGGCCTCGACACCTTCGCCTATCGCAATCCGCGCCCGGACTTGCGTGTCTTCGAGGTCGACCACCCCGCCACTCAAGCGTGGAAGCGCGAACGCCTTGCTACGGCCGGGATCGACCGCCCTGAGACGTTGACCTTCGTGCCGGTCGATTTCGAAACCCAGACGCTTGCGGCTGGATTGGAATCCGCCGGGTTCGAACGGACGGACCCGGCCGCATTCGTGTGGCTCGGCGTCGTGTTCTACCTGACCCCGGACGCCGCCCACACCACCCTCGAATACATCGCTGGTCAGGCCCAGCCGGTCGAGGTGGTCTTCGACTACCTGCAGCCCGCGGCCACCGACGAGGACCGCGCGCACCAGCGGACACGTGCCGATCGGCTGGCCGGCGTCGGCGAACCCTTGTTCAGCTACTTCACACCCGACGACATCGCCGCACAGCTGCGCACCCTCGGGTTCACCGGCGTCGAAGACCACTCCGCCCCGGATCTCATCGCCGGCTACGACGAATCCGCAAGATTCGAGGGCGAACCGCCCGGCGCACTGCGCGCGATCCGCATACTGCGCGCGAGCCGCTGAGCCGAATGATTGGTATTCCGATGCCCGTCGGGCCGCGAAGCGAGCGTTTGGGGCCGGTGTCACGATTTCCCGCGGCATGAGCGGACGTTGCGAAACATGACGGCAATTGCCCGTCGACAAACGATGTGTTGGGCAAGGCCCAACGGGCGATCGGGAACATCAACAGTCAGCGGACAAGCATTGAGCCTTTTTCATCCTGGTCAGCCCGCAACCGCGGGTCGCAAAGCCGCACATCGATGAGGTGTCGCATGCGCCGCAGGCGCATAACCCACCTACGACACCCGCACCGCCGCGGGTTCTCAGAGGCTCCCTGGCGAGGACGGCCCCTCCGCCGTGTATTGGACATACATCAGGAGGGGCACCCACAGACCAGGGAGCCTCTGAGGTTCCGCTACCCGCACCGCCACGCAGAACGAGGCTGGAAAAACCTCATTGAGACATCCATCCTGTTGCACGACGGGGCATTTCATGGCCTGTGCGAAGGAGTTGGCCCATTGTCGGCGCTGTGACCTGCGGCGGGCCACCTTCGGTGGTCGAATGAGTGCGCGACTTCGCCGGTGAAGATGGACCGTTCGGCCTCCCTGTTGCACGAACCGGAATTTCGTGTCCTCTGTGGCAGGCCGATAGCTTCGGATTCATGGAGTGGAGCTTTCAGACGGCCGAAGAGCTCGTTGCCGCGTTGCGCGCCGGTGCGGTGACATCGGTGGAACTGACCGACGAGGCGATCGCCCGTATCGAGCGCGACGACGAGGTGATCAACGCGATCTGCGTGCCGGACTTCGACCGTGCGCGGGCCGCCGCACACGTTGCCGACCGGGCACGGGCGCGTGGTGAGGACCGGCCGCTGCTCGGTATTCCGGTGACGGTCAAGGAGTCGTACAACATGGCTGGGCTGCCCACGACCTGGGGCATGCCGCCGCACCGGAACTACGTGCCGGCCGAGGACGCGGTACAGGTGTCGCGACTCAAGGCCGCCGGTGCGGTGGTGCTCGGTAAGACCAATGTGCCCTTGGGGCTGCAAGATATCCAGAGCTTCAACGAGATCTACGGCACCACCAACAACCCGTGGGATCACGGTCGCACGCCGGGCGGATCCTCCGGCGGGTCGGCGGCGGCCCTGGCGTCCGGGTTCGGCGCGCTGTCCATCGGCTCCGACCTCGCCGGTTCGCTGCGTACCCCCGCGCATTTCTGCGGCATCTATGCGCACAAGCCGACAGTCGGACTGGCGGCAACCCGCGGCATGGTCGCGCCGCCGGCACCGCCATTGCCGGTCGACCTCGACCTCGCCGTCGTCGGTCCGATGGCGCGCACCGCCCGCGACCTCACGCTCCTGCTCGACGTCATGGCCGGACCGGACCCGCTGACGCTCGGCAAGGCGCACGACTTGACGCTGCCGCCCGCGCGCCACGAGCGGCTCTGCGACTTCCGGGTCTTGGTCCTCGACGAGCATCCGCTCATTCCGACCGGATCCGCTGTGCGGGCGGGCGTGAACCGGGTGGCCGACGCGCTCGTCGGCGGCGGCGCCCGCGTCGAACGGCACAGTCCGCTGCTGCCCGACCTGGCCGAGGCCGCGACGCTCTACATGCAGTTGCTGATTTCGGGCTCCGTTGCGCGTTTTCCCATCGAATCGCACGAGCAGCTGCGGACCCGCGCCGCTGGACTGAGCGTGGACGACCAGAGTCTTGACGCCGTGCGGCTGCGCGCCATGGTGTTCAGCCACCGCGACTGGATCGAGGCGAACAACCGCCGCGAACTCCACCGCCACGGCTGGCGGCAGCTGTTCGCCGAGTTCGACGCCGTGGTGTGCCCGATCACGCCGACGCCCGCGTTCGGTCACGACCACAACCCCAATCCGCTGGAACGCCGGATCGACATCGACGGCGTCGAGTACCCCTACTTCGACCAGCTCGTCTGGGCCGGCCTGGCCACCATGCCCGGCCTGCCCGCCACCGCCGTACCCGCGGGCCGGTCCCCCGAGGGCCTGCCGGTCGGAGTGCAGCTGATCGGTCCGATGTTCGAGGACCGCACCCCGCTGCGGCTGGCCGAACTGCTCGAGCAGAAGATCGGCGGCTTCCAGGTGCCGGAGTAGGGCGCACTGGCCAGCTGGCCGGGATACGGCAGGGACAGGCGTTGTCGAGAACTCCCATCCCTGCCAACGCGCGCTCGTCGGCAGTTGAGCGAGCCTGAAACCGCGCTGTGGGCATGACCGGGCATCGGGACGAGACCGTCCCGCCCGCAGGGCCGCCACGAACGGGGCGATTCAGGCTCGTGCGCTTGGCGGCGCGGGTCCAAGCGCGCACGTAGCCGAGGTGCCGCAGGCTGGACAGGTCACAACCGGTCCGGTCGAGTTCCAGGAACCACTTGGTGGCGAACGATGCTTCGGGCCCTCGATCTGGTCTTTCCCGCGCAATCCCGTCAGGTGCGCAGCAGGTGCCTGCGCAGCTCCGGCACGACCACATCCCACACGGCAGGAGGTGGGATCTCATGACCCACTCCCTCCAGGCGCACGAGCCGGGCTCCTGGAATCATTCGCGCGAGCGCCTCCCCGTGCGGGAGAGGAAACATCGGGTCGTCAGCGCCATGCAGGACAAGCGTCGGCACACGAATCCCGGCCGGGTCCACCGAGGGCCCGGGTTCGGCGATGAAGTGGTTCGCCATCGACGATGCCATGTTGCGACTGCGGCGCACTTCGAGCGTCGCCAGGGCGCGCACGCGCGCCTCGTCGAACCCGAGCGAGCCGGCGTAGGGGCGCTCGACGTCGACGCGGTGGTCGATGACCGCGATCTCGTCTGCCCAGTCGATCTCCGGCTCAGGCTCCTCCCAGGTTGCGGCGACCTCGGGGCTCGGCGGCGGCAGATCGCCATGGTCGCCGCCCGCTGGGCTGGTTTCGACGAGCGTCAGGGACCGCACCCGCTCGCGTGCGCGCACCGCGATGCTCTGCGCGATACCGCCGCCCATCGACATGCCCATCAGGTGCGCGTCCTCGATGCCCAGAGCATCGAGGATGCGCAGTGGATCGGCGGCGAGGTCATCGCCGGTGTAATCGGGCTGCCCTGGCGCGGACGTGCTCGATCGTCCGGTATCGCGGTGGTCGTACCGGATGACCTGCAACTCCCCGGCACCGAGCAGGTCGCAGAACTCGGGTGCCCACCAGTCCATCGATTGGCCGCCACCCGCGATGAGCAGCAGTGCGGGGGCGCCGTCCGGGCCGCGGCGCTCGATCGCCAGCTCGATGCCGTCGAGTTCGAGGATCTCCATCACTCCCCCAGCGGTTGCAAGTCGCAATCACTCGCGACCGGAAACCCGCGCTGTCGATGTCAGCGCCGAGCGTGTTCAAGGCTTCGAGCCGAGAACCGCGACCAGGTCCTCGTAAGTCTGTTCGACCGCACCTGCCACGCTCGTTACGACGACGGCTGCCGGCCTCAGCCGAAGCACATCAGTGAGTTGATCGTGCATAGCCGCCAGGCGCGAAGGGCCACCTTCGCGATCGACGATCTCCTTGACCAGGCGGTGCCAGGGATCATCGTCCCCGCCGCGGCGGGCGAAGCGTTCCGCAGACCGTTCCTTGGTATCCATCAACACGATCTCGCAGAACTCGGCGCCGTTGTCGTACGCGACGGCCGCGAAGCGCTCGATCTCGCTCAATCGCCCCAAGAACTGCGGCATGATGATGTCGCGGCCGGCTCGCAGGTGCGTGCCCGCCATGCTCAAGGCAATCGGCCGAACGATCTCCCCGGTCTCCGCAAACCGATCGCGCCAGCCACCGATCATTCCCCGCAGCTGGTCGATGTCAAGGTTGAGCACACCAGCGTGATCGTCCACATAACGTCGCGCGAGCGTCGACTTGCCGATGCCGGGCGGACCGTTGAGATGGATGAGGCGAGGCACGCCGTGCAGTCTAGGTCCTCCGGCGTGTCGCATGCGTGATTTCCCAGCTCCTCGGGCTTGTTCGCCCCTCGCCTGCAGGGCGTGCATGAGATCGGTGACGGCGGTCGAGCGCGGTGGCGGCACGGCTCGCCGGCCTGGCCGGACCGCCTACCGGTCGGACTGCCGGATGTAGCGGTGGTGTTCGCGGGCCAAGCGGGCCAGGTCGCGCAGCACGGGGCGGACGAGCCCCGAACTCGGCTGCGGTGGATCGACCGGCGCCGCTACCGCCTCCTGGAACCGCAGCAGCCGGTAGCCCAGCGACTTGGCATGCCGGTACTCGGCAATTCCCAGCAACACCGTGGTGATCAGTCCGAAGATGTTCAACGCGAGCCACAACCCGAGCGGAACGTTCTTGGTGTCGCCGCCGACGAATTCCTGGATGCTGATCGCCACCGCGAACGCGGTGCCAGCGAGCGGCGCGAGCAACGGGTGGACCTCGCTCATCCACAAGCTGGTGCGCACAGCCCAGTAGAACGTGCACACCACGAACGGCACGCACCGGCGATCGGACCGAACGGCCTCGCAATCCCGCTTCCCACGACCGCGACCGCGACCGCGTTGCCGACACCTGCCGCGATGCTACGCATTCGCTGCCGGTACCGCGGCAAAACTCCCTCATTTCCAACGACTTCCGGAAGCTGATCTGGTGCTCGAAGTCCGAGCGGCAACGTCGGAACATCGGGCGACGCAACACCGCTGTCCTGCCGCACCGGTTCCGGCCCGCCGCGGACCCGGAATCCGACCACCCGAGCCCGCCTGAACTCGAAGACCGCGAACACCAGTGTCCCGGCAGCCCCGCAACCCACCAGCACGAGCAACAACGTTCTAGCCGATCAGCGCCCCGATGCTCTCGGTGAGCGCGTTGCCCTCTTCCTCTTCGGAGATGACCGTTTCGCCGTCGTCGAAGCGGGTGATCAGGTTGCCGTCCCCGTCGCGGGTGGTCTCGTAGTAGCGGTCCGTTACGCGGCCGTCGTCCACTGTGCGCAGGATTCCCTGCTCCACCACTGGGGATTCATCGGTTGCTTGCCCCAACACCAGCAACGACAACAAGAGGCATACCGCACCGAGCAGCAGCCGCCACAGCAGCCTCAGCGCCCCCGGCAACAACTTGCTCCGCTGGCCGGACCGCGTCGCCACGAGCAGCCCGACGAACAGCACCGGAACGAGCACCGCAGCAGGCAACCAGATGTGCGCGAAGAGATCCAGCGAGCCGACGGGCACGCCCCCAGGCCACCGGAAGCCGACGATCGCCACGACCACCATCGTGGCGAACACCGCGCGCACGGACGCGAGCAGCGTACACCCGCTCGCCGGTGGCAACGGGCGTCCCGGTCTTGTCGGCGATCGTCCGGAACAACCCGGTTCAAAGGCTTGGGTCGGCTCCTCGCAATACGACGATCCCGAGCATGACCGGGATCGTCGTATCGGTGCCGATGATCGAGCGCAGATCCAGGAGGATGTCGAGTTGATCGCCGCCGGCCTCGCGAACCGCGGGCGGCCGCTCGACCGCTGGCGGCGGGTCGGCATCTCGGTCGTCTTCCACCCCATCCGGATGCCTGACTCGTTGCGTGCGACAGGTCGAGCTTCACCGCGTCAAAGCCGTCTCCGACGGCCTTCGCGCCTACCGCGGAGTAGGGCGGTACTTCACTCTGGACACTGGTCGCCGCATCCCATACCGTCCGGTCGGACAGCTGCGGCCCGTCCCCCGGAAGGGCCCGGCTCCGGTGGATCGGAACGGCTCGAGCAGGACCAGAATCCGTCTAATTCAGACAAATCCGATGCGTCGATATTCGTGAGTAGGCAAGGAGCAGGGCATGACCTTCCTCGAAGATGCCACAGCGATGCAGGGTGACCTGGTCGAGCTGCGCAAGCGGCTGCACAGCCATCCGGAGATCGGGCTCGAGCTGCCACGTACCCAGGAGGCGGTGCTCTCCGCGCTCGGGGGACTCCCCCTGGAGATCACGACGGGCACGAGGACGACATCGGTCACCGCGGTGCTCCGTGGTGGGCGACGGGAGGCAGCGGACCCGAAGACCGTGCTGATCCGCGGCGACATGGACGCGTTGCCGGTCCATGAGGAGACCGGGCTGGACTTCGCCGCGACGAACGGCGCGATGCACGCCTGCGGGCACGACCTGCACACCACCTCGCTCGTCGGCGCCGCGAAGCTGCTGTGCCAGCATCGCGACACGCTCAAGGGCGACGTGGTGATGATGTTCCAGCCCGGCGAGGAGGGCTTCGACGGCGCAGGTGTCATGATCGAGGAAGGCGTCCTCGACGCTGCCGGCAAGCGCGTCGACGCCGCCTTCGGCATGCACGTGTTCTCCAGTCAGCTGCCGTCGGGGCTGTTCACCAGCAAGGCCGGGACGGTCATGTCCGCTTCGCACGGTCTCTCCGTCACCGTCCGCGGAGCCGGTGGCCACGGGTCGGCTCCGCACCGGGCGAAGGACCCGATCGTCGCGGCAGCGGCGATGGTCACCGCACTGCAGACGATGGTGACCCGCACCTTCGACATCTTCGACCCCGTCGTGATCACCGTCGGGCGATTCGCCGGTGGCACGAAACGCAACGTCATCCCGGACACCGCGACATTCGAAGCGACCGTTCGCTGCTACAGCGAGGCGAACGCGGACCTCCTCGCCTCCTCGATCCAGCGCACGCTGGAGGGCGTCGCGGCATCGCACGGCGTCGACGTCGAGTACCGGTTCGAGAGCGAGTATCCGACGACCGTCAACACGGCTGCCGAGGTCGACTTCGGCGCCGACGTGGTCCGCAACGTCCTCGGCGAGGAGCGCTACCAGGAGATGCCCCACCCGGTGTCGGGGTCGGAGGACTTCTCCCGGGTCATAGCCGCCGTCCCCGGTGCGTTCCTCGGCATCGGCGCCACCCCGCCGGGGCTCGACCCGGATGCCGCCCCGATGAACCACTCGCCACGCGCGGACTTCGACCCGGCCGTGCTCTCCGACGCGGCCGCCATCTACGCCGGCCTCGCCGCCCGCAGGCTGGACGCATTCGCCGAGGAGGCGACATCGTGAGCGACACACCTCAGTCCAGCGGCCACATCCAGACTTCCGCTGACCAGAGCAAGGCCCGCACTCTCTTCGGCATCGGCTCCGGCAATGCGATGGAGTGGTTCGACTGGGGCGTCTACACCACCTTCACCCCGTTCTTCGCCTCGCAGTTCTTCCACAGCGGCGACCCCGTCTCCGACGTGCTGAAGACGCTCATCGTGTTCGCGGTCGGGTTCATCGCCCGCCCGTTCGGCGGCGCGTTGTTCGGCTGGATCGCCGACAAGATGGGCCGCAAGCTCTCCATGTCGCTGTGCGTCGCGCTCGCCGCGGGCGGCAGCCTGCTGATCGGCATCTCGCCGAACTACGCCACCATCGGCATCGGCGCCTCGCTCATCCTGGTCCTCGCCCGCCTCGCCCAAGGCCTCGCGCACGGCGGCGAACTGCCCTCCGCACAAACGTACATCGCCGAGACCGCGCCCAAGGAGAAGCGCGGACTGTGGTCCAGCCTCATCTACTTCTCCGGCACCATCGGGCAGCTCACCGGCACCCTGCTCGCCGCCGTGCTCTCCACGATGCTGACCCCCGAGTCGATGAACGCCTACGGCTGGAGGCTTCCGTTCATCATCGGTGGTGTCTTCGGGTTCTACGCACTGTTCATGCGCTTGCGCATGCACGAGACCGAGGTCTTCGTCGAGGAAGCCATCCACGACGACCCCACCGGCAACGAGGACGAGGATCACCTCCACACCGAGAAGGGCGCCATCTGGCAGACCGTCAAGGCGCATCCCAAGCTGCTCTTCCAGGTCATCGGCATGACCGTGGGTGCGACCGTCCTCTACTACGTGTGGGCGATCTCGGCCCCCGCGTACGCCATCAGCGTGATCAAGGTGCCGGCGGCTCAGGCGTTGTGGGCCGGGGTCGGGGCGCAGATCGTCTTCCTGGTCGCCGTCCCCCTGTTCGGCGCGCTCTCGGACCGGATCGGCCGCAAGCCGATCCTGCTGACCGCGGTCGTCGGTCTCTCGATCCTGAGCTTCCCGCTGAACGCGATGCTCAACGAGTCGGCGTGGTCGTTGTTCTTCGCGATGTCGATCGCGCTGATCTTCCTGGCCATGTCGACGTCCATCGGGCCCGCCGTCTACGCGGAGATCTTCCCGACCCGGATCCGGGCGATCGGGCTGGCCGTGCCCTACTCGATCGCCGTGGCGCTGTTCGGCGGCACCGCCCCCTACCTGCAGACGTTCTTCGCCAGCCAAGGCATCTCCAGCGCGTTCACCTGGTACAGCATTGCGCTCGGCCTGATCAGTGGCCTCGTCGTGCTGACGCTGCCGGAGACGAAGGGCATCGACCTGAAGGACAAGTCGGTCGGGCAGCACGGGCGCCGCAAGGCCCTGCGCGAGGTGTCGGGCTGAGAGCGCCGGCTGGTCAGGGGGCTACGTCGCTCCCTGACCAGCCCGGCCCGCTCCTCGTGCGGTGCCCCACAACTCGGTGCGCGGGTTGACCCCGTGCCTTGCTGATCGGAGTCAAGCGGCTCGGGCGCACTCGTTGATCAGTCCGTTGAGGACTTCGCGGCGCCGGATGGGACCGTCGTCGGATCGGGTGCGGGCGCGCGTTGGTCGCTCTGATGTGGACGATGGACCTCGAAGTGGTCCGGTTGACGTTGCCTGGTTCATACGCGCATCTCCAGCAAGGGACGGCCGGTTCCCGTGGTGACGAGCAGGAGCGACACCTGGTCACGGGGAATCGCGGACGCGCCCGACAGCCGGGCTTCACTGGTCGGAGTCCGCGACCACGTGGCAGCCTGCTCCGCTCGGCCGTCGCGGGCCACCACCCAGGCCACGAAGCGGTCGTCCGGCGGCAGGTTCTCCACGTGCAGCGACACCGCCGTCCCCCATGGACGGCTCTCCAGCTTGCCGTGCCCGTGCGATGCCACGCCCGCAGCCGCCACCAGCTCGGACCCCTGCGATTCCCACGAGACCGCGGCCATGCCGCCGAGGGTTCCCACGCCGAGCAGCACCACTGCGGCGACGGCCAGCAGCCACCTCCGGCTTCGCGGTGGCGCCGCTCGTTCGGTGCGGGCTTTCTCGATCAGCTTCGCCCACTCCGGCTCGGACGGTTCGATCGGCTCCGGCGGTGGACCGGCGCGGTGCAACAATCCGGGAAGCCCCGCGTAGCCGGACAGTTCTTCCCTGCATTCCGCGCAGTGGCCGAGGTGCTCCTCGAAACGCCGGCGCTCTTCCGGGTCCAGACCGCCGAGCACGTAGGCCCCCAGCAGCCTGCGAACTTCCGCGTGCTCCTCGTTCACCGGACCACTCCCATCTCCTCCAAGGCCGTTCGCAGCGATCGCACCGCGTAGTAGGCGCGGGACTTCACGGTCCCCTGTGGAATCCCCAGTTGTTCCGCCGCTTCGGCAACGCTGCGCCCCTGGAAGTACAGCGCCACCACGACTTCGCGGTGCTGGGCCGACAGCCGCTGGAGCGCTTCACCGACGAGCCAGCCGTCCAGCAGCCGGTCCAGGTCGTCGGCCACCGGCAGCGATTCGACGACCCCATCGTCGCGGACGAGGCGCGGGCGACGCTGCTCGGCGCGCCAGTCGTCGATCAGGATGTTCCGCGCGATCGAGAACAGGTACGACCGGGGGTCGCCGCGGCCGGGATCGATCGAATCGAGGTTGCGCCACGCGCGGAGCAGCGTCTCCTGCACGACGTCCTCGGCCCGCTGCCGGTCTTCCGTGTACCGCAGGACGAACGCGGTCAGCATGCCCCCATACTCCTCGTACATCGCACGAAGCAGTCGCTCGTTCGCACTCATCGCACTCCGTCCTGCGTCAGCCGCATTCTCCCGCGACCGGGTGTACGTCGCGCGCACCCGGTCGGTTCAGTGATCCTCGCTACCTTCTTGCGCTGAACCGCCGCGCGACCGCAGACGTACGGGGAGTCAAGGCAACCGAACGGAAGGGAACACCATGCCAATGCGCGCAATCGCGGTCCTGGCCACCGGCGCCTGCATGATCACCATCGCGGCGTGCGGGACGAGCGAGCAGCCCGGCGCCCAGCCGCAGCCGGCCGCCACGCCTGCACCCGCTGCCACCGTGGTCGGCACCCGCACCGCACCCACCGGCGACTACCTGGTCGACGCATCGGGCCGGACTCTCTACCTCTTCACCAAGGACGAACCCAACACCTCTCGGTGCGAAGGCCCGTGCGCAGCGAATTGGCCGCCGCTGAGCGGAATTCCGCAGGCCGGCCCTGGAGTGGACCTGGCGAAGCTCGGAACCGTGAACCGCCCCGACGGCAGCCGGCAGATCACCTTCGCCGGAAAGCCGCTCTACTACTTCGCAGAGGACATGGCTGCCGGAGACGTCAAGGGGCAGGACAAGATGCACGCTTGGTATCTCGTCAGCCCCAACGGCGAAGCGATCAAGACCGCCGCGCCGACCGGCTGAACCGCGATGGGCCGTTCTCGGGCAGCCGGTCCTGCCCGAGAACGGCCTGTTCCATCGCATCAGGGCAGCGCACCGCAGTCGACGCAACGGACGTGACCGGCTCGTCCCGCACCACGTCGATGTGATCGGCACCACTGCGATCGGTTGAACGATGCGGCTTCGATCCGCGTATTCCTCCCGGAGTTTCCGTGTTCGAGGAGGAGACATGAACGATGACGTGGAAGGCTCCCGCCTGCCACACCGCCCGGTGGTCAACCGTCGATCCGCGCTCCTGGGACTGACCGGGGTGGCCGCTGCGAGCGCGACGAGCCTCGGCGCATTCCTCTATTCCGGCGGGTGGTTGAGCGCCGACGAGTTGACACCGAAGCGAATCGCGGACCGGTTCGAGCAGGTGAACGGCAAGCACGAGGGGTTCAGGCGCAACCACGCCAAGGGCGTGAGCGTCTCCGGGTTCTTCGACAGCAACGGTTCGGGAGCCGCGGTCTCCAGAGCGGCGGTGTTCCAAGGTGGCCGCATCCCGGTGACAGGACGTTTCTCACTGTCCGGCGGGATGCCCTATGCCGCCGATGCCCACAGCACGATTCGCGGACTCGGGCTGCTCTTCCACGTGCCCAACGGCGAGCAATGGCGCACCGCCCTGATCAACATCCCGGTCTTCCCGGATAGGACCGTGCAGGGATTCTACGAACGACTCCTCGCGTCCAAGCCACTTCCCGGTACGGGCAAACCGGACCCGCAGAAGATGTCCGGCTTCCTCGCCCAGCACCCCGAAACGGCCAAGGCGATGGAGATCATCAAGGCGAACCCGCCGACGTCCGGCTTCGACAACAGCACCTTCAACAGCCTGAACACGTTCCTGGCGACCAACGCGGCGGACGTGACGACTGCGATTCGCTGGTCGCTGGTGCCTCCTCACTCCGCAGCGCCGGTGCAAGCGGCTGCCCCTGCCGGGCGGGACTACCTCTTCGACGAACTGGTCGGCAAGGTGGCGAAGAACCCGTTGCAGTGGCGTTTGATCCTGACCGTCGGCCGGCCGCACGATCCCACGGACGATCCGACCATCCCGTGGACGGGCGACCACCAGAAGATCGACGCGGGCATGCTCACGATCGACTCCGCGCAGACCGAGGCGAGCGGCAACGCCCGGGATACCAACTTCGACCCCCTCGTGCTGCCCGACGGGCTGGCGGCCTCCGATGATCCATTGCTCAGCGCCCGCTCGGCCGTTTACGCCCAGTCGTTCACGCGGCGAGCCGGCGAACCCAAGCACCCCGGTGCGATCGACGTAGCGAAGGGGCCCCGATGAGCAGGAATCTCCAGAGCCGGCGTTTCACCGTTCTCTCCCGCCTACTGCACTGGACGATGGCCGTCATGGTGATCGCGATGCTGTTCATCGGAGTCGCCATGGTGGTCTCCCCCACCGCCTACGACGCGTTGCGGTCTGTTCACCGTCCGCTCGGGGTCGCCGTCCTCGTGCTCGCCGTGGTCCGCGTCGTCAACCGGCTCCTGCACCGGCCGCCACCACATCCACCGACGATGTCGCGGCCTGAGCGCGTTGTGGCAATCGGGTCCGAGTTGCTCCTCTACGGCCTGCTGCTCGTACAACCACTCGTCGGCTGGGGAATGACGTCAGCAGCCGGGACGCCTGTCGTGCTGTTCGGAAGCCTGCGCCTCCCGCGCATCCTACCGACCGACCCCACCCTGTACGCCGCGCTCCACCAAACGCACACGGTCCTGGCTTACCTGCTCTTCTTCGCCTTCTTGGCGCACATGTCGGCGGTGCTGTTCCACAGTCTCGTCCTGCGCGACGGGCTGCTCGACCGCATGGCGTTCTGGCCTGCCGCACGCGGAAAGGCGCAGTCGTCATCCGACGCGGACGGCACCTCGGCCGGCACGTAGGCGGATGATGCCCTGCTGATCAGCCGCAGCCGTCACGGCCCGCATGCGCGCTGCCGCCGAGTGCCGGAGTCGGTGATCGGCCGACCTCGGACCTTCCTATATCGTCCCCATCACGCTCACGTCCGCCCGATGAGGTGTGGATCACTGAAATTGGTGCGTCGAGGCAGTCGGGAGGGGCGCCGGCCGGGTCGATTTGGCGATGCCAAACGATTTTCGGGGCGCACCACGCCAGGGTTTCGACATATCCATACCCGCCGGTAGCCAGGATGGTGTGCTTAGCGGGGCGTTGCCGCCCCCAGGAGAGATAGCTGCAGGAGGTCTGCTCGGTGTTCAGTCGTGTTGCGATCGTCAATCGTGGGGAAGCTGCGATGCGGCTGATCCATGCCGTGCGGGAGGTCGCGGCAGAAACCGGGTCCCGGATCGAGACCGTGGCCCTCTATACCGACGCCGACCGCACGGCCGCCTTCGTGCGCGAGGCCGATCTGAGCTACGACCTCGGCCCGGCGCAGGCGCGCCCCTACCTCGATCTCGGCGCCCTGGAGCGGGCGCTGACCGAGACCGGGGCCGACGCGGCGTGGGTCGGCTGGGGCTTCGTCGCCGAGGACCCGGCGTTCGCCGAGCTCTGCGAGAAGGTGGGCGTGACCTTCATCGGGCCGAGCCCCGAGGCGATGCGCCGGCTCGGCGACAAGATCGGCGCGAAGCTGATCGCCGAAGAGGTCGGCGTCCCGGTGGCACCGTGGAGCCGCGGCGAGGTCGCCGACCTGGACGCGGCGATCCGCAGCGCGAACGAGATCGGCTACCCGCTGATGCTGAAGGCGACCGCCGGTGGTGGCGGCCGCGGCATCCGGGTGATCAACGACGAGCAGGAGCTGGTCGACGCCTACGAGCGCACCCGGATGGAGGCCGAGCGCGCCTTCGGCAGCGGCGCGGTCTTCCTCGAGAGGCTGGTCACCGGCGCCCGGCACGTCGAGGTCCAGGTGATCGCCGACGGGCAGGGCACGGCGTGGGCGCTCGGGGTGCGGGACTGCTCGATCCAGCGGCGCAACCAGAAGGTCATCGAGGAATCGGCCTCCCCGGTGCTCAGCGCCGAGCAGAGCGGGGAGCTCAAGGCCGCCGCCGAGCGACTCGCCCTCGCCGTGGACTACCGGGGCGCGGGGACCGTGGAGTTCCTCTACCACCCCGGCGACCGGCTGTTCGCCTTCCTGGAGGTCAACACCCGCCTCCAGGTGGAGCACCCGATCACCGAGGCCACCACCGGCGTCGACCTGGTCAAGGCCCAGCTGCACGTGGCGTCCGGCGGCAAGCTGGCGGGTGAGCCGCCCGTCGAGCGCGGGCACGCGGTCGAGGCCCGGCTGAACGCCGAAGACCCGGACCGCGACTTCGCCCCCTCCCCCGGCAAGATCGTCCGCCTGGACTTCCCGGCCGGTCCCGGCATCCGCGTGGACACCGGGGTCGGCGAGGGCGACACCATTCCCGCCGACTTCGACTCCATGATCGCCAAGATCATCGCGTTCGGCCGGGACCGCGACGAGGCACTGGGCCGGCTGCGCCGGGCGATGGCGCAGACCACGGTCATCGTCTCCGGCGGCGCGACGAACAAGAGCTTCGTGCTCGACCTGCTCGACCGGCCCGAGGTGATCGACGCCACCGCCGACACCGGGTGGATCGACCGGGTGCGCGCGCAGGGCGAGCTCCAGGCGCACCGGCACTCCGCGATCGCACTGGCCGCGGCCGCCATCAAGGACTACGAGGACGCCGAACTCGCCGAACGGCAGCGGTTCCTGGCCGCCGCGCACGGCGGCCGCCCCCAGGCGCGCCACGAGAGCGGCCGACCGCTGGACCTCAAGCTCCGGGGCGTCGGCTACCGGGTGCAGGTGGCGCGCGTGGGGCACCAGCGGTTCCGGGTCGGCATCGGCACCGCAGGCGGCGGCGACGTCCACCCCGCGGACGTCGAGGTCGAGCGGTTCGACACGCACGCCGGGCAGATCTCGGTCAACGGGCAGCGGTACCGGCTGGTCACCGACACCCACGGTCCCGTGCACTTCGTCGAGGTCGACGGCGTCGCCCACCGGGTCAGCCGGGACGAGGGCGGTGTGCTGCGCGCACCGGCGCCTGCCCTGGTGGTCGCGACCCCGCTGGAGATCGGCGCCGAGGTCGAAGCGGGTGCTCCGGTGCTCGTGCTGGAGAGCATGAAGATGGAGACCGTGGTGCGCGCGCCGTTCCGCGCGAAGCTGCGGGAATGCAGGGTGCGGGCGGGCAGCCAGGTCGAGATGGGCGCGCCGCTGCTGCGGCTGGAGCCGCTCGGCGACCAGGACGAGGCCGGCCCCGAGCAGCCATCCGAAGAAGCCGCCGCCGACCTCGCCCTGCCCCAGCGGCCGAGCGGCCTCAGCGCGCGGCAGCGGGCTACCCGCGGTCAGCAGGACCTGCGCGGTCTGCTGCTCGGGTTCGACGTGGACCCGCACGACGAACACCGGGTGCTCGCGGACTACCTGACGGCCCGGGCGGAACTCGCCGAGGCCGGGCAGCGCCCGCTCACCGAGGAGATCGAACTGCTGGCGGTGTTCGCCGACCTCTCCGAGCTGAGCCGCAACCGGCCGGTCGGGGAAGAGACGAAGGCGGACTCGCGGGTGCACAGCCCCCGCGAGTACTTCCACACCTACCTGCAGAGCCTGGACGTCGAGCGGGCCGGGCTGTCCGAGACGTTCCAGCAACGCCTCGTCCGGGTGCTCGGTCACTACGGGGTCCACGAGCTGGACCGGGCGCCCGAGCTGGAAGAGGCCGTCTTCCGGATCTTCCTCGCCCAGCAGCGCGCCACGACGGGCGCGGCGGTGGTGACCGACCTGCTGCGGCAGTGGCTCGCCGAGGCACCTCCGTCCAGCGAGGCTCGCCAGGCCGCGGGCCTGGCGCTGGAACACCTGATCGCAGCCACCCAGCTCCGGTTCCCCGCCGTCTCCGACCTGGCTCGCACCGTGGTCTTCCGCTGGTTCGCCCAACCCATGCTGCGGCGCCACCGCGCGGAGGTCTACGCGGGCGTGCGCGAGCACCTGCGCCACCTCGACGAGCACCCGGACGCACCGGACCGGGCGGAGCGGATCTCCGCCATGGTCACCAGCGCCGAACCGCTGGTCCGGCTGGTCGGGCAGCGCATCGGCCGCGACGGCACCGACCCGGCGCCGTTGCTGGAGGTGCTCACCCGCCGCTACTACGGCAACCGGGAGCTCGAAGACGTCCGCACGACCCGGGCCGCGGGCTGCACGTTCGTCAGCGCCGGGCACCGGAGCGCGCGCACGCGCGTGGTGGCCACCGCGGTGGACTTCGCGGCCCTGCCCGACGCCGTGCGGGCGTTGGCCGAACTGGCGCCGGACGGCGATCTGGTCGCCGACATCTACCTCGTCTGGGCAGATCAGCCCGAAGACACCGACGCGATGGCGGCAGGGCTGGCCGAGGTGCTCGCGGCTCAACCGCTGCCGAGCCAGGTCAGCCGGATCACCACCACCGTGGCGGGCCGCAGCGGCGCGGTGATGCACCACCACTTCACGTTCCGGCCGTCGCCGGCCGGTTTCGCCGAGGAACGCCTGATCCGCGGGCTGCACCCGCTCATCGCCGAGCGGATGCAGTTGGAGCGGCTGAGCGAATTCGACCTCACCCGCCTGCCGTCGGCCGACGAGGAGGTGTACCTCTTCCGCTGCGTGGCGCCGGACAACCCGTCCGACGAGCGGTTCGTGGCACTGGCCCAGGTGCGCGACCTGACGCCGCTCCGGGACGACGACGGCAGGCTCGTCGCGCTACCGGCCGCGGAAGGCGTGCTCACCGCGTGCCTCGACGCGGTCCGCAAGGCGCAGGCGAAGCCCGGCGCGAACAACGGGAACAACCGGTCCGGCACCAACCGGATCACCATCTACGTGTGGCCGCCGAACGAGCTGTCCACGGACGAGCTGAACACCGTCGCGCAACGGGTGCTGCCCACGACAGCGGGTGCCGGGCTGGAGGAAGTGCTGTTCCTCGGGCGCCGGCGCGACCGGGAGACCGGCGAGCTGAGCGAATTCGCCGTGCGGATCGGCTACGACGCCGGCACCGGGATTCAGCTGTCCGTCATCGAACCGCCGACCGAGCCGATCGAGCCGCTGGACAGCTACCGCCAGAAGGTGCTGCGCGCCGCCAAGCGCGGTACCGCCTACCCGTACGAGCTGACCGGCATGCTCGCCGGGCCCGACGGCACGTTCGTCGAGCACGACCTCGACGAAACCGGCGCGCTGGCGCCGGTGGACCGCCCGAAGGGCCAGAACTCGGCGGCCATCGTCGCCGGCGTCGTCAGCACGCCGACCGAGCGCCATCCCGAGGGCGTGACCCGGGTGATGCTGCTGGGCGATCCGACCAAGGCGCTCGGCGCGCTGTCGGAACCGGAGTGCTCGCGGGTGATCGCAGCCCTGGACCTGGCCGAACGGCTGCAGGTGCCGCTGGAGTGGTTCGCGCTGTCGGCGGGTGCCCGGATCTCGATGGACTCCGGCACGGAGAACATGGACTGGGTGGCCGCCGCGCTCAAGCGGATCGTCCAGTTCACCCAGGACGGCGGCGAGATCAACATCGTGGTGGCGGGGATCAACGTCGGCGCCCAGCCGTACTGGAACGCCGAGGCCACGATGCTCATGCACACCAAGGGGATCCTGGTGATGACGCCGGATTCGGCGATGGTGCTGACCGGCAAGCAGTCGCTGGACTTCTCCGGTGGCGTGTCGGCCGAGGACAACTTCGGCATCGGCGGCTACGACCGGGTGATGGGCCCGAACGGCCAGGCCCAGTACTGGGCACCGAACCTGGGTGCCGCGCGCGATGTGCTGATGGCGCACTACGACCACACCTACGTCGTCCCCGGCGAGGCCGCGCCGCGGCGGGCCGGGACCGCCGACCCGCACGACCGGAACATCTCCGGTTTCCCGCACGCGTTGGCCGGCAGCGACTTCTCCACGGTGGGCGAGATCTTCTCCGCCGCAAGCAACCCGGACCGCAAGAAGTCGTTCGACATCCGCACGGTGCTGCGGGCCGTCGCCGACCAGGACCACCCCGTTCTGGAGCGCTGGGCGGGGATGGCCGACGCGGACACCGCGGTCGTGCAGGACGCGCACCTCGGCGGCTGGCCGGTGTGCCTGCTCGGGATCGAATCGCAGCCGGTGGCGCGCCGCGGTTTCCCGCCCACCGACGGGCCGGACTCCTACACCGCCGGGACGTTGTTCCCGCGCTCGTCGAAGAAAGCAGCGCGGGCGATCAACGCGGCGAGCGGGAACCGGCCGCTCGTGGTGCTGGCGAACCTGTCCGGGTTCGACGGCTCGCCGGAGTCGATGCGGAAGCTGCAGCTGGAGTACGGCGCCGAAATCGGCCGGGCCATCGTGAACTTCCGCGGCCCGATCGTGTTCTGCGTGATCTCCCGGTACCACGGCGGCGCCTTCGTGGTGTTCTCCAAGGCGCTGAACCCGAACATGACGGTGCTCGCCGTGGAGGGCTCGTTCGCCTCGGTGATCGGCGGCGCGCCGGCGGCCGCGGTGGTCTTCGCGGGCGAGGTCAACACCCGGACGGCGAACGACCCCGCGGTGCGCGAGCTCGAAGAGCTCGTCGCCGAGGCCGACGGCACCGAGCGGGCGACGCTGAACCTGAAGCTGGCCGATGTCCGCGCGGCGGTGCGCGCGGAGAAGCTCGGCGAGGTGGCGGCGGAGTTCGACCGGGTGCACAGCATCCAGCGGGCCGTCGAAGTCGGCTCGGTCGACGCGATCGTTCGCGCCGACGAACTTCGGCCGCGGATCATCGACGCCATCGAGAGCGGAATGCGGCGGGCGTAACCGGTTCCGGGGCATGAGACAGGCCCGTTGACCGCGCGAAAGCGTTGGTCAACGGGCCTTCTCGCGCCTGGCGCGGGAGTTCCCGGCCGTCGCCGGTCAAGACCGCAGCGCAACCGGAAGCACTGCCGGACAAGGCCTTGAACCAGATGCTCGGCGACGACGAGTTCCAGCCCCGCACCGCGTGCTTCCACCTGAGCCGCCGGACCAAGCGACTTGCTGCGTGTACAGCTCCGGCCTCCGCCCGGCGAACTCGTGCACATAGCCGCACCGGTCGCAGATCAGGCCGAAAGCGCCTTCCAGTCCAGGGCGCGTTTCTGGATCTTGCCGGTGGCGCCTTTGGGCAGGGCGTCGACGAATCGGATCAGGTGCGGCACCTTGTACGCGGACAGCTGCTCCTTCGCCCAGGCGCGGAGCTCCTCGGGGGCGATCTCCGCACCGGGGCGTGCGGTGATGACGGCAGCGACCTCCTCGCCGTACCTCGCGTCGGGCACGCCGATGACGGCCACCTCGACGATGTCCGGGTGCTGGTAGAGCACCTCCTCGACCTCGCGCGGGTAGACGTTGTAGCCACCGCGGATGATGAGGTCCTTGGCGCGGTCGACGATGTAGAGGTAGCCATCCCCGTCCAGCCTGCCGAGATCACCGGTCTTCAACCACCCGTCGGCGAGATCGGCCGCCGTCTCCTCGGGGCGGTTCCAGTACCCCTTCATCACACTCGGCCCGCGGAGGTACACCTCCCCCACCTCACCTGCCGGGAGCGCGTCACCGTCCGGGTCGCGGACCTCCACCGCGGTGCCGGGGAGCGGTAGTCCCACCGACCCGGCCCGCTGCTCGTGGTCTGGAGAGTTGTACGTCGCGGCGGCGGTGGACTCGGTAAGTCCATAGCCATCGAGGATGGTGCAGCCGAACCGCTCCGCGAACGCACTGATGATCTCGCCGGGGAGGGATGCGCCACCGGAGGAGGCGAGTCTCAGGTCGGCGAAATCATCGGGGCCGAAGTCGCCGGCGGCGTGCAGCATGGCGTTCCACATCGTCGGCACACCAGCGACCAAGGTGAGCCGGTCGCGCCGGATCATCCCGAGCATGGCCGTCGGGTCGAAGGGCGAGAGCAGGGAGATCGAACAACCGGCCGCCAGCGCCGAGTTGAGGCAGACCGCCTGGCCGAAGACGTGGAACAGCGGGAGCCCGGTCCCGCAGCGGTCCGCCGCCGTGAGGTGCAGCTGTTCGACGAAAATCCGTGCTGTGTCGAGGAGATTGGCCACGGTGAGCTCGACACCCTTGGGCCGGCCGGTGGTCCCGGAGGTGTACAGCAGGACCGCCGTGCTCTGGCGGTCCAGGTCCACCGGGGTGTGCACGGGCTCGCCCTCCTCCGCCGCAGCTCCCGGCCCGAGCACCCGCAGGTGCAGGGCGCGCTCTTCGGCCACGCGCTGCGCGGACTCCCGCGCCTCGTGCCAGGCGACCAGGAGACGGGCTCCGGAGTCCTCGACGACATAGTCGATCTCGGGCGCGGTGGCCATGGTGTTCATCGTGATGACCACAGCCCCGACCAGGTGGGCGCCGAGGTAGGCGACCGCGAACTCGGGGACGGTGGGCGCCACCAGCAGCACCCGGTCTCCCGCCCGCACGCCGTGCGCCCGCAACTCCCCGCCGAAGGCGGCAGAAGCGTCGCGCAGCCGCGCGTAGCTCCACACGTCTGCGCCTGCCCTGACCGCCGCCGCGTCCGGCGTCGCGGCGGCGTGCTCCCACAATGATCCAGCGACGCTGGGCATGTTCCTCCAAGCATCAGGCGATCGCAGCGATCGCCAGGTCGATATGGCTTCAGCGAAGGGGCGTCGTGCTCATGACGGCAGGTCGACCAGCCCAGCGAGCACCCCGCGGTGGTGAGCTGGAAGGCCCCGACCGATCTGGTCCGCCTTCGCCCGCTTGAGGTAGAGGTGCACCGGGTGTTCCCAGGTCATACCGATGCCGCCGTGCAGCTGCACCGCCTCCTCGGCAGCGTGGACCGCCGCATCGCTGCAGTACGACGACGCCACCTCGGCCGCGATCGCCGCGTCGTCCGCACCCGCGGCCGAAGTGCCGGCTGCGTACCAGGCCGCGGCCGAAGCGGACTCCACCTCGACGAAGAGGTCCGCGAGCCGGTGCTTCAACGCCTGGAACCCACCGACCGGTCGGCCGAACTGGCGCCGGATCTTGAGGTACTCCACCGTCGTCTCGAAGCACCAAGCCGCCACGCCCGCCTGCTCGGACGGCAACAGCGCCGCGCTCGTCGCCAGCGCCCGGCGGACTGCACCGGCGCCTGCGTCTGCTCCCACGACCAGCTCACCGGCGGCTCGGTCGAGCACCACGTCGGCAAGGGGCCGCGTCATGTCGAGGGACATCACCGGCGTCACGGTGGCCGCACTCGCCTGCACGGCGTGCACCTCGGTGCCCGCAGGCGTTTCCACCGCCGTTAGCAGGACATCAGCGTCGAGCACCCCCGCGACGCTGGTGACGTGTCCCGTCAGGCGTCCCGCCGCGTCCGCTCCGATCGACGGAAGCGGTGAGTCCGCAGCCGCGGAGAAGGGCACCAACAGCGCGGCCGTGCGGTCACCGGAGGCCAGTTCTCGCACCAGCTCGGAGCCGCCGGCCAGCAGCACGGTGGTGGCCTCGACGGCACTGGAGAGGAACGGCAGTGGCGCGACGGACCTGCCCAGTTCCTGCAACACGACGGCGACCTCGCGGGCGGACGCGCCCGCACCGCCGCGGTTTTCGGGCACGAGCAGGCCGGCCAGCCCGAGATCGGACGCGACGACCTTCCACAGGGTCTGCGTCAACGCGTGGTCGCCCTCGTAGGCGCGCATCACCGAGGCCGGCTCGCAGTGGTCCGCGAGCAAGTCGCGCAGCGTGCTCCGCAGGGACACCTCGACGTCGGTTTCGAGGAGGTTGATGTCGTCGCTCATCGCTTGAGGTCCTTCCAGGGGATGCCCTTGTCACCACGCGCCTCGACCGGCAGACCCAGCACGCGTTCGGCCACGATGTTGCGCAGGATTTCCGAGGTGCCTCCCTCGATGGAATTCCCCTTCGCGCGCAGGTATCGGTAGCCGGCGTCGCGTCCGGTGAAGTCGACCTCGTCGGGGCGCACCAGGGTCCAGTCCTGGTAGCGCAGGCCGTCCTCGCCGAGCAGCTCCAGCTCGAGCCCGCTCAGCGCCTGGTTGATCCGCGCGAAGGTGAGCTTCAGCACCGAACCCTCGGGGCCCGGTTGTCCCGCCGCGACCTTCTGGCGCAGTCGGGCCGCGGTGTACCGGGCGACCTCGGCCTCGACGTAGAGCCCCATCAGCCGGTCGTGCAGCTCGGGTGTGCGCTTGTCGGGGCGCTCCCGCCAGGTGCGCGCCACCGGGCCGAGGACGCCGCCTTCACGTGGGATCGGCTGCCCGCCGATGGAAACTCGCTCGTTGTTGAGCGTCGTGTTCGCAACCCGCCAGCCCTCGCCTTCCGCTCCGAGGCGGTGGCTGTCGGGAATGCGGACATCGGTGAGGAAGACCTCGTTGAACTCCGCCTCGCCGGTGATCTGGCGCAGCGGCCGCACCTCGACCCCGGGATCGGTCATGTCGCAGATGAAGTAGGTGATCCCCTGGTGCTTCGGCAGGTCGGGCGCTGTGCGGGCGACGAGGATCGCGAACCTGGCGAAGTGGGCGCCGGAAGTCCACACCTTCTGGCCGTTCACCACCCATTCTCCCCCACTCCCGGCGTCGCGGACAGCGCGGGTTCCCAGTGCCGCGAGGTCGGACCCCGCGCCCGGCTCGCTGAAGAGCTGGCACCAGATCTCCTCCCCTGTCCAAAGTGGACGCAAAAATCGCTGCTTCTGCTCCGCGGTGCCGTAGGCGAGGATCGTCGGTGCGGCCATCCCCAGACCGATGCCGTTGGTCTGCGAGCTGTTGTCCGGCGCACCGGCGGCTTCGAAGAGCTCGTCGACGAACGGTTGGAGCTCACGCGGCGAGCCGAGCCCGCCCAGGCCTTCGGGGAAGTTCACCCACGCCAGCCCGGCATCGAACCGGACCCGGTTGAACTCCACCGGATCGCTGGTAGCCGGGTCGTGCTCGGCCAGGACCTCCTCGACCCGCCGACGCAGGTCGGCGCGCAGGGGATTGTCATGTTCCATCAGAGGTGCTCCTCGGGAGAGATTGAGGTGGTGGTTCCGAAGCACCGGGTGACGGCCTTCTCCGCGTCGACGTGGATTCGCTGGTGGCAGCCTGCCGACTCACGGGACGTACACCACCCGGCCGACGGTGACGCCGTCGGCGAGGCGCTGGACGCCCTCGGCCACGGTGTCCAGGGCGAGCTTCTCGCTCACCAGCGGGCGCACGATGCCCTGGTCCGCCAGCGCGGCCAAGTCGCGATGGCACTCCCCGACCGAGGCCGGGTCGTGGGTGTTGTAGAGGCCCCAGTGCAGCCCCACGATCGAATAGTTCTTGACCAGCGCGTGGTTGAGCGCCGCGCTCTGGATCTCGCCCCCGGCGAAGCCGACGACCACGATTCGGCCTTCGAAGGCGATGCACTTGGTGGATCGCTGGTAGGTCTGGCCGCCGACCGGGTCGTAAACGACATCGGCACCCCGACCACCGGTCTCGGCCTTGACCACCTCGACGAAGTCTTCACGGCGCCGGTCCACGACCACGTCCGCACCGAGGCTGCGGGCGTACTCGGCCTTCTCCGACCCGCCGACCACTCCGATGACGCGCGCTCCCGCCGCCTTGCCCAACTGGATCGCCGCGCTGCCGACGCCGCCTGCCGCGGCGTGCACGAGCAGGGTTTCCCCTTCCCGCAGGCCAGCCCTGCGGTGCAGGCCGAACCAACCCGTCTGGTAGCCGATGAACAGCGACGCGGCCTGGGCGTCGTCGAGCGATTCCGGTGCGGCGAACGTGGTCGCGGCGTCCATCAGCGCCATCTCGGCGAACCCGCCGTGCGGGAGCACGGACCCGCCGAGCACCCGCTGGCCGACAGCGATTCCGTCCACCTCGGCGCCGACCGCCACCACCTCGCCGCAGAGTTCCACACCAGGTGTGAAGGGCAGCGGAGGGCGCGTCTGGTAGCGCCCGCGGCACATCAGCACGTCGGGAAAGTTGGCTGCTGCTCCTAGAACTCGCACCGAGACCTGTCCTGGGCCCGGCTCGGGCTCGGGCACCTCGACGAGCTCCATCACGTCGCGAGGCTCCCCGAGCTCGGCGACCTGCCACGCCTTCATCTCACTCACCACCCGTTGTCCTGATCACGAATTTCGTACAGTCGAAGGAAAACCGTGCGGCCACACCGGCGCTGAACCGCTTGCCGGCATCGGAAGCTCTCGCCGCGTTGCTCGCGCATCGCCGGCTCATGACAGCCGCTGCCCCTTGGCCGACGCCGGACGAATTGCCGGAGAATCACCGATTCCCGGCCAGCGGCACCCACCTCCGCACTGTCACGTGACGCGCTGGAGCGCGTCGGGCGTGAGGTCGGCGAGGGTCGGGTAGCCGTCGACGGCCATGATCAGATCGGCCTCGGCCAGCAGCGAGCGGAGGACGTGAACGACTCCGTCGGTGCCGCCGAGGGCGAGGCCGTAGGCGATGGGCCGACCGACACCGACGGCGGTGGCGCCCAGAGCGATCGCCTTGACGATGTCGGCGCCGCCGCGGACGCCGGAATCGAAGAGCACCGGTAGCCCATCCGCTGCCTCGACGACGGCCGGCAGGGTGTCGAGGGCGGGCAATCCGCCGTTGGCCTGACGACCTCCGTGATTGGAGCAGTAGATGCCGTCCACGCCCAGATCCTTGGCACGCCGTACGTCGTCGGGGTGGCAGAGGCCCTTCACGATCAGCGGGAGCTCGGTGAGCGACCGCAGCCACGGAAAGTCGGCCCAGGTCAGCGGATTGCCGAAGATCTGCGCCCACATCAGGGTGGCGGCCTGCGGGTCTTCCTCCGGCGCGCGGTCCAGGCGCGCCCGGAAGACCGGGTCGCTGGTGTAGTTGGCCAGGCAGTGCCCACGCAGCTGCGGGAAGTTGCTCGTCGCCAGATCCCGCGGCCGCCATCCGGTGATCCAGGTGTCGAGGGTGACCACGATGGCTTTGAAGCCGGCGCGCTCGGCTCGATGCACGAGGCTCTCGGCCAGCTCCCGATCAGTGGGTGTGTACAGCTGGAAGAAGCCAGGTGTCGCACCGTATTCCGCTGCGACCTCCTCCATCGGATCGGCGGACAGCGTCGAGGCGACCATCGGCACGCCCGTGTTCGCGGCGGCGCGTGCGGTCGCGAGGTCGCCGTGTCCGTCCTGCGCGCAGATGCCGAGGACGCCGACCGGCGCCATGAACAACGGACCCGGCAGGGTCATCCCGAACAGGTCGACGGACAGATCGCGTTGCGACGCACCGACGAACATCCGGGGAATGAGACCCCAGCGTTGGAATGCGGTGGTGTTGGCCCGCTGCGTGTGCTCATCTCCGGCACCTCCGGCGACGTACGACCACACCGACGGCGGCAGTGCCGCCTGTGCCTTGGCCTCCAGCTCGGCGTGGACCATCGGGAACCGCGGCAGGATCCCGGCAAGGCCGTTGAGGTAGATCTCGTTCTGGTAGGAGCCGAACGGATGGCTCATGGGACAGCCTTTCTTGGTCGGACGATCAGGCATCGGCGACGGCTCCGGCCGGACCGCGGGTTCAGCGCGACCAGGTCCGTTGCCCGCTGAGGTAGGTGGCCGAGACTTCGACCGCTTCGCGGAAGCGCTCGACGGGCACGGCGCGCGGGTCGCGGGAGAGGATCACGAGGTCTGCGCGCATCCCGGTGCGCAGCATGCCGATCTCGTCCTCCAGGTGCAGTTGCCACGCCGGGTTGGTCGTGACCGCGCGCAGGGCTTCGTCGATGGTGAGGCGCTGGGATGTTCCGTGGACGCGACCGCTCTGCGATCGGCGGGTGAGCGCGGTGGCGACGCTGGACAGCGGATCAGTGGGTGAGCAGACGCCGTCGTTGTGCAGGGAGACGCGGTGCCCTGCGTCCCAGGCCGACCGCGCGGACATCCAGCGGTCGGCCACTTCGGGGCCGAAGAGGTCGTCCGCCAGGACGTCTCCCCACCATCGGACGTGGTCCATGAAAAGGCTGACGGTGGCGCCCATGTCGGCCGCGCGGCGGTACTGCTCCGCGGTAACGGCTCCGCAGTGCTCCATCCGCGGCCGCATCGCCCGCAGCGCCTCCGGATCACCGGCTCCGGCGTACGCGTCGAGGACGGCTTCGAAGGTGACGTCCCCGTGGACGTGGCAGGCCAGCGGGAAGCCCTGTGCTGCGAAAGCGGTGGCCAGCTCGGCGAGTTGCTCCGGGCTGTAGTTCATCGGACCGTGCGCGCAGTGGTCCATGCCGATGCGCAGGGTAGCGTCGTTGTCCTTGAACGAGAAGCTGGTCGCGACGCTGCCCTGCCACGGGGTCCCGTCGGCCCACAGCTTCATGCCGGAGATGCCGAACATCTCGCTCGCGGGAGCGTGCCCGGCGAAGCGCCGTTCCCGCTCCGCGGCCAGCTCGGGAGTCCCGATGAGGTACGAGCGGATCCGCAGGACGGCACCGGGGCGTTCAGCGGCGGCGCGCAACGCCAGAACGTTCCGGGGATCGGTCGCCATGTCGGTCGCCGTGGTGATCCCCACCCGGGCGTGCTCGGCGAACGCCCAATCCAGTGCGGCGGACACCTGCGCATCGTCGCGGAAGTCCTCCCCCAGCGCTTCGAACAAAGCCAGGATGGCGCCGGTTTCCTGGGCCTCGCCGGTGGGTTCGCCACTCTCGTCGCGGACGAACCGCGCGCCCGCAGGATCGGGCGTGTCGGCCGTGATCCCCGCTGCGCGCAGGGCCGCGGTGTTTCCGTAGGCGGCATGGCCGCTGTTGGAGACCACCACGAGCGGAACGCCGGGGCTCAGATCATCGAGCAGTGCGCGGGTGGGCAAGGCCAAGTCGCGCTGGAGCAGCAGGTCGATCCCGTAGGCGCCGACCGGCTCTCCCGGGGCGGCCGCCACGGCCTCGCTGATCCTTTCGTAGACCTCCGCACCCGTGGGCACGGTGAACGGGCGGACGTCGATCGCGGGTGGGGCGAGCGTCAGGGCCATGGTCGAGGGGTGCCCGTGGGCCTCGACGAAGCCGGGCAACAGCGCCCGCCCGTCGAGGTCGACCACCCGCGTGCCGGGGCCGCGCAGGGCGAGGACCTCAGCTGCTCGCCCCACGGCGGTGATCAGGCCGTCGCGGACGGCGAGGGCTTCGGCTTCGGGGGCTGCGGTGTCCATGGTGAGGATGGGCCCGCCAGTGAAGATCAGTTCTGCGGAGTCGGGCACGATCTCAGTTCCCTCCCGGAACATCGGAATGTCCCTGTTGGACAGTCAGCCACGGCGCGGCCGCGGTGAGCAGGTAGCGCACCCCCAGCCCGATGGTCGGATCGGGCACCGGGGCGAACAGCTCCGAGTGGTTGCCCGGGATGTGCGGCGGAATGCCGTTCTCCAGCAACGCCTCCCGGTCGATGTCGCCGAACGCGGCGTGGTCGGTCCCGCCGAACATCCAGTACACCGACGGCGTGTCGAGAGCGGCGCCGAAAACACCGAAGTCCTCACTGCCGGTGACGGCCTGCGGCATGGTGAACACCAGCTCCGCGCCGAAGGTCTCGGTGAACGCGCGGAACACCGTCCCGGTCGCCGCCGGGTCGTTGACGGTCAACGGGAAGCTCTCGGTGATCGTCACTTCGGGATCCCGGTCGGCTCCGGACGCGATGGCTTCGCCGTGCACGATCCGCCGCACAGCCGCCAGCACCTGCTCGCGGATCGCGGCGGTCTCGCTGCGAACGCTGATGTGCAGCTCGGCGGTGGACGGGATGATGTTCGCCTTGGTCCCGGCGTGGATCGCGCCCACGGTCACCACGGCGAGCCTCCCCGAACCGACCTCCCGGGCGACCACCGTCTGCAGGCGCGTCACGATCGCAGCCGCCAGCACCACCGGGTCCACAGTGGTCTCCGGCCTGGAGCCGTGTCCGCCCCGGCCGAACAGCCGGACCCGCAGGGTGTCGGCCGCGGCCATCACCGAGCCGGGCCGGGTTCCGACGGCTCCCACCGGTATCGGGCTGACGTGCTGGCCCAGGCACACGTCGGCGCGCGGGAACCGCTCCGCGAACCCGTCCTCGATCATCGCCGTGGCACCACCGACCTCCTCCGCGGGTTGGAAGACCGCCACAACGGTGCCCCGCCAGGCGTCCCGGTTCCTGGCCAGCAGCGCGGTGGCACCCAGCAGGCACGTGACGTGCATGTCGTGACCGCAGGCGTGCATCACGGGCACCTCGTTGCCCTCGGCGTCCACCGCGGTCCGGGTGGAGGCGTAGGGCAGGCCGGTCGCCTCCTTCACCGGCAGTGCGTCCATGTCCGCCCGCAACAGCACCACCGGCCCGTCGCCTGAGCCCAGCACGCCGACCACGCCGGTGCCGCCGACCCCCTCGGTGACCGCCCACCCCTGCTCGCGCAGCCGGGAGGCGACGATCCGGGCCGTGCGCGTCTCCTGGAACGACAGCTCCGGGTGGGCGTGCAGATCCCGGTACAACTCGTGCAGTGCCGGCAGTTGGTCGTCCAGACCGGCGAACAGGGCAGACATCAGACCTCCGATTCCGTTCGAGCTGGTGGCAAGTGGGATGACTCGGCCCCGCTCCGCGGGAACCGCACCAGCAGCGTCAGCAGTGCGGCGAAGACGAGGACTCCGGACAGCATCAGGAAAGCCGGGCCGAGTGATCCGGTGCTCTCCTTGACGGCGCCGACGAACGTCGGGCCGACCAGACCACCGAGCTGCCCGATGCTGTTGATCAGCGCGATACCGCCGGCCGCTGCTCGACCGGTGAGCAGCCGCGCGGGCAGCTCCCAGAACACCGGCAGCAGACCGCTGGCGCCGAAGGAGGCCGCCGCAACGGCGATCAAGCTGAGCCCGGGCGGGAGCACCGCCGCGGCGGAGAGCCCGACGATGCCGATGAGCAGGCCGATGAGCAGAAGACCGCGACCGTTCTCAGTGCGCCCCGCCTTGCGGCCGAAGTACAGCAGGCCGATCGCGGCCACCAGGGTGGGGACCGTGACCAGCATGCTGAACGCGGTCGTGCTGAGCTGTCCGATCTGACCGACGAGCGGCGCGAGCCAGAAGGTCACCCCGTTCGTCACGAGGTTGTAGCACAAGAAGATCATCGCCAGCAGCAGGACGCGTCGGTCCCTTAGACCCTTCCCGAGAGAGAGCGGTTCCCGGCCCCGGACGGCCGCCGCTTCTGCCGCGATAGCGGCCTGGACGGCCTGCGCGGTCTCGGCGTCGAGCCACTCGGCGTCTCCCGGATGATTGGGCAACCGCCGAGCCGCCCACAACCCGACGACGACGGCGGGCAGCCCTTCGACCAGGAAGAGCCACTGCCAGCCGTGCAGCCCTGCCGTCCCGTCGAGCCCCAGCAGGAGACCGGCCAACGGTCCACCCATGACCCCGGCGATCAGCGGCCCGGCGAACAGCAGTGCGGTGGCGCGCGCCCGCTCCCGCTCGGGGAACCACTGCGTGAGCAGGAACAGAACGCCGGGGAGGAAGCCCGCCTCGGCGATGCCCAGCAGCACGCGGAAGACGATCAGCGAGGTGGCGTCCCAGGACAGCGCGGAGAGCATGCTCACCGCGCCCCAGGTGATCATGATCCGCGCGAGCCACCGACGTGCTCCGAGGCGGTAGAGGATGAGGTTGCTCGGCACTTCCAGCAGTGCGTAGCCGAGGAAGAAAGCTCCTGCCGCGGCGCCGAACACCGTCGCGCTCAATTCGAGCGTGCGCGAGATGCTGGGTTCGGCGTAGCTCAGGTTCAGCCGGTCCAGGTACGAGATGACGTACATCAGGACCAGCACCGGTATCAGCCGCCGCTTGGCCAGCGCGACACCCCTGTCGATCAAGGACTCGTCCAGGGGGGCCGGGCGGGCGGGCTCGGGGACGGATGCAGAGCTCATGTCGTCCTCCCCGAGCCGCTCAGTCGAACAGGTCCGGTTGCTCCTCGGTGATGCGGTCCCACATGGGCCGGAACTGGAACCATCCGGACAACGGGCTGCCGATCTGCTCGCGCACCTGGAGGGCGGTCTCGCGGTCGATCTCGTGCGGATGCCCGGCCGCCATGGCCAGCAGCTGCGCCTGGCAGGAACGTTCCATGGTGACGAACCACCAGGCGGCCTCCGCCACGGTCTGGCCGACCGTCAGCAGGCCGTGGTTGGCGAGGACGACCGCCTTGTGGCCGCCGAGCGCGACACCGATCCGCCTACCCTCCTCGGTGTCGTTGACCACCCCGCGAAAGTCCTCGTACAGGCCGTGGTCTTCGAAGAACGCGCAGGCGTCCTGGGTGATCGGGGACAGATGCCGGCGCAGGGTGGCGAACGCCTTGCCGTGCAAGGAATGCGCATGGGCCGCCGCGACGGCGTCCGGTCGGGCCTTGTGCACTTCGGAGTGGATGCAGAACGCCGCGCGGTTCACCGGTCGGCGGCCCTCCACCACGTTGCCCGCGTGATCGACCAGGATCAGGTCGGAGACCTTGATCTGGCTGAAGCTCATCCCGAAGGGATTGACCCAGAACCACTCGGGGTTCTCCGGGTCGCGAGCCGTGATGTGCCCGGCCACCCCTTCCGAGAAGCCGAGCTTGCCGAACAACCGGAAGGCGGCGGCCAGTTCCTGCTTGCGGTGCAGCCGCTCCTCCTCCACCGAGTCGAAGGTGGGGGGGAGCATGGCCTGGAATCCGGGCGGGGTCGGTCCGAGTCCGATGTGCACTTCGGCAGCTGTCGTCTCCATCAGAAGTCTCCTCGAGGATCAACGGAACGAGTGCGCAGTCACTTCTCATACAGGGCCGTATTTCATACAGAGCTGTATGTCATACGGTGCTGTATGGTGAAGGGCGTCACGTTCGGATGTCAATGCCCGTGGAGGAATGCGTTGCCGAGGGGACAGACCAAACGTCGTCCGAAGACCACCGAGCTCCTGCTCGACGCGGCGCTCGAGACGTTCGCCGACCGCGGCTTCTACGGCGCCTCGATCGAGGAGATCTGCGACCGGGCGGACCTCACCCGCGGAGCGTTCTACTACAACTACCGCACGAAGGAAGACCTGTTCTTCGCGTTGTTCGACCTGCACGCCCAACGAGTCATCGACCGGCTCGCCCAGGCGATCGACGAGATGCGGGACGCGCCGGACCCGCTGGGCACGCTGATCAAGCGCACCAGCGCGGTCGACGACAGCGAACGTCGCTGGTACCTGCTGTCGACGGAGTTCACGCTCCACGCCATCCGCAACCCCGAGACGGCACGCGCCCTGGCCGAGCACGACCGCCGCCTGCGCGACGAGATCGTGCGACTGCTGGGCGCGCTGTTCGACCGCCTGGGCCGACAAGCCACCGTCGACCTGGACTCACTGGCCCGGCTCATCACCGCCCTGCACGAAGGCGCCCTCGCACAAAGCCTCGTCGAGCCGGACCAGCTGGCCCCGGACGAGCTGGCGACGACCTACCTGCCGCCACTCATCAAGTCCATCTCCCGAAGTCGCGCCACGCGGAAAACCAACCCCTGACCCGAGTTCAGCACGATGCGGCGTTCGCAACCGGCAGGATCCACCGGGGTTACCGCACGTCGGCTCGGGCTCGACCCCTGAGCCCGTGGCCGCCTTCCGCATCACTGACGTCAAAACGGCTCAGCGGGAACGCTTTCGGTGCTCGACCTGGTACAGGACCTGCGCCGGTATCGCGTGAACGCTGCTCCCATCCTGCGGCAAGCGATCCGGGTCGACACCTTCAGCAAGTGCCGGCCGCGACATGGCCTCGTAGAGTTGCCGAACGTGACACTTGAGGACTTCCAGCGACGCCTGCGCGTGTTCGCAGATGAATCGACTTGAAATATTCGAACCCAGGATTCGTGGATGTCGAAGGCGCTCACGCGCCGGGCTGGGCCGCCTGCCGGGTGGCCACGACCCGGGGGTCGGTGAGCAGGAAGTCCACGAAGGCCGCCGTGAAGCTCGGCAGCGCGGCGTCCACCGACGTGACCAGGTGCAGCTCCCGGGCGGCCCACGGCTCCAGGATGCTCAGCGCGGCCACCCGGCCGCTTTCGGCCATCGGCCGGGCCACGCTCAACGGCACCAGCGACACCCCGACGCCCGTCTCCACCAGGTGCAGCACGGCGTTGAACGAGTGGACGTGCAACCGTGCGTTGAGCGTCTGCCGGTCCCGCTTCGCCACCTCGGCCAGGAACAGGTAGTTGCTGCTGGTCCGGCTCATGCAGATGAAGTCGAACTCCAGCGCCGCGCCGAACCGGATCTCCGGCTGGCGGGCCAGCGGGTGGTCGATCGGCGTGACCACCACCAGCTCGTCCACCGCGTACCGCATCGACCGAACGCGGCTGTCGGAGACTTCCCCGGCCAGCACACCGACATCGACCTCGCCGGTGGCCACGCCTTCCGCGATCGCACCGCTCAGCCGCTCCTCCAGATCCAGGTTGACGTCGGGGTGGGCCAGCAGGAATCGGCTGATGCTGGGCAGGATGAAGCCGTTGAGGGAACTGCTGTTGGCCCACAGCCGCACGCTGCCCTTGAGCCCCTGCGAGAACCGGGACACGTCCCCGTGCATCCGGTCCACACCGGCCAGCAACTCCCGGACGTGCGTCAGCAGCACCTCACCGGCCGGGGTCAACCGCATCCCGCGCGGCGTCCTGGTGAACAACGCGGTGCCCATCGCGTGTTCGAGGTTCTTCAGCCGGTAGCTGGCCGAGGACGCCGTGATGAACACCGCCGACGCACCGGTCGACAGGCTCTCCGCCTCCGCGATGGCGCGGAACAGCCGGAGATCGGTCAGTTCGTACCGCATGCCGCCGCCCAATCCGCCACCTCCACACCGGTCGCGCGCACGGCCCCTCACCTGCGGTATCGACCCGGCGAAATTACCACGGCCCGAAGCCCAGGCGAGGACCCGACGAGACGGCCATCACAGCGTCCCGGCCGCGCGCCGCCGGTGATCACGTGGGTGGATTGAACCCCGCTGCCCGCCCTGCTCCGAGAGGCGGGCAGCACATCTTCGATCTCGGTCCCCGGTTCGTTCCGCGATCGCCCCCTCCGGGCCGCGACCGGGGCGGACCCGGTTCATCGAACCGCGGTCACCGGGAGCGCTTCCGGTTCAGGAATTCGGCCATGAACCGCTGCGGTTCACCGGTGTCGAAGGCTGCGGCGAACTCCGGGATGCTGGCCGCCACGGCCTCGTCGACCGGGAGGTCCTCCCACGAGCGCAGCAACCGCTTCTGCTGGCGCAGCGCGGCCGGGCCCAGCTCGGCGAGACGCTTCGCGTTGCGGGCTACCGCGGCATCCAGCTCGGGTAGTTCGCAGATCTCGTGCACCAAGCCCCAGGACAACGCGGTGGGCGCATCGATCTGGTCGCCGGTGAGGGTCAGCCAGGCGGCGCGGCCGTTGCCCACCAGCCGTGGCAGCAGCGCGGCGTGGATCACCGACGGAATGCCGACCGCGACCTCGGGCATGCCGAAATGCGCATCGCTGCTGGCGATCCGCAGGTCGCAGGCGGCCGCCACTTCGAGGCCGCCACCCAGGGCGTAGCCGGCGAGCCGGGCGATCACCGGCGTCGGGAAGTCGCGCACCGCATCGCACATGCCCTTGAGACCCGTGATGAACTCGGCGGCGCTGCTCCGGTTCAGCGTGACCATCTCGCCGATGTCGGCACCGCCGATGAACGCCCGGTCACCGGTGCCGCGCAGCACCAGCGCCCGGACGTCGTCGCGGGCTGCGAGCGCCTCGATCGCCGCCGTGACGTCCTTGATGACCGCGCTGTTCAGGATGTTCAGCACCTTCGCATCGGTGATCGTGACCGTTGCGATGCCGTCGCCGTCCAGCGTGGTCGTGGTGTGTTCGGAAATCTTGCTGTCCGCCAAAGCTGCTCCCAAGTCCGGGGTTCGTTTCTGCCTGTGACCGGCACGCCACAGCGGGTCGTGCGGGATTGGTGGTGTCGCGACGAAGAACCCGCCATCAACCGGAGTGGACGACGCCCTTGCGCACCAGAGCCGCGATCTCGTCGCCTCCGAGGCCGAGTCCGCTGAGGACCTCCACCGAATGCTCACCCTTCGCCGGCGGCGGTCGGTGTTCGGCTTCCTGGTCCCCGGCCAGCAATGGGTTGCGCACCATCGGCACGACGCCCAGCGTGGGGTGCTCGGCCTCGATCCGCATGCCCCGGTGCACCACCTGGGCATCGCGGAAGACGTCGTCCAGCGTGTTGATCGCGCCCCAGGGGACCCCGGCCTCGTCGAGCACGCGGCACCACTCCTGGCGGCTGCGGGACGCCATCGCGGCGGCCACGACCGGACGCAGCTCGGCCAGGTTGTCGATGCGGGCGGCATTCGTCGCGTACCGCTCATCGGCCGCGAGCTCAGCCAGCCCGGCCGCGGCGCAGAACCGCCGGAACTGCGCATCGTTGCCGATCGCGAGGATCAGGTGACCATCGGCGCAGGCGAACACGTCATACGGCGCGCAGTTCGGGTGGGCGTTGCCGATGCGCTGCGGGATCTTGTCCGACACCAGGTAGTTCGACGCCTGGTTCGCGTTCATCGCCACCGCGACGTCGAGCAGCGCGATGTCGATCGACTGCCCCGCACCGGTCGTCGTGCGCTGCAGGAGAGCGGCCAGGATCGCGCTGGTCGCATACATCCCGGACATCAGGTCGACCACCGCCACCCCGGTCCTGCACGGCCCGGCTCCGGGTGTGCCGTCGGCCGGCCCGGTGTAGCTCATCAGCCCGCCCATGCCCTGGAAGACGTAGTCGTAACCGGGCTTTCCAGCCATCGGCCCGCCGGCGCCGAAGCCGGTGATGGCCAGGTGGATCAGCTCCGGGTTGATCTCCCGCAGCGCGGCATACCCCAGGCCGTACCGGTCGAGGGTTCCGGGCTTGTAGTTCTCGACGACGACATCGGCCTCGGCGGCCAACTCGCGAACGAGCGCCGCACCAGCCGGGTCGGCGAAGTTGATCGCGATCGACCGCTTGCCCCGGTTGCAGCAGATGTAGTAGCCGGAGAACCCGTCCGCAGTCGTGGTGTCCGGCAAGTACGGCGGCCCCCAGCCCCGGGTGTCGTCGCCTCCGTCCGGGTTTTCGATCTTGATCACCTCGGCGCCGAGATCGGCCAGGTTCTGGGTGCACCACGGGCCGGCCAGGATTCGGGACAGGTCCAAGACCTTGATTCCCGCGAGAGCTCCGCTCAGCATGCCCATTCCATCGTTTGTCGCACGACGTCACCCTAGATCGCCCATTCCGCGAGAACCATTGGAAAATATCGAACCCGGTCTCAGCATTTTTCGAAGACGCCCGGACCAATCGCGAACATGAAGGGTCCGGCCACGGCCCGGATCGCGCGCGAGTTCGACGGCCGGGAATTAATCGAAGAGGCGTTCGAATAGTTCGGCGCCATCGAGCATCGCCTGGCGCCTTCGGCGAAGACGAACCCCAGCATCTGATCGACCTGTTCCCCCGCACCGAACAGCCGGACGGGACAGTCGAACGCGCCGTCCGGCTTTGGGAGGACAGGTCGCCGAAGTCGACAACACCCGCCAGCGCCCGCCCGCGACGACGACGTTCGCGGGATGCAGGTCACCGTGCACCCACACCGGCGGACCCTCCCAAGCCGGGGCCGCGACGGCGTCACCCCGGACGGCCCGGACGCCGGCGGCGTCGTTGGAGGCTGGGATTCCAGCTGCTCCCGATCACCCCATGAGACCGTGGCGAGCGTTCTTCGGATCGCTCACCACGGCCGTTCGTCAAGAGAATCGCATGTCCTTCACGAGCTCGGCGCCTGCAGCGATGTCCTCGAACACCGGAATTTTGCCCGGCAGGTGTCCAAAGACGGCCCACGTGCCACACCGGACCGACAGCGGGTCACGGGACCGCCGCCGGCATCAGCCGCGCTCAGGCGCCGGGGGCGCGGTAGTCGACAGTCTTCCGCGCAGCCTCGTCGACGTCCTCGGGGCGAAGGAGCGGCACCACCTTGGACGTCACGGCCCCAGCGGCCCGCACCGCCATAGCCATGGCAGCCATGGAGACGTCGTCGGGCATTTCGACAACGATGAAGACATCGTCGGCTCCGAACGCGAAGTAAATCGATTCAAGCGTTCCGCCGCACGACCCGACAACCCTTTCAACAGCCTCTCGCCGCCCGGTTCCGCCCTCGACGAGCACCCCCTTCGTCCCCTCGGCGGTGTAGCTGCCCTGCACCAAGTACTTCGGCATGTCGCTCCCCCCACTTCACCCTGCAGACGCCCGCAGCCGCGGGTTCCGCTCCCACCATCGGGCACCAGAGCAAGCCCTGCCAACCGAAGCGCGGCTCGACGACCGACACCATCCCGTCCCTGGAGACTGGCCCGAAAACGCCCCAGGACCCACGCGCACGTGGTCACATCCCACCAGGGCAACAGGATTGCGCACGCACCCAGTTCCACAACGTCTCATGACTCAAGCCCAGCTCGCGGGCGAACTGGTTGATCGGGCGACCGGCGGAGAGCACTTCCCAGCTCTTCTTCTTGCTCCGATGAATGGATGACCCCCTATTGTCGTAACTCTGTTTACGATGGTCGGCACATCGCGACTGCGCCGCCAGGCCCCAACGCAAACCTATGAGTCCGAGAACCTTCCGCGAGCAGGAGACCGCGCGCAGGCGGTGCGTGACATGTGCCGCTCGTGTTCCATATCGGCAGGAACAAAGCTCGAATGTAGGGAGTTCCCCCGATAGCACCTCGTACTTCCGCAGTCACTTGACGTAACATGACATTGCTGGTAATCGTTATGCGTTTTAGGCTCGATTGATTGGATGCGGTTCCTGATGCAAAGAAAATGGGAAGCCGACGCTACGGCGCCTTTTTCGCGACGTTTGGGCAAATCAGCGCTGGAGCTGTCGATGACAGACGAAAATCCGAGCTGTCCGGATATCTGGGAACTGGAAAACGGAGATGTGGCGGTCATCGGACGAGATCTCACCGAGAGCTACCTACGGCGATTGCCTTCGGGTGTGAGCATCGGCCACGACGAGCGGCTTGTCGTCATTCCCGGGAAGATGTTGAGGTCAGCAAAGGGGGATATCGCCGATGAAGAATCCTCCGCGTGAACTGCTGGGCGAGCGCCTGTCCCCCGAGGAATACCTCCGTGACTTCGATCCTCGTTTCTGGCGGATCACAGAAAACGATTTCTGGAAGTTCGAACGACGACAGTCGTTTCAGGAGCAGGGCAACCCGAGCTGGGATGCATTCGCGCGTGGTGACTGGCACGAGTCGCTGAAGCTGCTCGAGGACAGAACGGAAAACCTGAAGTCCTACTTTCGACGAGTTACTGAGCAGGGATTCACGACCTACCGAGTACGTGTGGTCGAAGAGCCTCTCACTCCGTACGTGCAGTGGCTCATACATTCCCAGCGTCAACGCAGCGAATACGGCGGGCATGTGCGGATCGTCGGAGTCGACGAGGTCGCCCCGTTTGAGTCTGATGGGCCCCTTCCCGAGATCGTGACGGTCGGCGGTGAGGCCATCTATCAGGTCCTGTACGACGCCGACGGCGTCCTAGCGGGGGCGATTCGATCGGATGCTCCGGAGGATCTCGCCAGCTGGCGAGATTTCATGATGCGGCTGTACGCGACAGGCGAGGACATCGCCGACTACTTCGAGCGCGTCGTGGAGACATTGCCCCCACCCGATCCCGGCGAGGAATGACCCAGACATCGACAAGTTCCTCGTTCAGGACAGAAAAGGCCGATCCGTGCACACAACGCCAGAGCCGGATGAGCACGACCCGCACAAGCATGCCGCGACGCACTCGGAACTGTCCGGTCGCGCCGCTGACGTCGTCCAGGCCCGCGACGTCAGCGGAGGCGTCCACTTCCATCACCCGGCAGCAGCCGAGCACCGGGCGGATGTGCCCGTGCCGCGTCAACTGCCGCCCGACGTCTGGGATTTCGTCAACCGGGACGCCGAGTTGCAGCGCCTCGACCTCAAACTCCTGAGGCACGAGAGTTCCGCCCGTGTCTCGGCACTGTGCGTGATCGTCGGTACCGCTGGGGTCGGCAAGACCGCCTTCGCCCTGCACTGGGCTCACAAGGTCCAGCACGAATTTCCCGATGGGCAGCTGTACGTCAACCTGCGCGGCTACGACCCCGGCTCTCCCGTCACCCCCCATCAGGCCCTCGAACGCTTCCTGCGTGCCCTAGACGTGCCGGCCTCGGCAATTCCGCGTGAGCTGGAGGATCGGGCGACGTTGTTCCGCTCCCGGCTGGCCGGGCGCCGGATGCTCGTGGTGCTCGACAACGCCTCCGGCCCCGGCCAGGTCCGCCCCTTGCTGCCGGGCACATCGGACTGCCTGGTGCTGGTTACCAGCCGCAGCCGTTTGTCCGGGCTGGTCGCCCGAGACGGCGCCTACCGCCTCACGCTGAACCTCCTCGACGAGGCCGAGGCCACCACACTTCTCCGCAAAGCCTCCGCCGACTACCGGAGCACCGACAGCGTGACCGATCTCGCCGAGCTATCCCGACTGTGCGCACGCCTTCCCTTGGCCTTGCGGATTGCAGCCGAACGGGCCGCGAGCCAGCCGACGATACCGCTGCGCGAACTGATCGCCAGACTCCGGGACGAGTCCGAACTTTGGGACGCGCTCACGGCCAGCCACGATGACGAATCCGATGCGGTCCGCTCGGTGTTCGCCTGGTCGTATCGTGGCCTGACCGCCGGCGCTCACCGTCTGTTCCGGCTCCTTGGCCTGCATCCCGGCCCCGAATTCAGCACGCATGCGGCCGCAGCGCTGGTCGAAGCCACCGTGGGTGAGGCCCGACGCCTGCTCGACGAGCTCGTCGGTACGCATCTGCTCGAACAGATCGCACGGGATCGCTACCAGTTCCACGATCTGCTGCGCGCCTACGCTCTCGACGAGGCACGGCATGAGGAGCCAGATACTGCCGGTGCGGCACTGCGGCGGCTCTTGCTGTGGTACCTGCGCACCGCAGATGCGTGCATGGCCATCGCGGTGCCGGGAGCGTTCCGCACCTCACTGGCCGAGCAAGCCGAAGGCCCCCCGCCAATGAGCTTCGACGACCAGACCGAGGCGATCACATGGTTCGACCAGGAGCGGTCGAACCTCCTCGCCGCCGCTCAGGCCGCTCACAGCGCGGGCATGCCGGATCTCGCTTGGCAGATTCCCGCCGCGATCCAACGGATGTACGCCCGGCACAACCACTTCGACGACTGGCGCACCGCCTGTGCGATCGCACTGCCCGCCGTGCGCGAGGTCGGCGACCGCAGTGGCGAAGCCGTGATCATCGAGAGCCTGGCGAAACTGCACACGCAGAGCTTCGAACTCGATCAAGGGATCGAGTTCCACAAAGCAGCCCTCGCCCTTCGGCAGGAGGTCGGTGACAGGATCGGGCAGGTTTCCTCGCTGAATGGAATCGCACTGGCCGCACTGCGGGGCCACCGACTCGACCAAGCACACGACTACTTCGAGCGGGCTCATTCCATGGCGATGGAACTCGACGATCATGCGTGGCAGGCCATCACCGCCAACGGGCTCGCGCACGTACACCTCGAAGCCGAGGACTACAGGCAGGCGCACGAGCTCAACAGGATCGCGCTCACGCTGTACCGCGAGGTCGGCAACGAGGCCGGGGAGGGAGACGCGCTGCGCTGTGCCAGCGAAATCCAACGCAGAACAGGACACCTCGAGCAGGCCCACGAGAGCATTGACCGGGCCCTCGGCATCGCCGAGGAAGCCCGCAACCCCGTTTGGGAAGGATGGTGGCTGCTCGATCTCGGCCGGCTGCAGGTCGCACTCGGCCAGGCCGAGGACGCGCTGGAGACCTACCACCGAGCGGCGGCCCTGCAGCGCCGCATCGGCGACCGATCCAGAGAGGGGATCGTGTGGGGCGCTATCGGCCAGGCCTATGCGGCACTCGACCGCTATCGCGAGGCTACTGAGTTCCACCGCACTGCCGCGGAGCGGCACCGCCAGCTCGGCGACCGCTGGAACCTGGCCCTGACACTGACCCACCTCGCCCATGCCCTGACCGCAATCGGTGCGCGGGCCGAGGCCTCCACTCACGCGAACGAGGCGCAACAGACCCTCGCCGAGTTCACCGACCCGGCCGCCAGACGACTCCACACCCAGGTGAACGCTCTGTCAGCCGAGTGAGCTGTTCACCGGACGAGCACCGCACACATGACTGTGAAAGTGAGACCACTATGCCCCGGGTCGCTCTGGTGTCCTTCCGATCCGACCTCTTCGCCGCGCTTCACGCGGGCAGCAGACTCGGAGGGCACGATCCGGTCCTGTACATCTCCGGACGTTCCGCCCGCCCCAAGGGAGACAGCTATCCGAACATGGGCGAGAAAGTGGACAACATTCTCGAAGGGATCCCGCCCGAAGTCGACCTCCTGCTGCCCGGTGACGTTGACGGACTGGCCAACGCACTCCGCGGCTACCGCATCGATGTCGCCGTCGTCTTCGGCCTGTCGTGGAAACTGCCCCCTGCTGTCCTCAACGTCCCCAGGCTCGGCATCGTCAACGTGCACCCCTCAGCACTGCCCAAGTACCGAGGCCCCGCATCGGTGCAGTGGGCGATCCGCAACGGCGACACCCACCTCGGCTTGACCGTCCACCGGATGGACAACAAGATTGACACCGGAAACGTCATCGCCCAACACGACGGCATCCACCTTCCTGAATTCATCACCTACGACCAACTCTGGGACCAGATCGCCCCGAGCGTCGAGATCACCCTCGGCAAAGCCCTGGACCTCGTCGCCGACGGATTCCCAGGTATGCCCCAGGACGAGAACGCAGCGACGAGGGCCCCCTTGATGGAACCGGACTTCAGCTACATCGACTGGTCCCAGCCTGCACACGTCATCCACAACCAAGTACGAACCTTCTACTACGGAGCCGGCATCCCCGGACCATTCGCCGAAATCGACGGGAGCTGGATGCGCATCATCCGCACCCGGCTCGAACCCGGTGACGGCACTCGCGTGGAATGTTCCGACAGGCCGATCTGGATCGTCGAAGCGGAAGCCGCGCAACCACCGACGGATTGTTCGTAGCCGAGCGCACCGTTGGTTCCTCGCTGCGCTCTTCAGCCACATAGCAGGCGTTGCACCGGATTCATCTTGCTCTGGGGTAACTCCGGCTGAACCACCCCGCCCCGCCTGAACACAACCGGTTCGCTCTCGCCTAGCCACCCCCGGACGGCGGGACAACAAGACGCCGGATGCCCTCGGAAGCCCCGGAAGCGCACTCGGCCGGAAGGGGCTCAGGCGTCGATCACCAGGTCTTCCAGTGGCTTCGCGCAGCACAGGAGGATCTTGTTCTCCGCTCGGTCCCGGGGGCGGATGCCGCCGTTGTGCCGCATGTCCACCGAGCCCTTCAGCAGCGTTGCTTTGCACGTGCCGCACATTCCTTGGCCGCAGGACGACGGCAGGGTGATGCCGGAGCTTGCCGCGGCGTCGAGGACCGACGTGTCCGCGTCGCACTCGACGGTCCGGCCGCTGCGGGCGAGCCGCACCTCGAATCTCCTTTCGCCACCGGATGTTCCGGAGACCGGGGCGTCGGTGGTGAAGCTCTCCTCGTGGTAGTGGTCCATGGCGAAACCGGCTTCCGCGAGCATCAATCGCACTGCGGCCATGTACCCGGCCGGGCCGCAGGTGAACACCTCGCGGTCCAGGAAGTCCGGGGCGATGCTCCGCAGCGTGTCGATGTCCAGCCGACCGCGCCGGCCTGCCCAGCGCTCGTGCATCCCGTCGTCCTCGCAGACGTGCGTCACCCGGATGCGCTCCGACGTGGCTTCGATGAAGTCCAGCTCTCGCCGGAAGATTATGTCGTCCGGGGTTCGGGCGCTGTGCACGAAGACCACGTCCGCCGGGCTGGCCAGGTCGTGGAGCGTCCTGGCCATCGACATCAGCGGCGTCACGCCACTCCCCGCGGAGAGGAACAGGTACTTCGACGCCGGGCGCCGGTGCATCGAGAACTCGCCGAACGGGCCTCGTGCGTGGAGGACCGCACCGGGCACCAGGTGGTCGTGCAGCCAGTTGGAGACCTGCCCGCCCGGCACGCGCTTCACGGTGATCGCCGCGAGGTGCGGGCGGGAGGGCGGTGAGGACAGCGTGTAGCACCTGTCGACCTCCAGCCCGTCGACCGGCACCGTGATGGTGAGGTACTGGCCCGGGTCGTGGTGGAACAGCCCTGGCTCGACGGGCTCGAAGACGAACGTCTTCACGTCGGCGGTCAGCTGCTGGACCTGCTTGCAGACCAGCCGCTGGTCCGCCGCGTCCGCCCAGTCGCGCCTGGCCCGGAGGGTTCGCACGCCCGTCATCGCAGGTGCTCGCGGAGGCGGTTGATGTACCAGTTGCAGAAGGCCTCGACCTGGTATTCGGTCGGGGCGTACGGGCCGGGCTCGTAGGCCGGGCTGCTGATCCCCTGCTGGGCGCGGGCGACCAGCTGCGCATCCTGCTCGTTGGTGGCCGTCCAGACCTTGAGCAGCGTCTCCAGGTCGTAGTCCACGCCCTCCACAGCATCCGGGGCCACCAGCCAGGTGGTGCGCACCAGCGTCCGGTCCGGGGCGATCGGCAGCGCCGAGAAGGTGACGGCGTGGTCGCTGACGACGTGGAACCAGGAGTTGGGTTGCAGGTGCAGCGACAGGTGCCCGAGCCGGGGTGTCGGCACGTCGCCGAGCAGGCGCCGGCACGCGGCTTTGCCGTCGGTGGTGAAGGATTCCCCGGCGAGGTCGAGCGCATCGCGCTGGATCCGGAACCCGGTCGCGCGGGTGTCCAGCTCCTCGATGAGCTGGTAGGGCAGGCCGAGGTCCTGGTAGGTCTGCCGCAGTTCGGCATCGACTCGCAGGTAGCGCTCGTGCGCCGGGAGCAGCCGCGCCGGCAGATCCTCTTCGGCGTAGCCGTAGGTGGGGAAGAACGTGCGCAGCAGCTCGGGGTGGCCGTCGCAGTGGTAGCACTCCCGGTTGTTCTCCATCACCAGCTTCCAGTTGCCCCGCTCCACCAGGTCGACCTGCGCCGCGACCTTGGCTTCGTGCAGGCGATGCGGCGCCAGGTACGGTTCGATGCGCGAGGCCACGTCGGCGAAGTCGCTCGGCGGCTCGTCGGCGAGGCAGACGAAGACGAGACCGGCGACGCTGCGGGCGTGGATGGGCTTGAGCCCGAAGCAGGTGGGGTCGAAGCCGGACGGTTGGGACGGCGCGTGCCGCAGCGCGCCGTCGGTGCCGTAGGTCCACTTGTGGTAGCCGCAGACGATGTTCCCGACTGACCCGCTCGGCCGGTCCAGGATGCGGGCGCCGCGGTGGCGGCAGACGTTGTGGAACGACTGGATGTTCTCGTCATCATCGCGCAACACGATGATCGAGTAGGCGCCGAGCGTCGTGGTGAGGTAGTCGCCCGGCTCGGGCAGCTCGGCCTCGGTGGCCACGAAGATCCAGTGCTTCGCGAAGATCGCCGCGATGTCGAGGTCGAAGAATTCCCGGCCGGCGTAGAACGCTGCTTCCAGGCTGTGGCCGACCGCTCGCCGGGCGACGAGTCCGGACGCTTCGATGGTTCCCAGTGCAGTCACTTCCGCGCTCCTCGTGTTCACATGGGCAGGCATAGCCGCAGCGCGTCGAAGACGGCCGCGTGGATGTTGCGGCTGGTCACGGCATCGCCGATCCTGAACAGCCGGTAGTGCCCCGCCTGGTTCCGGATGGCCTGCTGCGGCGCGAGCGCCAGCAGCGCACGGTGGTCCACCTCGCCGAGGTTGGTCGAATCGGCGAGCAGCTCTTGGTAGAGCTCGTCGTTGGGCAACGTCCCGTTCTCGACCACCAGGTGGTCGACGGTCCGCTCGGCCTCCACCTCGGCGTACTCGCTGCGCAGCGTCGCGGTGAGGCGCCCGTCCGGTGTGCGGCGCACCGATCGCAGCCGGTGAGCCAGCGTGACGCGCACCGCGTGCTCGGCGAAGACTTGCAGATATGCCGGCGAATTCATGCTGCCGACGTCCGGCGCGAGCATGCGTTCCGGGGTCACGTACTCGACCGAAGCCCCTCGGCGGGCCAGCACCTCGACGGCGTCCATGCCCGGGTACGCGCCGTTGTCGTCGTAGACCAGCACCCGGCCTTCGGGACGCAGAGCACCGGTGAGAACGTCCCAGGTATCGGCCGCCTCGTCGCCTTCCAGCAACGTCGCGTTCGGCGTGCCGCCGGTGGCGATGACCACGACATCGGGGTGTTCCGCGCGAACTTCCGCTGCCTCGGCCAGCACTCCGAACCGGAAGTCGACGCCGTGCAGCTTGCATTCCTCGACGCGCCAGTCGACCACGCCGATCAGGTCCCGCCGGCGGGGGTTCGCGGCCGCGATGCGGACCTGCCCGCCCGGCACGTCGTTCGCTTCGAACAGCACCACCTCGTGCCCTCGTTCACCCAGCACCCGAGCCGCCTCCAGCCCCGCAGGACCACCGCCCACGACCACCGCCTTCTTCCGCTCCGCCGCGGGCGTGATGGTGTGCGGGATCTGTTGCTCCCGGCCGGTGGCGGGGTTGTGGATGCACTTGGTGTCGCCGGAGTCGTAGATCGCGTCGAGGCAGTAGCTGGCCCCGACGCACGGCCGGATGCGATGCTCCGCTCCCGCCGCGACCTTGGCGACCAGGTGCGGATCGGCGATCTGGGCCCGGGTCATGCCGACCAGGTCGAGCAGGCCGTCCCGCACGGCGTGGCGTGCGGTCGCGACATCGGCGATGCGGGCGGCGTGCATCACCGGGACCTGGAGCCGCCGCTTGATCTCGGCGCTGAATTCCAGGAACGGCGCCGACGGCGTGCCCATGGACGGAATGGTCCGGGCCAGCGCGGCATCGCTTTCGATCGAGCCGCGGATGGTGCTGATGAGGTCGATGCCGTCGTCGAGGAAGCAGCGCGCCGCCGCCAGGGCGTCGTCGACGGTCAGCCCGCCCGGCCGGACCTCGTCCATCATCATCCGGATGCCGACGATGAAACCGGGTCCGACCGCCGCCCGCACCGCCCGGATCACCCGGCGCGGGAACGACATCCGGTTGGCCAGGCTCCCGCCGTAGGAGTCCGTGCGGTGGTTCGTCGTCGGCGACAGGAAGCTGTCCAGGAAGTGCCCGTACGCCTGGATCTCGACGCCGTCGAGGCCGCCGGCTTCGCAGCGAGCCGCCGCGTCGGCGTAGTCCCGCACGATCCGGTCCAGGTCCCACGGCTCGGCGGTTTTGGGGAACGCGCGGTGCGCGGGTTCGCGCACCGGGGACGCGGACAGCACCGGCAGCCAGTCCCCCGCGTAATTGCTCGTGCGCCGCCCCAGGTGGGTGATCTGGCACATGACCGCCGCGCCGGCGGCGTGCACGTCGTCGCCGAGCCTGCGCAGCCACGGCACCACCTCATCGCGGTAGAGCAGCAGGTTGCCGAAGGCCGGTGGGCTGTCGGGGGCGACGACCGCGGAGCCGCCGATCATGGTCAGCCCGACCCCGCCGCGCGCCTTCTCCACGTGGTACAGCCGGTAGCGGTCCTTGGGCAGGCCGTCATCGGCGAAGGCGGGTTCGTGCGAGGTGCTGACCACGCGGTTGCGCAAGGTGAGCTGCTTGATGGTGAACGGCTGGAGCAGGGGATCCGTCGGATGCATGGCGCTCCTCGCGAATTCCGGCCGAGGTGGACGTCTGTGCCCACCAGCGTGGAGCGCCGCAGCCGGTCCGGACAATCAAATGTTCATGCAGCAGATCGTGCAAACTCTTTGCATGATTGACAGTCGACTTCGGGTGCTGCAGCTCGTCGCCAAGCACGGCACCGTCACCGCCGCGGCCCAGGCGCTGCACTACACGCCGTCGGCGGTGTCCTACCAACTGCGCCAGCTGTCCGCGGAACTCGGCGTGGAACTGGTGGTTCCGCAAGGCCGCCGGATACGGCTGACCTCCGCCGCGCATGCGCTGCTGCACCACGCGGAACTGCTGCACGCCCAGTGGGAGCGCGCCAAGGCGGAAATGGCCGCGCTCGCCGACGAACCCGGTGGCCCGTTCACCCTGTGCGGCTTCTCCACCGCGGCAACGCATCTGCTGCCGCCGGCCGCCGCCGGACTGCGCGACGCCTTCCCGAACCTGAAGGTGCGGCTGATCGAGGCCGAGCCCACCCGGTGCTTCGACCTGCTGCTAGCCGGAGACGCGGACCTGGCGCTGGTGATCGTCACAGCCGACACCCCGCCGCTGTCGGACGCGCGGTTCGACCAGCAGCCGCTGCTCGACGATCCGCTCGACCTGGTCACGCCACTCGGTCACCCGCTGACCGACCGCCCGGCGGTGACACTCGCCGACGCGGCGAACGAGCCGTGGATCTTGGGCCGGCCGGACAGCACCTACCACCAGCTGGTGACAACCGCATGCATGGCAGCGGGTTTCAGCCCGAACATCGCGCACTACGCGGACGAATGGAACACCGGAACCGCACTCGTGGCCCACGGGTTCGGCGTCATCCTGGTGCCCCGGCTGGCACGCCTGCACAGCCATTGGCCGGTCGCGCGCATCCCGCTCCACGGCGAACCGGCACCCGCGCGCCGAATCCTGGCAGTCACCAGGATGGGCGCCCGGGACAACCCAACGATCGCCCACGCCCTCCAAGCGATCACCAAGACCGCGGCCGGAATCCTCCCGGCCCAACCCGACTGACCACGACGCCTTCGAGCCGAAGCCGACGGAAGGGCGACTATTCGCTCGGGCTTTTTCCAGAGCAAGGACTCACGACCCCAGCCGACTTTCGCTGAATCGACCGCAACATTCTGATTGTCGAGATCGCTGATGAAGACGTTCTCCGCAGCCAGCAGCATGCACGCCCATTCCACCGGAGCCAGCGGCACATCGTCGCTGAACGCACACCGGAGGCTGCGGCACTGTCAAACAGATCCTGCGCGTCCGCGAATCCCACACCGAGGGCGAGCGGATCGCTGCACCGGGCCGGCCCACCCCGTTCCAGAAGTGCTCGGCGCAGGAGTTCGACCGCTTCCCCGGTAAGCAGCCGGCCAGCGAGTTTCAACGGGCGGCCGGCGTGCCACTCCAGTCAGGCTCGGTCGGATGCGACGATCGAGCCTGATGGCCCTCGCTGCGACGAAGTCGCCTTCACCAGCGCGGAGACTGAGCTCTGCACGTGCGTGCAGAAGGGCAGGGTCTCCGGGTGCGTGGGGGTGCGTGGCCGGACGAGGTGGACGGTGATCGGTTCCGCATCGGAGATCGGGACGTAGCGGATCCCCGGGTACGGGTAGTTGTGCACCGTGCCTTCGGTGGTGACACCCACGGCGTCACCGGTGGCGATCACGGTGAGCCATTCGTCGGCGTTGGCGACTTCGAACGTTCGGGGACGTCGGCCTCGCGGCCACAGCTCGGCGCTGGTGGTCGCGGCGGTGGCGCAGATGGCGACCGGCCGGTCGGCGAGGTCGGCCAGCCGCACGGATTCCGCAGCGGCCAGCGCGTCGTCGCCCGCCACGGCCGCCAAGCGGCGCTCCTGGAAGAGCGGAACCGCCTGGAACTCCGAACCCGTCGGCGGCCCGGTTCGCAGAAAGGCGATGTCGAGCTCCGCTCGACGCAGCGCGGCTTCGGGGTCGTCCCTGCGATAGACCCGTACAGGCGTGCCCGGGAACTTGTCGCGCCACTCCTGCAGGAGCGGGATCGTGAGCTCGCCGAGCGTCGCCCAAGCGAAGCCGACCCGCAGCGGACGGAGTCCGGCTTTGGCCTCGGCCAGCGCATCATCCAGTTGGTTGAGCACGTGGTGGGATCGCTCCCACAGCCGACGGCCGGCTTCCGTGAGCTCGAGGCGGCGAGTCGTACGCTCGACGAGGCGAGTGCCGAGCCTGCTCTCCAACTGGTCGAGGGTGCGCGACAGCGCGGGCTGGGACACGTGGAGGACTCCGGCGGCCCCGGTGATGGTGCCCTCATCCCCGATCGCGGCCAGGGCTCGAAGATGCCGCAACTCCACATTCATAACCACAGATTATAAATCCGCCGCAAAGAGCATTTCCCCCCGCGCCAGAAGCGAACGTAGCGTCGATCGCATGCGAATCCTCCTCATCGGGGCGGCAGGCAGGCTCGGAACCGCGGTCAACGAAGCGCTGACCGACCGCGGCCACGAGGTGCTCACCGTCGGCCGCACCAGCGGCTCCCTCCGCTTCGACATCGCCGACCCCGCCCAGACCACCGCGCTGTACGAGCAGGCCGGGAACGTGGACGCAGTGGCCAGCGCAGCGGGCGATGTGCCGTACAAGCCGGTCACCGACATGACGCCCGGCGACTACGAGTCCGCGTTCCGGGGCAAGGTGCTCAGCCAGATCGAACTGGTGCGCCAAGGGGTCCCCCGGGTCGCCGAACGCGGCTCGTTCACCCTGATCACCGGTGCGCTGTCCCATGAACCGATCCCGACCGGCAGCGCCGCGGCGATGGCCAACGGGGCACTGGACGCCTTCGTGCGCGCGGCAGCGATCGAGATCGCCCCGCAGCGCATAAACGCCGTCAGCTCGACGATCTTCACCGAAAGCGTCGAGAAGTACGGCGACTTCTTCCCCGGTGTCCGACCGGTCGACGTCGCCGACGTCGCCCAGGCCTACGTCCGCTCCATCGAAGGCGCCCAAACCGGCCAGGTGTACTCGCCCAGCTAGCCACAACCGAACGGGCCGTGCCCCCAGCGCGAGCTAGGGGGCGCGCCTGGGAGTGGTCCATGCGGGACGGGATCCCTGCTGCAGAGCGGTCTGCACGCAGATCGACTTCGCAGAGATCCCGCAAAACCCCCGGTCGTGGGCGGCTTTGAGGCGACGGGAGCCGGGTTCGCGGGATCGGCCATCTAGTTGCCGACCGCGATGGGCGAGATGACCATGTGACCAGGTTGAACTCGGGAAATGCGAGGTGCGCCATGGCGGAGCAAGCGGCGAGGCCGTCGCCCGAGACCACCCGATCGCCGACCGACCGCGTCATCTTCGGCATCACTGCACTGCTGGTCCTGTTCTTCCTGGGTTGGGGTATCGCCTCGCCGGCGACCCTCGGCGCGTTCGCCGAAGCCGGGCTGCGCTGGGCGGTGGACGACATCGGGTGGGGGTTCGCGCTGGCTGCGACGGGGTTCGTGGTCTTCGTCGTTTGGCTCGCGTTGAGCCGCTACGGGGCGATCCCGCTGGGCGGTGACGACGAGCAGCCGGAATTCCACACGCTGTCGTGGATCGCGATGATGTTCATCGCAGGCATGGGCATCGGCCTCATGTTCTTCGGCGTCGCCGAACCGCTGGCGCACTACGTGCAGCCCCCGCCGGAAACGGTGCCGCCGCTGACCCAAGCCGCTGTGCGGACGTCGTTCGCGACGACGCTGTTCCACTGGACGCTGCATCCGTGGGCGATCTACGCGGTCGTCGGCTTGACGATCGCATACGGCAGCTTCCGCCGCGGTCGACGTCAGATGATCAGCTCCACGTTCGTTCCCCTGCTGGGGCGGCGGGGTGCGGTCAAGCCGCTGGGAAAAGTGATCGACATCCTCGCGCTGCTCGCGACGCTGTTCGGCTCGGCGGCCTCGCTGGGCATCGGCACGCTGCAGATCAGCAGCGGGATGCGGAGCGCAGGATGGATCGACGCCGTCAGCACCCCGGTGATGGTTCTGATCATCGGCGTCCTGACGATCTGCTTCGTCGCGTCCGCCGCCTCCGGGGTCGCCCGGGGAATCCAATGGCTGTCCGGCATCAACGTGGCCCTCGCAGCGCTGCTGGCGCTGTTCGTGCTGATCACCGGGCCGTCGGTGTTCATCCTGAGCCTGATCCCGACATCGATCGGCAATTACATCAGCGACTTCGCAGAGATGGCCGCGCGCTCCGGGGCCACCGGCAGCGAGGCCGTTGATGAATGGCTTTCATCCTGGACCATCTTCTACTGGGCGTGGTGGATCTCCTGGGCGCCGTTCGTCGGTACGTTCCTGGCCCGGATCAGCCGGGGGCGCACGATCCGGCAGTTCATCGGCGGCGTGCTCCTGGTGCCCAGCGCGGTCAGCGTGGCCTGGTTCGCGATCTTCGGCGGCACCGCGATCGACCTGCAGCGCAGCGGTGCGGTCGACGTGGCCGGCTCCGGCGGGGAGGAAGTGCAGATCTTCACCGTCATCCGAGCGCTGCCGATCCCGACGGTCATCACCGTGCTGGTCATCGTCCTGGTGGCGATCTTCTTCATCACCGGGGCGGACTCGGCTTCACTCGTGATGGGCAAGTTCTCGCAGCGGGGCACGCTCTCACCGCGGAAATGGATGATCGTGTTCTGGGGTGTGGCCACCGGATCCGTCGCGGCGATCATGCTCATGTCCGGCGGGGATCACGCCCTGGAAGGGATCCAGAACCTGACGTTCCTCGCCTCGGTGCCGTTCGCACTCGTCATGGTGCTGATGTGCGTGGCCCTGAGCAAGGACCTGCGAACCGACAGCCTGATTCACCGCCGAGAACGGGCGGAACAGATCCTCACGAAGCTCGTCGACGCCGACGAACACCAGCCGGCCCGGCGGGACGACGAGCCTGGCAACAACGATGCCGAGAACCCGCGAACGGTCCGGCGGAGCGAAGATCCCCCAGAACACGGCTGACAACGCCGCGCGCCGCAGGCCTGCGCGAGCAATACCGCTCCCTAAGACGTCGTGGATCCGGCCGGCGTCCGATGCCAAGCGCTCCAAGCGAGTTGGGCGAACGGAACGATCACCAGCAGGTCGACGACGTAGGCGACCCATTCGAGGCGAAGAACTCGGCCCAGCGGAAAGACGACAGCGGCGAGGCAGATCAGGGCGGCGACCCACGGCGGGGACATTCGGGTCCAGAAGAGGAGCACGCCGAACACCAGCAGGGCCAGCGGGAAGGTCGGGCCCGGTAGCCACAGCACCAGAAGGCTCTGCGGCGGGTAGTCGCCGAAGCGCGCCAAGGCCACCTGTTCGTGGAAGCCGAATACGCCTTCGAAGAAGCCCTGCAGCCCGAACGCGATGCTGCCGAACATCCCGATCAACAACAGCAACAACCACAGCCCGGCCGCGAAGGGGATGCGTTCGCGCAACCTTTCGTATTCCCCGATCAGCCCGTACACCCAGGGCACCATGGAAAGGGCGATCAACATCCCGCCGTTCACGCCGTAATGACCGTCGACCCAGAAGAACGGCGATGCAGCAAAGATGACCGGGCCGAGGAAGAGTGCCGCCGCCTGCAATCGTTGCACGACCATCGGCGCAGGTTAGGACCGCTGCCAACGGCCCGCAACCGAACTGCGCCCACCTCAGCCGCCTGGCGTGTCCGGCCGGGGTGGCTCCGCTACGCCTCTTCTTCCCGTAGTCGGCGCAGCCGGAATTCGAGGACTTTTCGCTGTGGGGCGTCTGGTTCCGTCAGGTCGCGTGCCTTTCCAGCACTTCCAGATCGTCGCGCCCCGCGTCGGTGTTGGCGAAACGGACTCCTCGCCGCCAGCAGCGCCAGCCCCCGCAACGACGCCAGGAGTTCGTCGCGCTCGGCACGGATCGCGGCGGATTCCGAGCGGGCAGCAGCAGTCCGACGTGGTCGTCGGGCTGCTTCGGCGTCAGCCCGGCTCAACGCCTCGTGGAGAGCGTCGAGGTCGCTGCCGAGATCGGCGGCGATCCGGTACGGCCTGGTCTTGGCCACTTCCTGGCCGAACGCGTTGCGGATGCGGTGGATCTCGCCCCGGCCCGTCGTGGGGTTGCCCCGGTGCAGGAGCAGCGCCAGCCGCTCCGCGTTCAGGCCACCCGGATGCATCGCGAGCAGCGCGAGGATCTCGGCGTGCCGCAAGCTCAACTCATGCCGAACCGTCCACTGTGGCCACCGGAACGCTTTCCAGGCTCCCGACCGGTGCACCGCAATTTCCATTGAAATCGAAGGTCCAATTTCAATGGAAATTGCGGGTTGTCCACAGTCTCCGGCGTGTCGTGGGTCCGACACACCGGAGGATGTGGACAACTTCTTCGATTTCAATGGAAATTGCGGACCCTCGGAGCGAGGTTTCAATTGAAACTGTGCAACGACGCAGGCCCAGCACAGGCGGAGCGGCTACCCCCGCAGGCGGAGGACCAGTTTGCCCAATGCCCGTCGGCTCTCGATGGCCTCCAAGGCGTCCCGGACGTCGTCGACCGCGTAGCTGCCGCCGATCGGGGGCGCGAGGGCGCCGGATTCGAGCTTCGGCAGGATCTCGGTCCACTGGCCGCGCAGGTAGCCGGGGCGCGTCTTGGCGTAGGCGCCCCAGCCGACGCCGATGACGTCCAGGTTGTTCAGCAGCAGGCGGTTGACCTTCACCTCCGGGATCGATCCGGCCGTGAACCCGATCACCAGCATCCGGCCGTCGGCGGCGAGGCAGCGCAACGAGTCGGTGAAGCGGTCACCGCCGACGGTGTCCGCGACCAGGTCGACGCCGCGCCCGCCGGTCGCTTCCCGCACCGCGTCCTTGAAACCGTCGGCCAGCACGTACTGGTCCGCCCCGGCCGCGAGCGCGACCTTCCCCTTCTCCGGCGTCGACACCACGCCGATCACCGAGCCCGCCCCGAATGCCTTCGCGACCTGGATCACCGCGCTGCCGACGCCTCCGGCGGCACCCTGCACCAGCACCGTCTCCCCGGCCGACATGCGGCCGCGCCGGCACAGCGCGAAGTGCGCCGTCAGGTAGTTGAACGGAATCGCCGCAGCCTGTTCGAAGCCCAACGCGTCCGGGATGGGGAACGTCGCGTCCACGGGGCAGGCGACCTGCTCGGCGAAGGCGCCCAGGAAGGGCAGGGCGGCGACCCGGTCACCGGCCCGCACCGGCGCTCCCGCGGGCGCGTCCACGACCACGCCGGCCACCTCGGCGCCCGGGATGAACGGAAGCTCCGGTTTGACCTGGTACAACCCCCGCGTCTGGAGCACCTCGGGAAAGGACACCCCCGCCGCGTGAACGTCGATGAGCACCTCGTCGTCCTTGCGCGAAGGCGGGTCGACGTCGACGACGGCGACGGCAGACGGGCCGTCGAGATCCTTGATGTGCACGGCTTTCATGCCCTCGGACTCTAGGGAACGGGCCGCCGCGGCAGAAGAAGCCGGCGGCTATCACCGCAGCAGCCTGTCCGCGCTACACCTGCCCGACCGAGGTCTTGGACGACCGGATCTGGCGCAGCAAGGTCTCGACGATCCGTCCGCGCACCTCCCCGAGCCGCACGATCGCGGACAGCGTCGTCTGGGCCCACGGCTTGTTGATCGGGATCAGCGTCACGCCGTTGCCGCTGGCCGTCGACGGCGCGAGCGTGTTCGCGATCGAGATCCCCACCCCGGCCCGGACCATCCGCTGCGCGGTCTCCGCGCCGTCGGTGGTGTACACGATGCGCGCGTCGATGCCGGTGACGAGTTCTTCGAACGCCTTCCGCAGGATGCTGCCCTCCCGGAAGAAGATCAGCGGTTCGCCGGCCAGGTCGTCGATGTCGAAGGTCTCGGCGCGCGCCAGCGGGTGCGAGTCGGGCACGCACAGGACCAGCCGTCCGGTCATCAGGTCGATGTGGTGCAGTCGTTCGTCGTCCGGCGGCTCGCCGGGCAGCGGGATCCGGGTGATCAGGCCGATGTCGAACTTCCCGTCCAGGACTCCGTTGCGCACGATGTAGGTGCCGCCTTCGGTGACCTCGAACCGGATGTTCGGGTGCCCTTCGTGCAGCTCGCGAACCAGGTGCGGCAGCACCCGCATGCTCCCGATCGCCACCGTGCCCAGGCTCACCTTGCCGATCTTCAGGCCGTCGATCGCGCTGGCTTCCTGGCGGAGCAGGTCCTCGGCCCGGATCGCCGACTTCACGTGCGGCAGGATCCGCTCGGCGGCATCCGTCGGGCGCACGCCGTGCGCCCCGCGCATGACCAGGACGACGCCGAGGTCTTCTTCGAGCCGCTGCACCTGGTTGGTGATGGTCGGCTGGGAGACGCCGAGCTCGTGGGCCGCTTGGCGGAAGGAGCCGGTCCGAAGTGCTGCTTCGAGGTAGCGCAACTGCTCGAATCTCACGCTCGGCCCCTACTCCCGCCGGGTCGACGGCGCCGCTGCCGCCGACCGTCCGGTCATCGTATGCCGACGATCCCGGCGGACCCGCCCTGGTCTCAGCGGGTGAGCAGGTCGAGGCCGGTCGCGTCGACCGCGCGCGCCCCGCCGTCGATCGGGATCGTGGCGCCGGTGATGTAGCCCGCGGCCGGGGTGAGCAGGAACGCGATGGTCGCGGCGACCTCGTACGGCTGGCCCAGCCGCCGGAGCATCGCCTTGCCGCTGAACTGCTCGATCATCGTGCGGGCGTGCGCTCCGGCGAGGAAGCGGGGCGACAGGAACAGCCCGGGTGCGACGGCGTTGACCCGGATCCCCTCCGGCCCGTACTCGTCGGCCAGCTGACGCACCCATCCCTCCAGCGCCGCCTTCGCCGGGCCGTACCCGGCGGCGTAGCTGCCCGCGCGCGTTCCGTTGATGCTCGAGACGTAGACGATCGACGAGTCGGGTCGCGCCAGCATCGGCGCCAGGTGCTGGGCGGCGAGGAAGGCGTGCGTCAGGTTGACCCGGAAGTCCTTCTCCCACTCGGCGAGCGTGAAGGCCGGCAGCGGTTTGCGCTGCATCTGGCCGATGACGTCTACGTATCCGTGCAGCGGCGCACCGGCGGCGTGCTCGGCCAGGGACCGCGCACCGTCCTCGGACGAGACGTCGGCGACGAACCGGTCGGCGTCGAGTTCATCGGCGAGGCGGCCCAGCGCGTCCTCGTCGACGTCGACAAGCAGCAGCCGCGCGCCGCGGGAAGCGAGCGTGCGCGCGACGTGCTCGCCGATGCCGGCCGCACCGCCCAGGACGGCGTACCGCTTGCCGTCGAGCCGGAACAGCCGGTCGTGGGGGACGTCCGCGGCGGCGACGGCGTCGTGGGGATCGTCGAACACGGTCTCACGCTCCGTTCACGAAATCGGCGATGAGGCGCCAGGTCTGCTCGGGATGGCTGATGTTCGGCGCGTGCTTGTAGGGCACGGGCGCGACGGTCACCGCCGGGCACCGGTCGGCCAGGTGCTTCACCCAGCCGCGTTCGACCAGCGGATCGCCCGCGCAGTCGAAGAGCAGGACCGGGGTCGTGACGTCCGCGAACGGCGCCGGGTACGGATCGGCCGGGCGCGCGGTCCGCAGTGGCTCGGGCGGTGTCGCGTGCGGCGCCAGCATCCCGGCGTAGTGGCCCGGCATCGCGGCCCACCGCATCCGCGCGTCGACCTGGTCCTCGATGCCCGGGTAGTCGTCGCACAGCAGCCGGACGATCCGGGCCATGTCCTCGCGGGTGCCGTCGTAGCCGGCCAGTTCGGCGCTCGTCGCGCTGCGCCAGGGGCCGCCGGTGCCGCTGATCGACGTGACCGAGGCGAGGCGCTCGCTCAACCGGTCGTCCAGCAGCGCGCGGAGCGCGATCGAGCCGCCGAAGGAGTTCCCGACCAGGTGGACCGGGCCGTCCACATCGAGCTGGTCGAGCAGCGCGTACACGTGGCGCAAGCGGAAGCCGAACGGCGACTGGTCCAGCCGCACCGCCTTGGCCGAACCGCCGAAGCCCAGCAGGTCCGGCGCGATGACGCGGTGCGTCTGCGCCGCGAGCGGCAACAGCGTCCCCCAGGTGACGTCCGAGGACGCTCCCCACGCACCGTCGTGGAGGAAGACGACGGTGCTGCCCCGGTCCTCGCCCCCGATGAGGTATCGGGTCTCGAGGTCGTTGACGACGGTGTTCTTCTCGTTGATCACGGCGAGCAAGGTCTCCTTTGGACGGTGGGGTCAGCGGAATTCGTACTGCTCGGGATCGACTGCCTGGGTGCTGCTGATGTACCGGTGCGCCGACAGCGGCCACATGATGGTGGAGCGGCCCTCCGCGTTCTGGTACCAGCTGTGCGTTTTGGACCATCCCCACACGCGCAGCGCGCTCGCCTCGGCCACTTCGTCCTTGTACTTCTCGAAGACGTCGCGGCGCAGCGACAAGGAGGACTTGCCCGACTCCAGCAACCGCTCGATCGCGCTGAGGATGTACACCGACTGGCATTCGATGAACAGCACGAGGTTTCCGTGCAGCAGGAGGTTCGTGTTGGGGCCGTACATGCAGAACAGGTTCGGGAAGCCCGGAACGGTCAGGCCCAGGTAGGCGCACGCGTCGACGCCCCACGACTCGTGCAGGTCCGCCCCGCCCTCCCCGGTGACCTGCATCGGCATCAGGAAGTCCGAGGCGTTGAAGCCGGTTCCGAAGACGATGACGTCCACCGGGACGTAATGACCGTCGGCCGTGTGGATCCCGCTCCCGTCGATGCGGGCGATGCGCTCGGTGACCAGCTCGACGTGGTCCTGCTTGAGCGTGCCGATCCAGGTCCCGTCGTCGCGGACGATCCGCTTGGCGCCGGGCGGGTAGTCCGGGACGATCTTCGCCGCGAGGTCCGGCCGGTCCTCGACCTGGCCGAGCAGGTAGTCCGTCAGCAGTTCGCGCAGCCGCTCGTTGGGTGCCGACACGGCCCGTTCAGTGGGCGGGTACGCCGGGTCGACGGTCGCGGCGGCGAGCCGTCCGATGGCCCTCGGCAGGAATATCGAGAAGCGGTAGTACGCGCGGTACAGCGGGATCTCGCGCAGGAGTGCGCGCTCGTCGTCGGGGATCTCCTGGCGGAGCTCGGGTGTCGGCTGCAGGTACGGCGCGCTGCGCTGGAAGATCGTCAGCGACGCCGCGGACCGCGCGATCGCCGGCGCCGCCTGGACTCCGGTCGCGCCGGTGCCGATGATCGCCACCCGCTTGCCGGTGAGGTCGACGTCGTGGTCCCACTGCGCGGTGTGGAACACGGGACCGTCGAAGGTGTCCAGTCCGTCGATGCGCGGGATCATCGGGCGGTTCAGCTGTCCGACCGCGGACACGACGATGGTGAATTCTTCGGTCCGGGAGCGGTCGTCCGGCCCGGTGGTGGCGACCGACCACAGGCGCCGCGAGTCGTCCCAGGTCGCCGAGACGACCTCGGTGTCGAACCGGATGTGGTCGAGCAGCCCGTTCTGCTCGGCGAACGCCCGCAGGTAGTCGAAGATCACGTTCTGCCGGCAGAAGTACGACGGCCAGTCGTGCGGGAAGGAGGAGTAGGTGTAGATGTGGCTGTGCACGTCGATCCGGCAGTCGGGATAGCTGTTCTCGTACCACGTCCCGCCGACGTCGCCGTTCTTCTCGATGATCGTGAAGTCCACGCCGGCCTGCTTCATCCGCAGCCCGGCCATCAGCCCGGACAGGCCGGCCCCGACGATGGCCACCCGCATCGGCCGGTCCGGGGCGAGCTGGTCCTTCGTCCACTTCGGAGCGCGGGGATCGGTGCCAGGTGGGACGAAGGCGACGCGCAGCAGCGCGGCGTCCTCGCCGGCGGAGCGGTCGAGCGCCCACTCCGCGATCGCTTCGAGGACCGCCGCGGACGGCTCGACCGGCCACGCATCGATGTCCTGCAGGTACGGTTCGAGCGTCGCCAGGCAGAACGCCCGTGCCTCCGCGTCCGTCTCGGCGTCGAGACCGGTCGCGGGTAGCAGGTCCGGGTTCGGGCGCCATCGCGGGCGGAGCACGGACGGGTCGTCGGTCAGGTGCGCGACGAGCATCAGCAGCGCGGGCGTTTGCGCCGCCCGCAGGTGATCGAGCAACTCCTCCGGGGACTGGGCGGAATCAGACAACGCGGGCATCCTTCGAGGTGTCGTTGTGCGGCGGGGACGGTTCGGGGGAATCGAGGAACTCCCGGAGCAACGCCGCCACGGGCGCGGGATGGGTGAACGCGGCGAGGTGACCGCCGGGCGCGAATCGCAGCCGCGAGTGCGGGATGCGCGCGTGCAGGTTCTCGATGACCGTGCGCGGGGTGCTCACATCGTCGGTGCCACCGATCACCAGCGTCGGCACCGACGGCGGCACGTCGAAGTCGCCGACTGCGGTCATCGCCTCGAGGAACGCGGCGTGGATGGCGGGATCGCCGGCGAGGAACTGGTCCCGGGCCCGGGCGATCAGCGGATCCGGCCGCTGGGGATCGCCGAACCAGCGGGTCATCGTCATGTCGGCGAGCGCGGCCAGCCCGCCTGGTGCGCGGGCCGCGTCCGCGCGCGAGCGAGATCCGGCCCGCGCGTTGTCGTCGTACGCCCCGGCCGTCGCGATGAGGACCCCGGCCTCGACGGCATCGGTGTGGCGATGCGCGAGTGCTTGGGCGACCATCCCCCCGAGCGAGATCCCCACGACCGGGAACCGGGTCAGGCCGAGCTGCTCGGTGATGAGCGCGATGTCGTCGGCGAGCACGTCCAACGAGATCGAATCCGGGGCTCCCCCGCTGGCGCCGTGGCCGCGGAGGTCGGGGATGACGCAGCTGAACGCGTCCCCGAGTTCCGCCGCGAGCGGTTCGAACCACGAGCCGTCGAGCGCGAGCGAGTGCACCAGCACCACCGGGCGCGGGCCACTGCCCACGACCCGGTACGCCAGGCTGGTGCCGTCCGGGGCAACGATGCGCTCGATCATGCGGAGGCCTCCTCGTCCGCGCGCCGGCGTTCCTCGGCTGCGGCCACCTCTTCGCGGAGGCGAGCCGAGAGCGTTTCCAGGTATTCGGCGAATTCCGGGGACGAGGTGCGCATCTCCTGCGTGCGCGGCCGTTCCAGGTCGATCCGGATGTCGGCGACGATCCGGCCCGGGCGGGCGGCCATCAGCACGACCCGGTCGCTGAGCAGGATCGCCTCTTCCAGGTCGTGGGTGACGAAGACGACCGTGGGCCGTTCCGCCTCCCAGAGCCTGATGAACTCCTGCTGCTGGTTCGCGCGGGTCTGGGCGTCCAGCGCCGCGAACGGCTCGTCCATCAGCACGACCCGGGGGCTCTGCACGAGCGTGCGCGCGATCGCGACCCGCTGGCGCATGCCTTGCGACAGGTGCAGCACGTCCGAGTCGGCGAACTCCTCCAGCCGCACGCGGCGCAACCACTCGTCGGCGCGCCGTTTGCGTTCCGCCGCCGGGACGTGGCGCACTTCCAGGCCCAGTTCGACGTTCCGGCGGACCCGCCGCCACGTCAGGAGCGCGTCGCGGGCGAACATGAAGGCGACGTCGTCGGAGGTGCCGCTGACCGGTTCGCCTTCCAGCGCAACGGTTCCGGCCCGCGGCCGCTCCAGTCCCCCGGCCATCGAGAGGGCCGTCGTCTTCCCGCATCCCGACGGGCCCACGATGCTGACGAACTCCGAGGCGCCGATGTCCAGGTTGAAGTCCTCCAGGACCAGCACCGCGCGACGGCCGTGGATGAAGTTGTGGCTGACGTGGCGGAATTCGATCGGCGCTCCGGCCGGGCGCCTGCTGGGAGGCCGGTGATCCGCCGCCTGGTCCGCGACTTCCGTCCTCGGATTCGCCGTGCTGGTCTGCCTCATTGCAACTCCGCTGGGTCGAGAGGTGGACCGTGGTGCGGCTGCGACGGCGTCTCGTGCCTCTCGGGAACGCGTTCGCCATCGAACAGTCCGCGTACGTCGAATGCGGCTGATCGACCGCTTTCCGACCGTGCCACGCCGGTTCGGTGATGCTCCGTGCCCCGACGCGCGGCTGTCAATACGGAACGGCGCCGCGCGGAACTATCGCGCCGATAGCCCGCGGGCCGTTGCCAGGAGAGCACCCGGTGGCGAGCCTGGTCCGAACCGGACCTTCGGAGGGAAGACGATGACAGCTGCGCAGCAAGCGGTTTCGCCGTTCGGCGGCGTGCGGTTCGACTTTCGCGGCCGGGTGGCGATCGTCACCGGCGCGACCGGCGGCATCGGCGGCGCGGTCGCCGACCTGTTCGCCGCGTCCGGGGCCGACCTGGTCGTCCACGGCCGGCGCGCCGACGCGCTGCAGGACGTGGTCTCGCGCGTGCGCGAGCTGGGACGCGACGCGGTGGCGGTCACCGGCAACATCCGCGACCCGCAGACCGCGGCCGACATCGCCGCCGCGGCGGAAGATCGCTTCGGCCGGGTGGACATCCTCGTCAACAACGCCGGCGGCAACTTCGGCGCGCGTCTCGAGGAGTTGTCGGTCAACGCGTGGAACGCCATGATCGAGGCCAATCTCAGCGGCGCGTTCCACCTGGCCACCGCATGCCTGCCGGGGTTCCGGCGCCGAGGCGGCGGCGCGGTGGTCAACATCGGGTCCGCCTCCGCCGGTCACGCGCACCCGCTGCGCGGGGCGTACGCCGCCGCGAAGGCCGGGCTCGCGTCGCTCACCCGGACCATGGCGTGGGAATGGTCGGACTTGAACGTGCGGGTGAACTGCTTGGAGCCCGGAGCGGTGGTCACCGCGGCGTCCCGGTTCGCGGCCGACGACGTCGAAGCCCGGGTCGCCCGGTTCGTCGCCATGAACCGGCTCGGCCGCCCGGAGGACATCGCGTCCGTGTGCCTGTTCCTGTGTTCGGCCGCGGCGACGTACCTGACCGGGCAGACCGTGATCGTCAACGGCGGGCCGCACACGGCCACCCCCGCCGACATCGACCTGGTGCGCGCTCCGGTGGCGGCGGAGTAGCGATGCTTCTCGTTCTCGCAGGAATCCGGGAGGAACAATGAGCCGATCGATCGTTTCGGACGGAGCCGCCGGCGAGGAGGCGAAGGCCGCCGGGTTGTCCGGTACCGACCTCTCCGCGATGGAACTCGCGGTCTTCGCCGAACGGCGCAAGCGCCGGACCCGGGTCCGGCTGCAGGTGTGGGCGATCCGCTGCGCGGTCGCTATCGCGTTCATCGGCGGCTGGTACTTCGCATCCCGACGAGGGCTAGTCAACCCCTTGTTCGTCTCCTCCCCCGACGCGGTCGCGCAGGGCCTCGTCAGCCAGCTCGGGCAGGCGGAGTTCTGGACCGACGTGACCGCGACGTTCGCCGGCGCGCTCGCCGGTCTCGCGGCCGGCGGCCTCCTGGGCATCGTGACCGGCGTCGTGTTCTCGCGGTCCGAGGTGCTCGAACGCGCCGCAACTCCGTTCCTGACCCTCGCCAACAGCCTGCCCCGGCCCGCGCTGGCGCCGATCTTCATCCTCTGGTTCGGTCTCGGCTTCGCGCCGAAGGCGCTCGTCGCCGGCAGCGTCGTGTACTTCGTCCTGCTGACGTCGACGCTCGCCGCGTTGCGCGGGATTGACCACGACGTCGTGCAGCTGACCAGGTCGCTGTCCATGTCGCCCGTCCAGCGCTTCGTGAAGATCGAGCTTCCGGCGGCGCTGCCGAGCATCGTCGGCGCGCTGCGCCTCGGTGCGGTGTACGCCGTGCTCGGTGCGGTCCTCTCGGAGATGGTCGGCGCGTACTACGGCCTCGGCCAGCGGCTGGTCGTGCTCACCAGCAACTTCAAGGTCGCCGATTCGTTCGCCGTCCTGCTGTTCATGGGCGTCATGTCGATGGTCCTGGACTACGCGATCAAGGGCCTGGAGCAGCTGGTCGCGAGTCGGTCCCGATGAGCGGGCCGCTCCTGATCACCGGCGGCGCGTCCGGCATCGGCGCCCGGCTGGTCGAGTCGCTCGCGGGCGAACGGCCGGTCGTCGTGCTGGACCCGGCTGCGCCCGGAGCTCCGGTGCCGGGCGTGCGGTACGTCGCGGGCGACGTGACCGATCGGGACGGACTGGTGACCGTCGTGGCGGACCTCTGCGCGGATCGTCCCCTGTCCGGTCTGGTCCACTGCGCCGGCATCTGCCGCACCGGGCCGTTCCTGGACATGCCGCGGGACGAGTGGGCCCGGGTGCTCGAGGTCAACCTGCACGGCACCCTCGCCACCGTCCAGGCGTGCGCGGCGGCGATGTCCGACGGCGGGCGGATCGTGCTGTTCTCCTCCGGCACCGCGTTCAAGGGTCCCGGCGGGATAGCCGCGTACGCGGCGTCCAAGGCGGGTGTCATCGGATTCGCCCGGTCGATGGCGGCCGAACTCGGCGACCGACGGATCACGGTGAACGTCATCGCTCCCGGGCTCGTCGTCACCGGGTTGTCGGCGGACATCGCGCACACCGAGCCGGCCAACATCGCCGGACGGGCGATCAAACGCGCGGCCACTGTGGATGATTTCGTCGCGCCGGTGCGCTTCCTGCTGTCCGAGGGCGCTTCGTTCGTGACCGGCCAGACCATCGTCGTCGACGGCGGCGCGATCAAGCACTAGTGCCACGCACGGGAAAGCTCGCTCGATTCCCTGAATCGAGCGAGCTTTCCGGCTTCGGTCAGAGCGTGACGTTGAGTTCCTTGAGGCTGAAGAACGCCCGATCGTCCCGATAGGACAGATGCGTGACCTCGGGGTCGACGAGCTTCATGTCGGGGAACCGCGCGAAGATCCTGGGCACCGCGACCATCAGCTCCATCCGGGCGAGGTTCTGCCCGACGCACTGGTGCGAGCCGAAGCTGAAGGCGAGGTGCTGCGGTTTCTCGGCGGGGATCTCGAAGTCCTCCCACGTGGTGCGGGCGTACTTGCTCTCGTCGTGGTTGGCCGACCAGATGGACGCGACAACGCCTTCGCCCTGCCGGAAGGTGTGCTCGCCGATCGTGATGTCCTCCGTGGCGGCACGGCGCGGCCCCATCCGCGCGACCGAGTGCACGCGCAGCAGCTCCTCGATCGCGACGTCCCACCGGCGTTCCCCGGAGAGCAGCAGCGCGAGCTGATCCGGACGCTTCAGCAGGGTGAAGATCGACAGCCCGATCATGCCTGCGGTCGTGTCGTGCCCGCCGATGATGAGGATCGTGATCAGCGCCGCGAGCTGATCGCGGGTGATCCCGCCGGCTTCGTACTGCTCCCGGATGATGTTGCTGAGCAGGTCGTCGGACGGATTCGCCTCTTTCAGCGCCGCGTACTCTAGCCCGAGGGCGCGGAATTCCTCGACCGTCCGGTACATGTCCTCCTGCGACAGCGACAGCGTCGTCTGCCGCTCGGTGAGGTCGAAGAACCGCGGGGCGTCCTCGATCGGGATGCCGAGCAGCCGGGTGATCACCGTGGTCGGGATCGCGAGGGCGAACCGGGAAACGAGGTCGGCCCGCCCGGGCTGCGCCGCGAGCGCGTCCAGGTGGTCGTCGACGATGGTTTCGACCTGCTCCCGGTAACCTTCGACGGCCCGCGGCGTGAAGTACTTGACCACGCATCGGCGCAGCGTCGTGTGCAGCGGCGCATCCTGCCGGATCATGCTGTCGGCGACCATGGGGTGGTTCGATCCGGGCAGCCCGCGGACCGGGAAACCCGGCGTCATCGGGTTGGCGCTGAACCTGTTGTCGGAGAGGATCGCCTTCACGTCGTCGAACCTCGTCGCCAGCCACGAGGTCTTCCCACCGCCCAGGTCGACCTGGCTGATCGGGCAGGTGGCACGCAGTTCGCTGAAATACGGTGGATCGTCCAGCGGGCGTTCCGGCGCCGGATCCAGCGACAACTGCCTCAGGTGCGGGCACTCCCCCCGCTGCTCGCTCGTGGCTTCGACGGCTGTGCGATCTTCCACGGGGACTCCTTGCTGCCTCGTTGCAGGGCCGGGCTCCTGGGATGTGGCCGGCGCGGAAACCCCTCCGCGACGCGGCTGCGGCCATCATGCGTGCCCGCCTCGGCGCGAGGAAGACCCGACCGGTTTGCGCACCGATCGGGACCGGCTATCGCTCCCGCCGGACCGGTGCGAGTGGACAGCCGCGATAGCGATCCGCCATCACCGGTACACGATTCGCGGTATTCCCCGGACATTCCGGGTCCCGCCACACTCGCCGGAGCCACGAGCCGCCTCCCGACCCGGGTGCCGGGCGCCGACGAAGGGAAGACGCTTGATCGAGAACTCCGCGCGGCTGCCGCAGCAGCTGCGAACGGCAATCGCCGCCCTCGTCGCCTCCGGGGCTCAGGTCGTGCCGGAGCCCGAGGCCAAGGAAGTCCTGCGCAGCAGCGGCATCGCGGTCCCGCCGGGCGGTGCGCACGCCGACCCCTCCGTCGCGGCGAACGGGGTCGACGGCGACCTGGTCCTGAAGGCGGTATCGCCGACGCTGGTCCACAAGTCCGATGCGGGCGGGGTTCGCGTCGGTGTCGTGCGGGAGGACCTGGCCACGGAGGCGGCGGCGATGACCGCGGCACTGGCCGCGCACGGGCATCGGATCGATCGCTTCCTCGTCGAGGCCAAGGCCGACCCCGGCCACGAAGTCATCGTCGGCGCGGTGCGCACGCCCGGTGTCGGCTGGGTCGTCATGGTCGGTCTCGGCGGGATCTTCGTCGAGCTGTTCGCCGACGTCTCGTTCGGCGTCGCCCCGCTGACCGCATCGGACGTCACCTCGATGCTGTCCGAGCTCAAGGGAACCGCGCTGCTGAGCGGGGCGCGCGGTGGGATCCGCGCCGACCTCGATGCGCTGGTGTCGCTCGTCCTGCGGCTCGGCGGCGAGGGCGGGCTGCTCTCGGCACTCCCGCCGGAGGTCGTCGAGGTCGACCTCAACCCGGTCATCGTCGACTCCGAACGAGCGGTCGCGGTCGATGCGCGGCTGGTCCTCGCCGCGGGACCCGAAGCGGAACGCGCCGCCGGGGAGCACACCGCGCACGGCGCCTTCGGACGCCTGTTCCGGCCCCGCAGGATCGCGGTGCTGGGTGCGAGCGCGAGCGGGTCGAACATCGCCAACCGGTACATCGCCGACCTCCGGCGATCGGGCTTCGCCGGGACGGTGATCCCGATCCACCCCACGGCGGAGCAGATCGAGGGGCTCCCGGCGCAGCGCTCGCTCCAGGAAGTCACCGAGCCGGTCGACTACGCCTACGTCGCGCTCCCGGCCAAGAAGGTCGCGGACGCGCTGACCGCCGATCCCGGCAAGGTCGCGTTCGCCCAGATCATCAGCAGCGGCTTCGGCGAGGTCGCCGAGGGAATCGAGCTCGAACGGGATCTCGTCCGGCGGATGACGGCGCAGGGGACGCGCGTCATCGGCCCGAACTGCCTCGGGATGCACAGCTCCGCGGCGCGGGTCAGCTTCATCCCGGACCCGCCGCTGACCGCGGGCGGCGTCGGCGTCGTGTCCCAGAGCGGCGGCCTCAGCGTCGACATCCTGCGGCTCGGTGCGGCGCGTGGAATCGCCTTCCACAGCGTCACCAGCATCGGCAATTCCTCCGATGTGGACGCCGCCGAACTCGCCGAGTTCATGCTCGACGATCCGGACGTCGGCGTCGTCGGCATGTACCTGGAGTCGATCGCGGCGGCGCGCGCGATCCTGGACCTGCTTGCGCGACGAGGCTCCGGCAAACCGGTCGTGCTCCTCGCCGGAGGGCGCACCGCCGCCGGTTCGCGCGCGGCGACGAGCCACACCGGCGCGCTCGCCGGCAACCACCGGCTCTGGCCGGCGGTGTGCCGGCAGGCCGGTATCGCGCTGACGGACTCCCTGGAGGAATTCCTCGACGTGCTGCTGGCTTTCGCCACCGTCCGGCTCGACGGGCCACCGTCGGCCACGCGCGATGCCGTCCTCTTCGGCAACGGCGGCGGTGCCAGCGTGCTGGCCACGGATGCGCTGGCACGCCACGGATTCTCCGTCCCAGCCCTGCCGCAGCCGACGATCGAGCGGATCCTGTCGCTCGGGCTGCCGCCCGGAAACGGCCTGGAGAACCCGATCGACACACCGGCGGGCACGCTCGCGGTGGGCGGCGGCACCATCGCCGGAGACCTGTTGTCCATCGTGCTGGAATCGGCGCCGCCGGCCATCCTCATCACCCACCTGAACGTCGGCATCATCCAGCGGAACCTGGCCGAGCGGCACGGCGATGTGACCGGCACGATCATCCGGAGCATCGCGGCCGCGCACGCCCGCGCCGGCGCGGCGACGCAGCAGTACCTCGTCCTCAAGGGGGACGGCCGACCGGACATGGACCAGGCGGTCGCCGATTACACCCTCCAGGCGCAGCGCCTCGGCCTGCCCGTCTTCCGCTCGGTCGACGAAGCCGGCCGGGTCGCGCGGTCCCTCATCGAATTCCAGGAGCGTCGAGCCGCGCTCGTCCGCACCGCCACCGCGTGAACGACCGGGAAGGGCGAATCCACGACATGACCACCGATCACGAAATCCGGCACGCCGAGCGGCGCGCGCACGCGCTGGCGATGGGCGGCGAGCGCAAGCTGACCGCCCGGGCCGAGAAGGGCGAGCTCAACGCCCGCGAACGAGTCGCCCGGCTCTTCGACGACGGTTCCTTCCGCGAAATGGGCCTCTTCGCGACCTCGAACGTCGATGCCGACCAGCACGTGACCCCCGCCGACGGGAAGGTCACCGGCACCGGGCGCATCGCAGGGCGCCGCGCCGGCGTCATCGCGTACGACTTCACGGTCAAGGGGGCGTCCTCCGGAGCCGTCAGCAACAAGAAGATGGGGCACCTGAAGGATCTGACCGCGCGCAGCGGGATTCCGCTGGTCTACCTGGCCGAGTCGACCGGTGTGCGGATGCCCGACGTCATGGGCGGCACCGGGCTCGGCAACGCCAACGACCGGACGCGGTTCCTGCGCCGCCGGACCAACCCGTGGGTGTCGGCGGCGTTCGGGTACTCCTTCGGTTCCGCCGCCTGGCACACCGCCGGCTCCGACTTCGCGGTCATGCGCAAGGGCGCGATCATGGCCGTCTCCAGCCCCGGACTCGTCGGGCGGGCGACCGGCCAGCAGGTCGACGGCCAGGAACTCGGCGGCTGGAAGCTGCACTCCGAGGTGACCGGATTCGCCGATGCGGTCGCCGACACCGACGAGGAGGCGGTCGACCTCCTGCGCCGGTTCCTGAGCTACCTCCCGTCGCACAACGGCGAAGCGCCGCCGATCGCACCGGTGCCGGAAGGTTCGGCCGGGCGCGGCGCGCAGTTGCACGCGATCGTGCCCCCGGAGCGCACGAAGGTGTACGACGTGCGGAAGGTCATCGAGGTCATCGCCGATCTCGGGAGCGTGTTCCCGGTCAAGGAGCGCTACGGCAAATCGCTCGTCACCGCGCTGTGCCGGATCAACGGCCAGTCGGTCGGGGTCATCGCGAACAACCCGATGTTCAAGGGCGGCGCCATCGACGCGGCCGCGTGCGCGAAGGCGACCAGCTTCATCGTGCTGTGCGACTCGTACAACATCCCGCTGGTCTTCCTCGTCGATCAGCCGGGATTCCTCATCGGACTGGACGGCGAGCGCAGCGGAATCGTCGGGAAGGTCATCAACTGGATGAACGCGCTCTCGCTGGCGACCGTGCCGAAGGTGACGGTCATGATGCGCAAGAACTACGGGCAGGGCTACGTCAACATGGGCGGCGCCTGGACGACCGACGCCATGGCCGCGTGGTGGACCGCGGAGGTCAGCTTCATGGACCCGCGCTCGGCGGTCGGGGTGGTGCACGGGATCGACGCCGCCGCGGATCCCGAGCTCTACGAGCGGCGGCTGGCCGAGATGGCGAAGGAATCGACCGGCTACGACGTCGCCCGGGTCTACGGCGTGCAGGACGTGATCGACCCCGCGGACACCCGCGAGTTCATCCTCGGCGCCCTGGAGGACAACGCGCTGAACCGCACCGGCGGGGTGGGTGAGCACCAGCTCAGCAATTGGCCCACGAGTTACTAGGAAGTGTTCGCGTTGCGGTGCGAGTTGACGGCCCAATCACCGAAAGAGCAAGCGGCTCGCGCCGCTTGTGAAAGCAGACCCTAGGCGGATGAGGATGTCGCAGCAATTCCCCCGGCGACTGCTGGTCGCCAACCGGGGCGAGATCGCCCGCAGGATCATCGCGACCGCCCGGCGCCTCGGCGTCGGCACCGTCGCGATCCACCACCGCGTCGACGCCGGCCTGCCCTACGTCGCCGAGGCGGACATCGCCCGTGAGATCACCGGCGACCAGCCCGTCGGCGCCTATCTCGACATCGACCAGATCGTCCGCATCGCGGTGGGAACCGGAGCCGACGCGGTCCACCCCGGTTACGGCTTCCTCGCCGAGAACCCCGGATTCGCCCGCGCGGTCGTGGATGCGGGCCTGACGTGGGTCGGCCCCGCCCCCGAAGCGATCTCCGCGATGGGCGACAAGGTCGAGGCGCGGAACCGCGTCGCGGCCGCCGGTGTTCCGGTCGGCGGCGGTGCCGGTGCAGCGCTGTCCGATGCCGCCGAGGCGGTCGCGGCGGCCGAGCGCATCGGCTACCCGGTCATGGTGAAGGCCGCCGGCGGCGGTGGCGGGATCGGCATGACGATCGCCCGCGACGCCGAATCGGTGCGGAAGGAATTCGACCGCACGCAAGCGATCGCGGCGCGCAGCTTCGGCTCCGACCGGGTCTTCCTGGAGCGGTTCGTCGAATCGGCGCGGCACATCGAGGTCCAGGTCCTCGGCCTGGCGGACGGGACGATCCTCGCCTTGGGCGAGCGCGACTGCTCGGTGCAGCGCCGCCACCAGAAGCTCGTCGAGGAATCACCGGCGCTCGGCCTCGCTCCGGAGGTTCGGCAACGGCTGCACGACGCGGCGGCGAACGCGGCCCGCGCGGTCGGCTACCGCAACGCCGGCACCGTGGAGTTCCTCGTCGACGCGCGGACGCAGGAATTCGTCTTCCTGGAGATGAACACCCGGATCCAGGTCGAGCACCCGGTGACCGAGCTGACGCACGGCGTCGATCTGGTGGAGCAGCAGCTGAGCATCGCCGTCACCGGTTCGGTCACCCCGGGGTTCGCGCCCCGGCCGCGCGGGCACGCGATCGAATTCCGGCTCTGCGCGGAAGATCCGGTGCGGTTCTTCCCCAGCCCCGGTCCGATCGAGCAGTGGGAGGAACCGAGCGGGGACGGGATCCGGGTCGACGCCGGGTACCGGGCGGGACTGGCGATCACGCCGCACTTCGACTCGCTGATCGCCAAGATCTGCGTGTTCGCGGAAGACCGGGACCGCGCGCTGGAACGCGCGCGGGAGGCGCTCGACGGGTTCACCGTCGGGCCGCTGCGCACCAACCTGCCGTTCCTGCGCGAACTCGTCGATCACCGCGAGTTCGCCGCCGGCGGGTACGACACGAACATCGTCGCGGCTGTCACCAGTAGCCCGACGGCATCCACGGGAAGGTAGTGCAGTGGCGGAAACGATCAATGCCGACATGGGCGCGAACGTCTGGAAGGTCCTGGTCGCCGCGGGTGACACCGTCGAACCGGACACGACGGTCGTGGTTCTCGAGTCGATGAAGATGGAGATCCCCGTCCTCGCCGAATGCACCGGTTCCGTCACGGCCGTCCACGTCGCGGAGGGGTCGACGGTGAACGGCGGCGATCCGCTGATCGACATCGACGAGCCGTAGGACACCGATGAGGAACGTGACCACCGAACGGAAGGCGGGCGTGCCATGAAGCTCAGGGTCGATGCGGGCAAGTGCTGCGGGTCGGGGCAGTGCGTCCTGGCCGCGCCGGCGGTGTTCGACCAGGACGAGGACGGAATCGTGATCCTGCTGGCCGAAGAGGTCGGCGACGAGGCGGTCGCCGACGTCAACGAGGCGGTCTTCTCCTGCCCCACGGCCGCCATCGAAATCGTCGAGCCCTGACCGCCATGGCCGGCAACCCGATGTGCCGTGTCGTGATCGTCGGAGCGGGCCAGGGCGGGGTGCACGCGGCCTCGATCCTGCGGCGGCTCGGATACGCCGGCGAGCTGACCCTCGTCAGCGCCGAAGCACGCCTGCCGTACCAGCGGCCACCCCTGTCGAAGGCGTTCCTCCTGGACGCCGACCCGGCACGCGTCGAGTTCCACGACGCGGCGCACTACGACTCGATCGGCGCGACGCTCGTGCTCGGCGACCCGGTGACCGAGGTGGATCTCGCCGCCCGCGAGATCTCGCTGGCGTCCGGCACGACGACGCCGTACGACCACCTCGTGCTGGCCACCGGCTCCCGCCCGCGCCCGATCCCCGGCCTCCACGGTCTGCGGAACGTCTTTCAGCTGCACGACCGCGACGACGCAGTCGCATTGGGCGCGCGGCTGCGCGGCGCGCGATCGATGTTGTTGGTGGGCGGTGGATTCATCGGGCTGGAGATCGCGACGGCGGCCGTCGAACTCGGTTGCTCGGTCACCGTCGTGGAGCGCATGCCCTCGATCCTGGCTCACGCGGTACCGCCGCAGGTCAGCGATTTTCTCCTGCAGCGGCACCGTGCCCGCGGCGTCCGGTTCCACCTCGGCAGGTCGGTGGTCGCCCACAACATCGAGGGCGATCGGCTCGAATCGGTCACCACGGACGACGGCGAGCGGCTCCCGGCGGACGTCGTGGTCGTCGGGATCGGCTCCGCGCCGTCGACCGACCTGGCCGAACGGGCCGGTCTGGCGGTGGACGACGGGGTCGTGGTCGACACCCGGCTGCGGACCTCCGACCCGCACGTGAGCGGGATCGGCGATTGCGTGCGGTTTCCGCTCGACGAGCGGCTGGAACGGCTCACCTCGGTCCAGCACGCCATGGACTCGGCCCTGCACGTGGCCAGGCAGATCGTCGGTCAGGACGCGCCGTACCGGCCCGTCCCGTGGTTCTGGACCGATCAGGCCGGGGTGAAGGTGCAGATGGCCGGCGCGCTGCGGGCCGAGCACGACCGCACCGAAGTCACGTCCGGCCCGGCGAGCGGGAAGTTCGCGATCCGGCGCTACCGCGGCGACCGGCTCGTCGGTGGAACGACCGTGTCGATGCCGGCCGAGCACGTGAAGATGCGCCGGGAGTTGGCGGCCGGGCTCGCGCCGTCTCCGGAGACCGCCGTCGACTCGTGAGCACGTCGGCAGCCGACCTTCCGCACCTCGAACGAAGAGCCGCGAGGCGAACGACTTCCGGGTCGCCTGAGAGAGGAAAGCCATGCACATCCGATCCGCTGAATCGACTGCCCCCCAGTTGACGCAGACCCGGACCAGCCGCCGCGCCATCCTCCGGATGGCCGGCGCATCGGTTCTCGCCGCCGGCGCGGGAACCCTGCTCGCCGCGTGCGGCGACGGTTCGCCGGGCTCGCCCGCCACCGGCACAGCCCCGGGCGCGGCACCGAAGCCGACCCCGTTCCGCGTCGCCACGGCGCCCGGCGACAACTACTTCATCGACGCGGTGAACCTCGACCAGGACCAGTACGGCAAGTACAACCTGGAGGTGCCGAAGTTCCTGCACCCCTCCAGCGGCGTGCAGGGGATGCAGCTGCAAACGGCGGGCCAGATCGACGGGCAGATGCAGGACACCCTGCTGGTGATGACGACCTTCGCCAACTCCAGGCCGGGCGAGCGGCCCGTCATCATCGGCATGCGCATCCCCGAAACGACCTACTCGATCGTCGTCAACAAGGGGAACTGGCCATCCGGCTCGGCGAGCTTCGCGGACAAGATGGCGTCCCTGAAGGGCAGGACGATCGGCGTCACCGCGATCGGCGCCGGGGCCGACAAGCAACTCCGGCTGGCCCTGCAGCAGGCGGGAATCTCCGAGGCCGACGTCACGCCGCTCGCCGTCGGGCAGACCACTCCGGCGATCGCCCAGATGAGCGCCGGGAAGATCGACGCCTACGTGGGCATCACCTTCGCCACCGCGCGCCTGATGGCCGCGCAGACCGGCGGCAAGGTGCTGATCGACTTCGCCGCCGACGGCGTCCCGGACCTGCTCAGCAAGCAGCAGGTCGACGTGCTCATCGCCCGCGAGGACTACGCGAAGTCCAATGCGGACGCGTGCAAGGCATGGCTCGCCGCGCAATGGGAGGCGAAGGACTGGATCCTGGCCAACCCGGACGCCGCCGCCGACCTGCTCAACACCGACAGCTTCGACGGACAGGGCCTGGACGTCTCGAAGCAGTACATCCAGCACTTCAGCGACGTCGTCGTACCGAAGCTGCTCCCGCAGTGGAAGGTCGCGAAGGACGCGATCGACCTGATGATCGAGGTCGCCGTGCAGACCGGCGCCGTCGAGGAAGGCCAGGTCACCTACGAATCACTGGTCGCGGACTTCGCCCGCGCGTAGGCGCACACGACCAACGCGGGGCCTGGCTAACGCGTGGGAGGCTGTGTGGAACTTCGCTGGGATCTGGGTATCCCGTGGGGACGTCGTACCCGCACGGAGCCATCATGGCCGCTACGAGCATCGATCCGCTCCGCTACCACGCGGTGCTCTTCGACCTGGACGGAGTGCTCACCGACACCGCCGCGGTGCACGCCGCCGCTTGGAAGCGCCTGTTCGACGGGTACCTGGCCGAGCGCGCGCCGGCTCCGGCGGAGGACCACCTTCCGTTCACCGGCGACGACTACCTCCGCCATGTAGACGGCAAGCCGAGGGTCGATGGCGTGCGGGACTTCCTTCGCTCCCGCGGCATCCTGTTGCCGCTGGGCAGCGCAGGCGACGCGGCCGGGCGGGAAACCTGCCACGGGCTGGGCAAGCTCAAGGACGGCTACTTCCGCGACGCCCTCGACGCCCAGGGCGTCGCGGTGTTCGACGACGCGATCGCGCTGATCGAGTCGTTGCACCGCCACGGCATCCGGACCGCCGTCATCTCCGCGAGCACGAACTGCGCCGCCGTCCTCGAACGAGCCGGGATCGCGCACCTGTTCGGCGTTCGGGTCGACGGTGTGGTGGCGGAGGAGCTCGGGTTGCCCGGCAAGCCCGATCCCGCCGTGTTCTTCGAGGCTGCCCGCCGGCTCGGCGTCCGGCCATCGAGCTGTGCAGTCGTCGAGGACTCCGAGTCGGGTGTCGAAGCCGCCAGGACCGGTGGCTTCGCCCTGGTCGTCGGCGTTGCCCGGTCCGGCTCCCCGACCAGGCTGCCGGGAGCAGGAGCGGACGTGGTCGTGTCCAGCCTCGCCGACGTCACCGTCGCCGGCTCCGGGGAACGCCGCCTGTCCGAAGTGCCCGACGCGCTCGACCGGTGGGCCGAGATCGCGGATCGCCTGCGGAGCCACCGTCCGGCGGTGCTGCTGGACTTCGACGGCACCCTCGCCCCGATCAGGGAGGATCCGACCGCGGTCGCGTTACCGGCCGGGACCGGCGAGGTGCTGCGGGGTCTCGCCCGGCACTGCCCGGTGGCGGTGATCAGCGGCCGCGACCTGCGGGACTTGCGCGAACGGGTGCGGGTCGAGGACGCGTGGTGCGCGGGCAGCCACGGCTTCGAGCTGGCCGGGCCCGATGGCACGTCGGTCGCGCAGCAGTCGGGCGAGACCGCGCTCCCCGACCTCGACGAGGCCGAACGGCTGCTGTCGGCCGAGTTGCGGCCGGTGGCCGGCGCGCTGGTCGACCGCAAGCGGTTCGCCGTCGCCGTGCACTACCGCAATGTCCGGCAGGACGAGGTCGAGCGGGTGATCTCCACCGTGCGCCGGGTCGGTGACGCACGGCCCGGGCTGCGGACGACGCACGGCCGATGCGTGGTCGAGTTGCTGCCGGACATCGACTGGAACAAGGGCAGGGCGCTGCGCTGGTTGCTGGACCGCATCGGGCTGGTCGGCCACGACGTCGTGCCGGTGTTCGCCGGCGACGACTACACCGACGAGGACGCCCTGCGCGAAGTGTACGACGACGGCATCGGCATCGTGGTGCTCAGCACCGAACACGGCGACCGCCTGACGTGGGCGCGGTACTCCGTCGATGGTCCACGCTCGCTGTGCGAGTTGCTCTCGCGCATCGCATCCCTGGTGCGGGGAGCAAATCCGAACAGGCCGGGCTGAGCGCACGAACCATGAGCGATCGTCCTGTGTGGATCGATCATTTCCCCGAACATCTACCGAACCGGCCGCCGGGGCGTCCGACGCATCAGAGCGCGGCGGCGTGGTCGGGTACGTAGGTGTAGTTCTCCTTGGGCGGCCGCTCGTAGTCGCCGGGCCGCGGTCGAGCCGGCAGGTCCACCCGAGGGCGTGGCATCTCGCGGTACGGGATGCTGGAAAGCAGGTGCGCGATCATGTTGATGCGGCCCCGCCGCTTGTCCTCGCTCTCCACCAGGTACCACGGCGCGGCCGGCGTGTCGGTCGCCGCGAGCATCTCGTCCCTGGCCTTCGAGTACTCGTCCCAGCGGGACACCGATTCCAGGTCGATGGGCGACAGCTTCCACCGGCGCATCGGATCGTCCATGCGCTTGCGCAACCGCCGTTCCTGCTCGGCCTGGCTGATCGAGAACCAGTACTTCCGCAGCAGCAGGCCGTCCTCGACGAGCAAGTTCTCCAGCACCGGGCACTGCCGCAGGAACAGGCGGCACGCCTCCTCCGTGCAGAACCCCATCACGCGTTCGACGCCCGCGCGGTTGTACCAACTGCGGTCGAACAGCACGATCTCCCCCGCCGCCGGCAGGCGCTCGACGTAACGCTGGAAGTACCACTGCGAGCGCTCCCGCTCCGACGGCGCCGGAAGCGCCACGATCCGCGCGACCCGCGGGTTGAGGTACTCGGCCACCCGCTTGATCGTGCTGCCCTTCCCGGCCGCGTCACGCCCCTCGAAGACCACCACGAGCCGGGCGCCCTCGACGCGGACCCACTCCTGCAGCTTCACCAACTCGCTCTGCAACCGGAAGAGCTCGCGCTCGTAGACGGGCCGCGGCAGCCGCTTCCCCGCTCCGCCGGCCTCGCTCTCGCCACCGGTCATCCCGATCACCTCCAGCCCGCACACGCGCGGCGCGCGGAAACGCCGGTTCGATCGTCCACAACGGTCACGTCACGGAGCCGGATCACCACCTGCGGAAGCCGCTTCCGCCCAGGCCCGGGGGAAGCTCCGCCGCCTGCGTCGTGACGGCACTCCCCGCACCACGGGTTTCCCGCCCAACGCCGCCCGGGTACCCGCGACGGGGCCGGCCGGAACGGAGTCGGTCGGCCTTGGTCCGCGCCGATCGCGCGACGGACCGTGGACACCGCTCGCCTTTCACCTGCCGCCGGGATCGTGCCCGCGTTGCGACCCCGCCGGTGGATCTCCCGGCAGTTCGGGTATCCCACGAACACATCGCGAGCGAACGCAAGGTCACCATGGCTGCCACGAGGATCGATCCGCCCCACGGCGCACGCCTGTTCGGGCGCCGCTGGCCCCACGTGCCGACGGCGGAACCTGGCGCGCCATGACCACGCCCGCGTGGCAGTTCGGCTTCCACGACTTCGTCCCGGAGGACGAAGGCCGCCGAGAGGCGTTGTGCACGTTGGGGAACGGGTACTTCGCCACGCGCGGAGCGGCACCGGAATCCCACGCCGACGGGGTGCACTACCCCGGCACCTACGTCGCGGGCTGCTACAACCGCCTCACCACGACCGTCGCCGGGCGCGAAGTGGAGAACGAGTCCCTGGTCAACATGCCGAACTGGCTGCTGCTGACCTTCCGCACCGATGACGGCCCGTGGTTCGACCTCGCGCAGGTCGAGGTGCTGGACCACGAGCAGGAGCTGGACCTCGAACGCGGCCTCCTGGTCCGGCGGCTGTGTTTCCGCGATGGACGGGCTCGCACCACCAGGATCGTCCAGCACCGCTTCGTGCATCTGGCCTCGCCCCACCTCGCCGGCCTCGCGACCACGCTCGTCGCCGAGGACTGGTCGGGGGCGTTAACGTTGCGCTGCGGGATCGACGGGGACGTGACCAACAGCGGGGTCGCCCGCTATCGCGCGCTCGGCGGCCGGCACCTCGTCGACCACCGGACCGCCGAAGTCGCCCCGGACATCGTGGTGCTGCACGCGCGGACGTCCCAGTCGGACATCCACGTCGCCGTGGCCCAACGGACCCGGGTGCACGTCGGCGGCGATCTCCTCGACGCACGCTCGCTCCTGCAGCGCGGCGAGATGATCGCCCACGATGTCACCCTCGACGTCGAACAGGGCGTCGAGGTGCGGGTGGAGAAGGTCGTCTCGCTGCACACCTCGCGGGATTTCGCCGCCACCGAGCCGGTGTCCGAGGCCGTGGACCAGGTGCGCGACGCCGCCGGCTTCGACGAGCTGCGCCGATCGCACAGCACGGCCTGGGCTCGCCTGAACGGCGAGTTCCACAGTGGACTGTCCATGAGCGACGCCGCGCAGCAGGCCGTGCACCTGCACCTGTTCCACCTGCTGCAGACGGTTTCGCCGAACACCACCGATCTCGACGCCGGACTACCGGCCCGCGGGCTGCACGGGGAGGCCTACCGCGGCCACGTCTTCTGGGACGAGCTGTTCGTCCAGCCCACCCTCGACCTGCGCATGCCGCAGTTGAGCCGGGCGCTGCTGCGCTACCGCTACCGCAGGCTGGACCGCGCCCGCAAAGCCGCTCGCGACGCCGGATTCGCGGGCGCGATGTTCCCCTGGCAGAGCGGCAGCAACGGCCGCGAGGAAACCCAGCGCCTGCACCTCAACCCCCGTTCGAACCGCTGGCTGCCCGACCACACGCACCTGCAGCGGCACATCGGGCTCGCCATCGCCCACAACGTGTGGCACTACCACCAGGCCAGCGGGGACGAGGAGTTCCTCCGCGACTTCGGCGCCGAGATGATCCTGGAGATCGCCCGCTTCTTCGCCTCGCTCACCCGGTACGACCGCGGCCGGGACCGCTACGTCATCCGCGGCGTCGTCGGCCCGGACGAGTACCACACCGCATACCCCGGGCGGGAGCGGCCGGGAATCGACGACAACGCCTACACCAACGTCATGACCGCTTGGCTGTGCCGCACCGCCGTGCACGTCCTCCGCGAGCTGCCCGACCGGCGGCGGCACGAACTGACCGACCAGCTCGACATCCGGCACCACGAGATCGACCGCTGGAAGCGCATCGCGCAACGCATGTTCGTGCCCTTCCACGGGAACGGGATCATCAGCCAGTTCGACGGTTACGACCGGCTCGCCGAACTCGACTGGGACGCCTACCGGCAGCGCTACGGCGACATCCAGCGCCTCGACCGCATCCTGGAGGCCGAGGACGACGACCCGAACCGCTACCAGGCGTCCAAGCAGGCCGACGTGCTGATGCTGTTCTACCTGCTGCCGGCCGAAGAACTCGGGGAGATCCTCGGCAGGCTGGGCTACCCCATGCCCAGCATTCCCGACAACATCGAGTACTACCTGAAGCGCACCAGCCACGGATCGACCCTCAGCGCCGTCGTCCACGCCTGGGTCCTCGCCCGCAGCCGCCGGCACCGCGCGCTGGAGTTCTTCGACCGCGTGCTGGCCAGCGACATCCACGACACCCAGCACGGCACCACCGCCGAAGGCATCCACCTGGCCGCCATGGCGGGCAGCATCGATCTCCTGCAACGCTGCTTCGCCGGCATCGAGGTCCGCGACGGCGAACTGCACCTCAACCCGCTGTGGCCGGCCGAGCTGGGGCCGCTGGAGCTGATCATCCGCTACTGGGGCCAGCCGCTCACCATCGAGGTGACCGGCCGCACCGCCACCGTGCGTACCTGGCCCGGGCGCCTCCGCCTCCCGGTCACCTGCACCTGCGGTGCCCGCACCGTCCACCTCGGCCCCGGGGAAACCGCCCGGTTCTCGCTGGAGAACTCGCTCCGAGGAGACGATCCCGCGGCCCACTCCCCGCCCTGACACCTCGTCGCGAGGCTGGCTCCGGTCCGGACCCATCCGCGGAAACCGTCGGAGTGGATCGGGACGAGGGTCTCTAGCGACCGCGATCGTGCTTCGCGACGCTTGTCGGACGGGCGCGACTCGCGACCGCTTGACGCCGGCAGCAACCGGGCGTTGGGGCACGCATCGACCGCAGGAGGTGCGGAATGCGCCAGGAGAAGGCTCGCCGACACACCCATCACGACGAAGAGCTGCCAGAACCGCGAACCAGCGGTGCGGACAGGCGTGACGAGCTCGACGATTCGACCGATTCCCTCCTGGAGGAGATCGACGACGTCCTGGAGGAGAACGCCGCCGAGTTCGTTCGCTCCTACATCCAGAAGGGCGGCGAATGAGCCACTAACGATCGAAGGGCCTCCGGCCGGCCTGCGCAGGGTGCGGGCCTGCCGGAAAGCGGTCGCGACGTCGACGCTGATCCGGGGTACTCGTGGGTCGGACGGCGGGGAGGTCTGGCATGGCATCGAGTGGGCGGGTGGTCGTCGGGGTGGACGGCTCCGAATCGTCGCTGACGGCCGCCGCGTGGGCCGCCGGAGAAGCCGACCTGAGGCACGCCGAGCTCGTGCACCTCGTGATGGTTTCCGGTGATCCGTCGCGGGACGACGAGGCATGGGAGATCGTCGGGCCCGTGGCGGAGCGGACCGCGGACCGGCATCCGGGGCTGGCGGTCTCCTCGGGCGTCGAGCCCGGCGAACCCGCGGACGTCCTGCTGCAGCTCTCGGACGCGGCCGAGCTGGTCGTGGTCGGTTCACGCGGGCGGAGCACGCTGGCCGCGACCCTGCTGGGCTCGGTCAGCGCCAAAGTCGCCGCCCACGCGCAATGTCCGGTCGTCGTGGTCCGGGACCACCGGGACAGCGGCGCGGTGGTCGTCGGCGTGGACAACTCCCCGCACGGCGGCGCCGCCCTGCGGTACGGGTTCGACGCCGCCTCCCGGTACGGATCCGAGCTGGTGGCCGTGCAGGTGTGGCAGGACATCGAGTACGCGCCGGTCGTGCCTCGCATGGAGTACGAACTGGCCGACCTGCGCGACGAAGCGCTGCGCGGAGTGGCCGAGCAACTCGCCGGGTGGACCGAGTCCTATCCGGACGTGCCCGTTCGCAAGGTGGCCCAGCGGGGGCACCCGGTGGCCGAGCTCGCCGCCGCGGCCGAAGATGCCCGGCTGCTCGTCGTCGGGCACCGGGGGCGCGGCGGATTCACCGGACTGCTGCTGGGATCGGTCGCCGCCGGCGTGCTGCACCACGCCTCCTGCCCGGTCGCCGTCGTCCGGGGCGGAGGCGGGGCGTCGTGAGCGGCGTCATCCGGCGCGCAGGACCGCGACCGGGCAGTGCGCTCGGTTGACGACCGCGTGGCTCACCGAGCCGAGCAGGCTGCGCCGGATGCGCCCCCGCCCATGACTGCCCACGACCAGCAGGCTCGCCTCCTGGGCCTCGCCCATCAAGGCCTCGGCGGGCTTTTCCGGCGTCACCACCCGCCGGACGCCGACATCTGGATGCCGTTCGCCCCGTCCCGCCAGGGAAGCGGCGAGCACTTCCTCGGCTACCTCGCGCACCTCGCTCCAGGGCAGCTCCCACTGCTGGACGCGGGCGAAGGGGTCCAGCGGCAGATCGCTCCAGGCGTGCACCGCGACGAGTTCGCCGCCGTGGCGGGAGGCGAAGTCGTAGGCGAAATCGATGGCCAGGCGGCTGGCCGCGGAGCCGTCGACGCCGACGACGACCGGTCCCGTGCCGGGCTGCTCCCGGTCACCGCGGACCACGACGACGGGAGCCCCGGTGCGCCGGGTCAGCAGTTCCGCCGACATCGAGCCCAGCACCCCGAGCTCCACCTCGATGCGCGGCCCGCCGAGCACCAGCACCTCGGCCTCCCCCGCCATGTCCGCCAGCACCTCGGCCGGATCCCCGAACGGCATGCTGCTGTGCACTTCCAGTTCCGCGTCGATCTCCTGGCAGCCGGTGACCAGTTGCGCGAGTTCGTGCCGCAGGATCTTCTGCAGCGGCTCCAGCACGTCACCTTCGCCCGGCACCTTGATCGACGTGTGCTCCTCGAACGGCCACGTGAGCACGTGCACGAGCAGCAGCGGCCGACGTCGGCTGGATGCCTCGCGCGCTGCCCACCACACAGCCCGGCGGGAGGACTCCGTCAGGTCGAACCCCGCCACCACCGCCTTGCGACTGGTCTCGGTCATCCGTTCTCCCCCTTCGGCCTAATCGAGCGCGGGATCGAAGGAGACCACGCCGGACTGCGCGTCTTCCCCGGTCTGCTCCGGCATTCCCTCGGGGACGACCAGCACCGGGCATCGGGCCTGGTGGATGCACCGCAGCGCCGTGCTGCCCAGGATCGCGTCGGCGATCCACCCACGACCACGATCGCCCAGCACCAGCATCGCGGCGTGGGCGGACCGTTCGGCCAGCACCTCGGCGGCATCGCCCTCGACGAGCTCGGCGTGCACTTCCGGCGTCGTGGTTCCGCCCATGCAGCCGCGCACCACGCTCTTCAGGTCCTCCCAGTGCTGATCCCGCACGTGGTGCGGAGCCAGCCCCGGGCTCATCAGCATCGGGCCCGGCCCGGCGAGCACGGCATGCGGCGTCCAGGCCATGACCGCGTGCACCGGCACGCACCGCCGGCGTCCCTCGGCGAGGGCCCAGCGCAGCGCCCGCGCGCTCGCATCCGACCCGTCCACTCCCACCACGAGAACCCCGTGACCGGTCACGGTTCCCACCTCGTCTCCCGCCCCAGCACGAGCGAGTCCACTTCGGTTCGACAAGAGCCCATTCCCGTTACCACGCACCCGGTTTCCACGGGGAACAACGCTCACGGACGCGCATGCTCGGCAGCGGCGCGCAGGGTGGCCCGCATGATGGACTTGACGAACGGCGACACCGTCCGCCAGTACAGCGTGAAGATCCGCCGCGTGATCGGGTCGTCGAGCGTGACGCGGATGTCGTAGGTGGCCAGGCTGCTGCGGCGGCCGTAGGGGCGCACCGAGAACGACGCCACGATCTTTCCCCGGCCGGGCTTGCCGTACTCGGCGAACTCCTCTGCGGTCACCTCCTCCATGCGCACGATCGGCGTCCAGAACCTGCCCACCGCACCGAAGACGACTTCCTGGCCCGGCCGTTCGCCGAGCAGCACCCAGTCGCCGCGCGCGCACAGGTCGTCGTAGCTCAGGCGGGTCGGAACCCGAGCCGGAACGCGGCGTTTGAGCCGCTCCGGCAGTCCCCGCACCCACATGGCCAGGTCCGCGGTTCGCGACCCGATGGTGAGCAGGTCGAGATGGCGCAGCGCGCGGTACGCCGCCTCCGGCGGCGCGTCGACGACCAGGTGCTCGACCGCGCCCGCGTCGTAGCGGGCCGCGAAGTCGTCGACGTTCACCGAGCGCTCCGTGACCTCCCACTCCGCCGAAGCGGTGTCAGGGGGCTGGATCCGCGTCCTGTCCGTCTTGTCGTTCATCGGCCCTCCTCCTCTCGTCGAAGAAAGCGTCGAAGAAAGCGGAGCACCCGATCCGGCCGTCACGTCCGGCGTCTGCGTTCGGCCAGCGCCGTCCTCCGGCGCCGGTACTCCTCCTCGTCGATCTCCCCGCGGGCGAAGCGCTCCGCCAGCAGTTCTTCGGCCGTGGCGGTGTCGCGGTCGCCCTGCCCGGTGCGCTGCAGGTAGCGGACCAGCGCGATGATCGCCGCGATGACGAGCGCCCAGAACAGGACCATGCTCACCGTCATCATCGTCAGGCCCCACATGCCCCAGCCGTAGCCGTAAGGCATCACGCTCGCCTCCTCTGCTCGTTCAGCGCGCCACGATGAGCGGGCACGGCGCGTGCTGCACCAACTGCTGGCTCGTCGAGCCCAGCACCAAGCCGGTGAACGCCCCGCGCCCGCGTGCTCCCACGACCACCACCTGCGCGTGCTGCGCGTGTTCGAGCAGGACACGGGCCGGTTTGCCGTTCGCCACGATGCGCCGGACTTCGACCTGGGGATACTCCTCGTGCCAGCTCGCGAGGCGCTCCGCGAGGATGCGCTCCTCCTCCTGCTGGACCGCTGCTGCGCGGCCCTCGGCGTGGAAGCTGTACCAGGCTTGCTCGGTGCCGGCGGCGTGCCAGGCGTGCACGGCTTCGAGAGCGGCACCGCGCATCGCGGCTTCCTCGAATGCCGTCTTCAGCACGGTTTCCCCGGCTGGTGTGCCGTCCACGCCGACGACGACGGGCGCGTCGGGGGCTTCCACGCGCGACCGCCGCACCACTGCGACCGAAGAGTGGCCGTGCGCGCACAGGCCGATCGCGACCGACCCGACGAGGAGTTCGGCGAAGCCGCCGAGTCCGCTGCTGCCGACGACGGCGAGCTGCGCGTGCCGCGACTCGGCTACGAGCACGGGTATGGCGCCGCCGGCGACCACGAAGGTCTCCACCTCCAGCCCCGGGGCCGCTTCGGTCGCTTCTCCCTTGGCCCGGTGCAGCCATTGCTGGGCTTGCCTCGCCATGGCGCTCGCGTACGTTTCGGGCACCGGTGTCGTCGGCAGGTCCGGCAGGTACGTCTGGGCGAGGACGTCCGCGAAGACCACCCGCAGCCAGGTGCCTCGGCGGTGGGCCTCGGCGGCTGCCCAGCGCACGGCGTCCAGCGCCGCCGCGGACCCGTCGATGCCCACGACGACCGATCTTTCCTGTGCCGCGGTCATCGTTGCCCGACCTCCGGTTCCGCGGGAAGCCCGAATCGCATCAGCACCTGCGGCACCGCGGTGATCTCGTGCAGCGCGCTCATCGCGTCCAGCTCGGGCCGGACGGCGACCACGGGAGTGCTGGCGAGATCGAGTGCGCTTGCCTGAACGGTCATGTTCCACTCCGGAAGGCCCTAACCCGGCTCGACCGTCGCGCAGCCCGCCGCGGTCCGGCAAGGGGAGATGGTCACTGGAGTTCACCGCCGTCAGACGCGGAGCTCGCGGATGACGGGATCCTCGGGTTCGCCCGGGTCCAAGCGGATGCATCGTCGGGTTCCACCGGGCTGCGCAGGAAGTAGCGTTCCTCGGGCCCTGCGCCGACACCGGCCGCGCCTCCCACGCGATCCCCGCACTCACGGGACGACCACCCCACCTCGCCGGCGGCGATAGAGCCCATCGGCCCTATCAGCGCGGCGGTCGCGGTTGGCAACGTGAGCGGGGTTGCGGTCCGAGCATCGCGAGGGGGCGCGAGCATGCGCAGCTGCTGGTGGTCGGCCACCGTGGACTCGGGGGATTTCCCGGTCTGCTGGTGGGTTCCGTGACCAGGGGCGTGTTGCACCACCCACCGTGCCCGGTCGCGGTGGTCCCGGACTGACGGCTCCATCACCGAGGGGGCATTCGTGCGGCGGGACGCGTTCGTCGAATGGGAACAGCGGTTCGGGCGGGGTGGGACCGGAGTCCTCGGGCGATTGCGCGCCGTGGCGGCGCTGCGGGGGCGGATCGGCGCGAACGACCTGCACGACGTCGCCGAGGAGGTCCGGCGGCCGGTGGCCGCGCTCGCCGGGGCAGCGGGCTACTACGCCGATTTCGCCGGTGCACAAGGCATCCGCCACGTCCGCGTATGCGTGGGGACCTCGTGCTTCGTCTCGGCCGGCGACCACACCGTGCCGCTGGCCGAAGCGGCGCTCGGCGTCGAACCCGGACGCGCCAGCGCCGATGGTTCGGTGTCGTTGGCCGGCGCGTACTGCCTGGGCTTCTGCTACGCCGCACCGGCCGCCCTCGACGGGCACACGCCCATCACCGGTCCCGAGCTCGGCGATCGACTGCTCACCGCAGACCACCCGGTCGCCCCGGCGATCCCCTACCGGGTCATCAGCCGCCGGGCCGTGACACTCGCCGGGCTGACCGGAGCCGAGGGCTCCTGGCAGGTGTGGCCGCAGGTCGTCGAGGACGGGTCACCGGCCGCGGTCCGCGCCGAGGTCTCGGTCGCCGGCCTGCGCGGCCGCGGCGGCGCCGAGTTCCCGGTGGCGCAGAAGTGGGAGGCGGCGCGCGGCGCGGCGCCGAGGTTCGTGGTGGCCAACGGTGACGAAGGCGATCCCGGCTCGTTCTGCGACCGGCTGCTGATGGAGGGCGACCCGCACCGGGTGCTGGAGGGACTGGCCCTCGCCGGATTCGCCGTCGGCGCGAACCGGGGCGTGGTTTTCGTGCGTTCGGAATATCCCGCAGCGGTGGGAAGAATGCGGGCCGCGGTGGCGGAGGCGCGGGCCGCGGGGCACCTCGGGTCCGGTGTGCACGGCTCGTCCTTCGACTTCGACGTCGAGGTCGTGGAAGGCGCGGGGTCCTACGTCGCCGGGGAGGAAACCGCGCTCCTGCATGCCTTGCAAGGATTTCGCGGCAGCGTCCGGCCCCGGCCGCCGTACCCGACCGAGTACGGCCTGGCCGGACGGCCCACCGCGGTGAACAACGTCGAAACGCTCGCGGCGGTGCCGTGGGTGTTGCGGCACGGCGGCGCCGCTTACGCGCAGCTCGGCGACCGGGTCGAGACCGGCACCAAGCTCGTGTGCCTGAGCCAGCGGTTCCGGCATCCCGGCGTCTACGAGGTCGAGTTCGGCGTGCCGCTGCGCTACATCGCCGAAACCCTCGGCGGCGGCCTCAAACCCGGCTACGCGCTGCGGGCCCTGCAGGTCGGAGGCCCGCTCGGCGGCTTCCTCTCGCCCGACGACCTGGACATCCCGCTGCTCGCCGAAGCGCTCGCCGACGCCGGGGTGGCACTCGGGCACGGCAGCCTCGTCGCCATCGACGACCGCATCACCGCGCGGGAGCTGCTCCGGCACGTGTGGAGCTTCGCCGCCGCCGAGAGCTGCGGCGCCTGCATCCCGTGCCGCGTCGGCACGCAGCGCGGAGTGGAGCTGGCGACGCGCTTCCCGACCGGGTCGGAGCAAGTCCTTTCACAGCAGGACGAACTCCTCGACGTGATGAGGACCGGCAGCCTGTGCGCCTTCGGCCGGGGCGTGCCGGGAGCGGTGCGAAGTCTGCTGCGCGTCTACCGCGACGAGCTCCTGCCAGGAGAGCGCTGATGCGCGTGACCATCGGGCGCACCGCGGTGGACGTCGCGGACGACGCGACGGTTCTCGATGCCGTCCGCGCCGGTGGCACAGACCTTCCGGCGCTCTGCCACGACGACCGGTTGTCCCCGCGCGGTTCTTGCCGCGCCTGCCTGGTTCGCGCGGCAGGTCGGGTCGTCGCCGCCTGCACCACCCCCGCAACGGACGGCATGCACGTCGACCTCGACGACCCCGCTGCTCGGCAGGCGGCCAGAGGGGCGGTCGAGCTGATCGTCTCCGAACTTCCCGAACGGGCGCTGGACATTCCCGCCGAGCGCAGCGAGCTCGTCCGGGCATGCGCGCATTTCGGCATCACCACCAGCGGTTTCGCCGGCGCCGGGCACGATCGCGGGACCGATCGTTCGCACCCCTACGTCAAGCTCGACCGCGACCTGTGCATCGCCTGCGGACGGTGCGTGGCCATGTGCGCCGAGGTCCAGGGCACCTTCGCCCTCGAACTCACCGGCCGCGGCTTCGACACCGTCGTCACGCCGGGTGATGGCGGGCCGTGGGTCTCCTCGCCCTGCGTCGGATGCGGCGGATGCGTCGACAGCTGTCCCACCGGCGCGTTGTCCGAGCCCGGCCTGCTGGACCTCCGGCCCACCACCGCGACGACCACGACCACGTGCGGCTACTGCGGGGTCGGCTGCACCCTCGACGTCCACGTCCGCGACGACACCATCGCCGCGATCACCCCGACGCACGGCGCGCCGGTCAACCGCGGCCACGCCTGCATCAAAGGCCGCTTCGCGCATTCCTTCGCCCGCGCCGACGACCGCCTCACCACACCGCTGCTGCGACGCGACGGCCAACTGGTCGAATCGACCTGGCCCGAAGCCCTCGCGACGGTCGCCCGACGGCTCGCGGACATCCGCGACCGGCACGGCCCGGACGCGATCGCCATGATCTCCTCCGCCCGCGCCACCAACGAGGAGAACTACCTCGCCCAGAAGTTCATCCGCACCACCATCGGCACCAACAACATCGACAACTGCTCCCGCCTGTGCCACGCGCCCTCCGCCGCCGGGCTCACCGCCTCCCTCGGCCTCGCCGGCGGCACCAACCCCCTCGACGACCTCGACCACGCGGACTGCATCCTGCTCGCCGGCGCCAACCCCACCGAGGCCCACCCGGTCGTCGGAGCCCGCATCAAGCAACGAGTCCTAGCCGGAGCCGGCCTCGTCGTCGTCGACCCCCGGCGCACCGAACTCGCCGCGCTCGCCGACATCCACCTGCAGAACCGGCCGGGCTCCAACGTCGCCGTCTTCAACGGCCTCGCGCACCAGCTGATCATCGAGGACCTCGTCGCCCACGACTTCCTCGAACAGCGGACGACGGGGTTCGACGAGCTCGCGACGCTGGTCCGCGACTGCGAACCCGACACCGTCGCCGGTATCGCCGAGGTGCCACCGGCGGATCTGATCGCGGCAGCGCGGCTCTTCGGGCGATCGCAGCACCCGATCATCATCTACGGGCTCGGCATCACCGAGCATGCTCACGGCACCGACGGCGTGCGCACCCTGACCAACCTCGCCATCCTGCGCGGCTCGGTCGGCACACCCGGCTGCTGCGGAATTCTCCCGCTACGCGGCCAGAACAACGTCCAAGGCGCATCCGACATGGGCGCGCTGCCGGACGTCCTGCCCGGCTACCAGCCCATCAGCGACGCGGGAGTCCGCGACCGCTTCGCAGCCGCCTGGGGCCGCCCGGTTCCCGGACGGCCCGGCCTGCGCATCCCGCAGATGTTCGACGCCGCCATCGCCGGAGACGTGCGGGCGCTGTACGTCATCGGCGAGGACATTGCCCAGAGCGACCCGACCAGCGGCCACGTCCGCGACGCCCTGCGGGCGTGCGACCTGGTGGTCTGCCACGACCTCTTCCTGTCGCGCACGGCCGAGCACGCCGACGTCGTCCTGCCCGCCGCGTCCTTCCTGGAGAAGGATGGGACCTTCGTCAACTTCGACCGCCGCTTCCAACGCGTGCGCCCCGCCCTGATCCCACCAGGACGAGCGGACACCGACTTCGGCATCCTGCACCGCCTCGCCCGCGCGCTGGGCTCCGACCTCGGGTGCCGCACACCCGCCGAAGCGCTCGCCGAATGCGCCGCCCTCACACCGGTCTTCGCCGGGATCTCGCACCGCAGGCTCGACGCCGAAGGGCCGCTGCACTGGCCCTGCCGAGCACCCGGCCACCCCGGCGAAGCCGTGCTCCACCTAGAGAGGTTCTCCACTCCGGACGGCCGAGCGGCACTGGCCGCCCTCCCCTACCTCCCACCTGGCGAACAACCGGACGCAGAGTTCCCCTTCCTGCTGGTCACCGGTCGGCGGCTGGTGCACTACAACACCGGATCCATGACCCGCCGCACCCCCAACACCGAACTCCGGCCCGCCGAGACCCTCGAACTCCATCCCGCCGACGCCGCCCACCTCGGCGTGCGGGAAGGCGCCGAGGTGACCGTGACCAGCCGCTGGGGCCGAGCCACCCTGACCGCCCACCCCAGCCGCGACATCGCGCCGGGCCAGGCGTTCGCCGCCTTCCACTTCCCCGGCGCGACCGTCAACGACCTCACCTCGCCGCACACCGACGCGATCACCGGCTGCCCCGAGTACAAGGTCACCGCGGTGCGCATCGCGCCAGCGCAACGCGACTCCGACCGAGCCGGTGGAAAGCCGTGAGCCCGCCACGCGTCTCCGAACGAACTGCCCGATTCGAGGCCGATCGGCCCTCCCGCGCAGCCGCGGTTCCCGCCACGGTGGCCTCGCGGAGAGGAAGCCGGGGAGCGCTGACGTGGTTCAGAGCGACCCTCTGGCCGATGACGCATCCGTCCGTTGTGGAGTGCTTCCGTGAGCGAGCAGAGCAGTTACGCGATCGTCGTCGGCATCGACGGCTCGCCATCCTCGAAAGAAGCCCTGCGGTGGGCCGTTCACCAAGCACGTCGTGCAGGTGGACGAATCAACGCGGTGATGGTCTGGGACGCGCCCGCGCTCTACGACTGGCCCATGCGAACCGCCGAACAGCTCGACCGCGCCACGAACGAGGCGCTCCGCGAGATCGTCCGCGAAACCGTCGACGAAGCCGACCTCGCCAGGATCAGCACGCACGTCGCCCGCGGCCATCCGGCCAAGGCCCTGCTGGACGCCGCCGAAACAGCCGACCTCCTCGTAGTGGGCCAGCGTGGCCAAGGCACCTTCACCCACGCCCTGCTCGGCTCGATCAGCCAGTACTGCGTCAGCCACGCACCGTGCCCGGTGGTCGTCGTGCGCGACGACCACCGGGTACCGGCGCGGTGAAGGTCAAGACCGGCCGGTTCAGGGAATGAGGACTACTTTCCCGAATTTCCCGGGTCCGGACAGGCGGGCGTACGCCTCGTCGTAGGCCTGGAGGGCGCAGGTCGTCTCGATCGGTACCTGAATTCGTTCCTGTGCCAGGAGCGGGACGACATGGGTGCGGATGCCGTGTGCCAGCAGTGCCTTCTCCGCGGGGCTGCGCCCGCGGATGGTCGTTCCGATGAGGCGGGCGCGTTTGAGCATGAGGTCGAACATCTTCAAGGGCGCGGTCATTCCGCCCTGAACGCCGACGACGAGCAAACGCCCACCGGTCCGCAGCAACCCGACGCGGTCCAGGCAGCTGTCGCCACCGACCAGTTCGACGATGATGTCGAACGGTCCGTGGTCGATTTCGCCTTCGGGCGTGACGACGTCGAGGCGACCGCCCGCAGCCGGCAGCGCGGCGACTTTGCCGTGGAGTTCGGTGCGGCGCACGCTCGCAACCACATCGGCGCCGGAGACCGCAGCGATCTGCACCATCGCCGTGCCGATCCCGCCGGCGGCGCCGGTGACCAGAACCCGGTCTCCGGCCGCGATACCGGCCTGGGTGACGAGCGCATCCCACGCGGTGCTGAAGGCTTCCGGGAACCCGCCGGCCTGCTCCCATGGGATGTTGCCCGGAACCGGGAGGAGCAGATCTGCGGGAACGGCGATGCGTTCTGCGTGTCCACCCCCACCGACCAGCGCCATCACGCGGTCTCCGACGCGGACGTCGCGCACCGCCGAACCCAGTTCGAGGACTTCGCCGGAGACTTCCAAGCCGGGGATGTGGGCCGGCCAGCCGGCGGGTGCCGGGTAGTCTCCGCGTGCTTGCTGCAGGTCTGCGGCGTTGAGCCCGGCTCCGCGGATGCCGATGAGGACCTGATCCGGTCGGAGAACGGGCTCCGGGCACTCCCGAAGCTCGAACCGGCCGTCGACGATCGTGACTGCGCGCATGACGAGATACTAGGGCGGAAGAAATGCGACATCGCTCCTCCCAGGTGCACGGTCGCTGCTGACCGCCGACGCGGAGGTCGTAGTAGACCTCGCGGACGATGAACGCATGTCCTTCTTCGACAGCCCCTTCAGAGTGAGGCTAAGCGCATGAGTCTCGCCGAGCCGAGTATTCGGGAGACGCGAACGAACCGAGTTCATGACGTCTCTTGGTCGGCTGCCGGCCGGTCGGAGGAGATCACACCTCGAATGTTGGTCGACCGCGGTCTTCGAGGCGCGTTGCTGGGGCAGTTCGCCACCGTCGAGCTCACCTCGTCGCCCGGTCCCGACCGGCTCGTCCAGGCGATGCGACGGCTCGGCCTGGGCACTGTCCGGCGGATCAGGCTTCGGGGTTGAAGGGCCTGAGGTCGTAGAGGTAGGAGCGGCCATTCTTGAAGCTGCGCCAGACGTTGGCCGGGGGTTCGGGCTCATCGGTGTGGCTGTTGAGGGGATGGGCGGTCACGAGGCCGTCAGCGATCTTGCAGTGCCAGCCGTCGGTCGGCGACCAGACACACCACACGTTCCCGTCCGTGCGGCGGTAGGCCGGGCGGCCGTAGTGCTCGCCGTCGCGTTCGAAGTAGTAGCGGAGCCCGTCGATGTGGCGGACGAAAGCGAAGGATGCAAGTGCCGTCATACCTTCGGCACTGTAAGCGACGACGCTGCTGCGGCTGCGGAGTTCTGGACGCAACCAGGTGCAGTGCGCATCTCATGGGTGGAGCCAGAGCCGGATTGCGGCGGAGGTGACGGTGCCGTGGAAGACATGAGCTCTCTGTCGTAGCGGGTGGCGACTGCCCGGGAGTTCTTGAGCCGGTTGATCGTGCGCTCGACCTCGTTGCGGCGTTTGCAGCGGTATGCCCGTCGGAACCCGGAACAAGACTCCATTGATCACCTCGCGGTGCTCGTTCCACCGCCCGCCACGCTGTCCCGGCGCCGGCAAATGCGGCTCCACCGGACCACTCGGCATTCGTCAGATCACCCTGCCCCATGCCGGGCACAACGAACCAGCAGTCCGACAGTCACATGATCCGCCGGACAGTGCCTAGTGTTCTGAGTCGTTAATGGTTTTATTGATTCTGGTGCAGTAGTGGGCGAGGCTGGCGAGGATCTCGTCAGCGGTTTTGGTCCACACGAAGG
>NZ_JBSGJZ010000030.1:0-103245 GCF_053605825.1 Saccharopolyspora sp. NPDC003752 | reverse complement strand
TCAGGACTCACACGTCCAGGACAACACAGTGCTCACCTGCCGGCCGGCTACCAACCAGGAGTTTGCCGGATGGCTCACTCCCAGAACTGATTAGGGACACCATGACGACCACGGACCAGGAGTCCAGCCTCATCTCCACGCTGCCCGGCCACTACTACACCGACCCCGAGCTGTTCGCGCTGGAGCAGGACCGGATCTTCGGCGCGATGTGGTTCTGCGCCGTGCGCGTCGCCGACCTCGCCGCGGCCGGGCAGTTCCAGACCGTCCAGGTGGGACGGGAGAGCGTGCTGATCGCCAGGGGTCGCGACGGCGTCCTGCGGGCGTTCCTGAACATCTGCCGCCACCGCGGCGCGCAGCTGTGCGTCGAGGACGCCGGGCAGGTGAAGCGATCCTTCCAATGTCCTTACCACGCCTGGACTTACGGCACCGACGGCAAGCTGATCGCGGCGCCGAACCTCACCTCGATGCCGGACGTCGACCGGACGCGGTACGGGCTGATCCCGGTCGCGTTGCGCGAATGGCTCGGCTACGCATGGGTTTGCCTGGCTGATGAACCACCGTCGTTCGAGGACACCGTGATCGAGGCCGTCTCCGGGCGGCTCGGCGGCGACGACGTGATCGGCGGCTACGGCGTCGACGGGCTCGCGCTCGGCCGCCGGATCAGCTACGACGTGCGGGCCAACTGGAAGCTGATCATCGAGAACTTCATGGAGTGCTACCACTGCGCGACGATCCATCCGGAGCTCACCGAGGTCCTGCCGGAGTTCGCCGACGGCTACGCCGCCCAGTACTACGTCGGCCACGGCGCCGAGTTCGGCTCGGACGTCGAGGGGTTCACGGTGGACGGCAGCGGCGGGTTCGGGCGGCTGGACGGCGTCGGCGACGAGCACGACCGGCGGTACTACGCGATCACGGTCCGGCCCCAGGTCTTCCTGAACCTGGTGCCGGACCACGTGATCGTGCACCGGATGTTCCCGCTCGCGGCCGATCGCACGCTCGTCGAGTGCGACTGGCTGTACGCGCCGGAGGTGGTCGAGCAGGGCCACGACGTGTCGCGCTCGGTGGAGCTGTTCCACCGGGTCAACCAGCAGGACTTCGACGCCTGCGAGCGCTGCCAGCCGGCGATGAGCTCCCGCGCCTATGCCGGCGGTGGCGTGCTGGTGCCCTCGGAACACCACATCGGCGAGTTCCACGAGTGGCTGCGCGCCGAGCTCGAACCGTGAGTCACGCCCGGGCCTTGCGCATCCGGACGACCCGCGTGGCCACGAACCAGACGACCGCGACGACCACCGCGACGATGACGACCTTCTGGAAGATCCCCACGTAGGACTCGACGATCCACCAGCTCTGCCCCAGCAGGTAGCCGGCCAGCACCAGCGCGGTGTTCCAGATCAGGCTGCCGAGCGCGGTCAGCACCAGGAAGGCCGGCATCGGCATCCGCTCCACCCCGGCGGGCAGCGAGATGAAGCTGCGGAAGATCGGCACCATCCGGCCCAGGAACACCGCTTTCGTGCCGTGCCGGGCGAACCACGCCTCGGTCCGGTCCACATCGGACACCTTGACCAGCGGCAGCTTCGCCGCGATCGCGCGGGTGCGGTCGCGGCCCAGCCACGCGCCGAGGTAGTACAGCACGACCGCCCCGACCAGCGAGCCGAGCGTGGTCCACAGGATCGCGCCGAGCAGGCTCATCGTGCCCCGGCTCGCGGCGAATCCGGCCAGCGGCAGGATCACCTCGCTGGGAATGGGCGGGAACAGGTTCTCCAGTGCCACCGCCAGCCCCGCGCCGGGGCCGCCGATGGTGTCCATGAGCCCGGTGATCCAGCCGACCAGTCCATCGGTCTGGGCGGTGCCGGGCTGCGCGAGTAAGTTCATGATCCGAACGCTAGGAATCCGCGGCACCGCGCGGAATGCGGTTTCCCGGCGACTCACCTGTGGAAAACCGCAGGTTGCCGCCGTGGCTAGGCTCGGATCATGCGTCGATGGCTGCGGGTGCTCCTCGGCGTCGTGCTCGGTGCGGGCACGGCGCTGGCCGAACTCGTCTTCGTGCTGTCGGCCGGTCTGGCGCTGACCGGGCTGCTGATCTTGCCCAGGCTGAGAGCCCGGGTCGCCTCGCTGTCGTTCGCCGGGGCGCAGGCGCTGACCGGACTCGAACGGCGGCGCCTGGCGAAGTACCTGGACAGCAGCCATGCCGGGCGGCCCGACGGCGCTCGCGCGCTGCGGTATCTCGCGGTCCGCTGCGCGGTCGGGCTGCTCGGTGCGATCGTGCTCTTCCTGATCGCCTACGGCGCGGTCGGCATGCTGGTCGAGCTCGTCGAGCTCTGGACCACCGCCGGGGATCCGCTGGAAGGCCGTTCCGGCATCGAGAAGTTCTGGCTCACGGTCTACCTGATCGTTTTCTGCGCGGTGCTCGGTTTCCTGGCGTTGACCGGGCTCGCGGGCATCGCGGTCATGGACCGCGCGCTCGGCGAGCGGTTCCTGGAACCGGACCGGGCCGAGCAGCTCCGGCAACGGGTCGAACAGCTCTCCACCACGCGCTCCGATGTGGTCGCCGCGATCCACGAGGAACGCCGCCGCATCGAACGCGACCTGCACGACGGCGTGCAGCAGCGGCTGGTGGCGCTGGGCATGCTGATCGGCCGGGCCCGGCGCGCCGGCGACGGCGACCGGGCCGCCGAGCTGCTGCGCCAGGCGCACGAGGAATCCCAGGAAATACTCCGGGATTTCCGCGATGTCGCGTGGCGGGTCTACCCGGCCGCGCTGGACGCCGGGGGCCTGCACCCGGCCCTGGCGGCGCTGGTGGAGCGCGCCGGGATGCCGGTCGAGCTTCGGTACGAGGTGGCGCAGCGGGCGGCCGTGGAGGTCGAGGCCGTGGCGTACTTCGTGGTTTCGGAGGCCGTGACGAACGCGGCCAAGCACTCGGGCGCGGGTATCGTCACCGTCCGGGTCGAACGGGAAGAGGGGTGGCTCGTGGTTCGGGTCGACGACGACGGCGCCGGCGGCGCATCGGTGCGCGGCGCGGGGCTTTCCGGCCTGGCCCGGCGCGTCGCGGCGCTGGACGGGAAGTTCACAGTGGACAGTCCCGTCGGTGGCCCGACGACGATCGTCGCGGAGCTGCCGTGCGGGTGATCCTGGCCGACGATTCCACCCTGCTGCGCGAAGGACTGGTGCGCCTGCTGGCGGAGGAGGGGCACGACGTGGTGGCCGCCGTCGGGGACGCGCCGAGCCTCCTCTCGGAGGTGGCGGCGTGGCAGCCGGACGTGGCCGTCGTCGACGTCCGGATGCCGCCCACGCACACCGACGACGGCCTGCGCGCCGCGCTGGAGATCCGGCGCCGGTTCCCCGCCGTCGGCGTGCTGGTGCTCTCGCAGTACGTGGAGAAGCGCTACGCGGTCGAGCTGCTCACCGGCGACACCGCGCGGGTCGGCTACCTGCTCAAGGACCGGGTGGTGCAGGTCGACGAGTTCCTCGACGCCCTCCAGCGGGTGGCCGACGGGGGAGTGGCGTTCGACCCGGAGGTGGTGCGGCGCCTGCTGTCCGGCAGCGACCGCGATCCGCAGTCGCTGCTGACGCCCCGCGAACGGGACGTCCTCGAACAGATGGCGCAGGGCCGCACCAACGCCGGCATCGCCACCCACCTGCACATCTCGCAGAGCGCGGTGGAGAAGCACGCGAACGCGATCTTCGACAAGCTCGACCTCGCCCGCACCACCGGCTACAGCCGCCGGGTCCTCGCCGTCCTGCACTACCTGGAATCCTGATCAGGCGTTCACCTGTTCGCGGACTCCTGCTGCGGCTGCTTGTTGCGCACCGCGAGGTAGCCGATCAGCATCGCGATCGCGAGCACCGGGGTGATGTACAGCGCGATCCGGGTTTCGGCGTCGAAGGCCAGCAGCACCACGACGAACGCGAGGAAGGCCAGCACGACGTAGTTGGAGTACGGGGCGAGCGGCATCCGGAACGGCCCGGCCGGGAGTTCGCCGCGGGCGACCTTGCGCCGGTAGACCAGGTGCGCGATCACGATCATGCCCCAGGTGAAGATGGCGCCGGCGGTGCTGGCGCTGGTGATGTAGGTGAACGCCTGCTCCGGCACGAAGTAGTTGAGCACCACGCCGATCAGCATCGCGCAGAACGTGATCCCGATGGCCCGCGCGGGCACCGCACGGCCGCTGAGGCGTCCCACCGAGCGCGGTGCCTGGCGGTCCTCCGACAGGGTGCGCAGCATCCGAGCGGTGGAGTAGATGCCGCTGTTGCAGGACGACAGCGCGGCGGTGGTCACCACGAAGTTGATCACGCCGGCGGCGGCCGGGATGCCGATCAGGGTGAAGGCGTGCACGAACGGGCTACCGCTGGCCGGGAACTGGAACCACGGGACCAGCGCGGTCAGCGCGATCAGCGCGCCCACGTAGAAGATCAGGATCCGCCACATCACCGAGTTGATCGCCCGCGGCAGCACCTTCTGCGGGTTCTTGCTCTCGCTGGCGGTCTGACCGACCATCTCCACGCCGACGAAGGCGAACATGACGATCTGGAACGCCAGCAGCGACGAGGCGATGCCGTTGGGGAACAGCCCACCGTGGGACCAGATGTTGCTCAGCGACGCGGTGTCGCCGAGGTCGCTGAAGCCGAACACCAGGATCGCCGCAGCCAGCACGATCAGCCCGATGATGGCCAGCACCTTGATGAGCGCGAACCAGAACTCGAACTCACCGAACAGCTTCACCGCGATCAGGTTCACCCCGCTGAGCACGATCAGCGCTCCCAAAGCAGGGATCCACTGCGGAACCGTCGGGAACCAGAACTGGAAGTACTTGCCGACCGCCGTGATCTCGGCCATGCCGGTGACGATCCACACCAGCCAGTAACCCCAGCCCACCGCGAACTTGGCCCACGGGCCCACGAACTCGCCCGCGTACTCCGCGAACGATCCGCTCACCGGGCGGTACATCAGCAGCTCGCCGAGCGCCCGCATCACGAAGAAGATCATCAATCCGGCGATCGCGTAGATCAGGATCAGGCCGGGCCCGACCTGGTGCAGCGCCTTGCCGGAGCCGAGGAACAGCCCGACCCCGATCGCCCCGCCGATCGCGATCATGTTGATGTGCCGGGTACTCAGATCCTTCCGGTACTCCTCGGCCTCTGGTTGGCTCATCGAAGCGTGACTCCTTAATCGCCAGCGTGTTTCGCTGAAACTGCGCAGATAATCCGGCATTCGGGCAGTGCTGGCAAGCGATTGGGCACAGTTGAAATCGAGCCTTTTCCCAGTTCCAACATAGTCCACTTAGGACACACAAACGTGAAACGCCGCATTTCGGTCATTGCGGACCGAAATGCGGCGTTCGGGGGCTACTCGCCGATCACCTGTCAGAGGTTCGGGTACAGCGGGTGCTTGGCGGCCAGGGCCTCCACCCGCTCCCGGAGCTTCGCGCTCGCCGACTCGTCGAAGCCCGGCTTGAGCGCCTCGGCGATGATGTCGGCGACCTCCGCGAAGTCCTCCTTGCCGAAGCCGCGGGTGGCCAGCGCCGGGGTGCCGATGCGCAGCCCGGAGGTCACCATCGGCGGCCGCGGGTCGTTGGGCACCGCGTTGCGGTTGACGGTGATGCCGATCTCGTGCAGCCGGTCCTCGGCCTGCTTGCCGTCCAGCTCGGAGTCCCGCAGGTCCACCAGCACCAGGTGCACGTCGGTGCCGCCGGAGACCAGCTGCACGCCGGCCTTGACGGCGTCGTCGGCGAGCAGCCGCTCGGCCAGGACCTGCGCGCCCTCCACGGTGCGGCGCTGCCGGTCGGCGAACTCCGGCGACGCGGCGACCTTGAACGACACCGCCTTGCCGGCGATCACGTGCTCCAGCGGCCCGCCCTGCTGGCCCGGGAACACCGCCGAGTTGAACTTCTTCGCGAACTCCTGGTCCGCCGACAGGATCACACCACCGCGCGGACCGCCGAGGGTCTTGTGCGTGGTGGTGGTGACGACGTGCGCGTGCGGCACCGGGCTCGGGTGCAGCCCGGCGGCCACCAGGCCGGCGAAGTGCGCCATGTCGACCATCAGGTAGGCACCGACCTCGTCGGCGATCTCCCGGAACCGCTTGAAGTCCAGCTGCCGCGGGTACGCCGACCAGCCGGCGATGATCAGCTGCGGCTTGTTCTCCCGCGCCAGCTTGGCGACCTCGTCCATGTCGACGCGGTGGTCGTCCTCGCGCACGTGGTACGGCACCACGTTGTAGAGCTTGCCGGAGAAGTTGATCCGCATGCCGTGGGTCAGGTGACCGCCGTGCGCCAGGTCCAGGCCCATGATCGTGTCACCCGGCTTGAGCAGCGCGAACATCGCAGCCGCGTTGGCCTGCGCGCCCGAGTGCGGCTGCACGTTGGCGAAGGACGCGCCGAAGAGCTCCTTGACCCGGTCGATGGCCAGCTGCTCGATGACGTCGACGTGCTCGCAGCCGCCGTAGTAGCGCCGGCCCGGGTAGCCCTCGGCGTACTTGTTCGTCAGCACCGAGCCCTGCGCCTCGAGGACGGCCTGCGGTGCGAAGTTCTCCGAGGCGATCATCTCCAGCGTGCTCTGCTGGCGGTTGAGTTCGGCGCCGACCGCCGCCGCCACCTCGGGGTCCACCGCGGCCAGCTGGTCGTTGAACAGGTCCGGTGTCGACATGGTGTTGCCTCCTGTGTATTTCTCTTCAGGCATTGCGGCGGTAGAACGGCAGCTCGACGACCTGCACCGCGACGGCCTTGCCGCGGATGTCGACCTGCAGCTGCGTGCCGGGTTCGCTGTGGTCGCGGTCCACGTAGGCCATCCCGATCGGGTGGCCGAGCGTCGGGGAGGGGGCGCCGCTGGTCACGACGCCGATCTCGGCGCCGTCGGCGTCCAGCACGCGGTAGCCGTGCCGGGGCGCCCGGCGCTGCTCGGTGCTCAAGCCGACCAGCGTGCGCTCGGTGGGCTTCTCGGCCGCGGCGGCCAGCGCGTCCTTGCCGACGAAGTCGCCGGCCTTGTCCAGCTTGACCACCCGGCCGAGGTTGGCGTGGAAGGGCGTGAGCTCGGCGGACAGCTCGTTGCCGTACAGCGGCATGCCGGCCTCCAGCCGCAGCGTGTCGCGGCAGGACAACCCGGCGGGCTGCAGGCCGTGCTCGGCGCCGGAGGAGGTCAGCGCCTGCCAGACCGCCTCGGCGTCGCCGGGCTCGGTGAACAGCTCGAAGCCGTCCTCGCCGGTGTAACCGGTGCGCGCCAGCAGCACGTCCTTGCCCGCGACCCGGCTGCGGTAGCCCGCGTAGTACTTGACCTCGGCGAGGTCGGTGTCGGTCAGCGGCGCGAGGATCGCGACCGCGTTCGGGCCCTGCACCGCGATCAGCGCGTAGTCATCGGAGACGTCCTGGTGCTCGGCGTCGAAGCCGCCGATGCGCTCGGCCAGCTCGGCGGAGACCACGGCGGCGTTCGCCGCGTTGGCCACCACCAGGAACTCCTCGTCGCCGAGCCGGTAGACGATCAGGTCGTCGAGCACGCCGCCGGCGGCGTTGCAGATCATCGTGTAGCGGGCGCGGCCGGGCTTGATCGCGGACGCGTTGGCGACCAGCGCGTAGTCCAGCGCCTCGGCGGCCTGCGGCCCGCTGATCCGGATCTCACCCATGTGGGTCAGGTCGAACAGGCCGGCGCCGGTGCGCACCGCGTTGTGCTCGGCGGTGTCGCCCGAGTAGCGCAGCGGCATCCGCCAGCCGGCGAATTCGGTGAACGTCGCCCCGAGGGCTTCGTGCACGTGGTGCAAGGGCGTCTGTCGTGGCGACGACATGGTGAGACTCCTCCTGGTGGGCGCCGGTCGGCAGTCGAGGGCCGGTCAGCTCACTGAGCCCAACCTTATCGGGGATGCCTCGACCTCGACCTGCGCGGGCTTGCGCTGGTCGGGCGGTCTCCCCGGAGTCATTGGCCTGAGAGTTTCGCCGCCCGCGAGGGGGCGGCTTGCACCGTGGGCGAGAAGCGGGCGCTTCTGCTTTTCTCCGTGTTCGCCTGGTGCCGTGCGGTGCCGGTGCCTGAGAGTTTGCTGGGGAGAATTGCTCCTTCGGCGCTCCGGTCCCGGAACGGGCCGGAGTCTCTCCCGCACGACGTCGTGGGCGCGGTATTCGGTTGTGTGAACGCCGACGCTACGAACCGGCGTGACCCACGTCAACCGGGCGGGTGAGTGATCTCAGGCGGGGAGCTCGCCGTACTGCTTCTCCAGGCCGTCGACCAGGGCGGCCAGGGCCAGCTCGAAGCTGTCGGCGTCGATCTCCGCCGCGTGCTCGCGGAGCAGGTGGGCCTTGTTCAGGTGCGGGAAGCGGTCGCCGTAGAGCGCCGCGTCGTCCGGGAAGCCGCCGCTGAAGGAGCCCATCGCCGAGCCCACCACCAGGTACTTCGTCGAGGCGCCGATCATCGTGGCGTAGCGCTGCGGCCAGCCCGCCCTGGTCAGGCCGCCGTGCACCGCGTCTGCCCGGCGCAGCGCGTTCTCCCGGCGGGCCGGGCCGTAGGCCAGGAACGGGACCAGGTTCGGGTGGGCGATCAGGGCGGCCCGGTAGGAGCGCGCCCAGGTGCGCAGGCCGGTCGTCCAGTCCGCGTCGAAGCCGGAGACGTCGACCGCGGCCATCACGTCGTCGGCGATCTCGTGCAGCAGCTCGTCCTTGGTCGACACGTGGTTGTACAGCGACGCCGCGCGGACGCCGAGCCGTTCGGCCAGCCGCCGCATGGACAGCGCTTCGAGGCCGTCGGCGTCGATGATCTCCAGGCCGATCCGCCGGATGCGTTCCGGCGACAGCCGGGGGGTGGTCGGTCTGGGCACGTCTTCTCCTCGTCGGATCCCTTGCGGCGCTCGCCGGGACCGCCTTAGGCTGCCACAAAACTAACGACGTTAGTTAGCTGGCCGCAGGAAAGGATCCGGCGATGGTCGACTTCTCGCTGTCCGACACAGAACGCGACATCCGCGACTGGGTGCGCAACTTCGTCCAGCGCGAACTGGTGCCGCTGGAACAGGAGGTGCTGCGCCGCGAGCGCGCCGGGGAACGCGGCCTGACCAAGGACGAGCAGCGGGAACTGCAGGACAAGGCGAAGCAGGCCGGGTTCTGGGGCGTGCAGACGCCCGAGGAGTACGGCGGCATGGGCCTGTCGGCGGTGATGACGGCGCTCATCGAGGTCGAGCTCGGCCGCACCTTCGTGCCGTTCCGCTTCGGCGGCTACGCCGACAACATCCTGTACTACGCCAACGACGACCAGAAGGAGCGCTACCTGCTCCCGACGATCGAGGGCACCCGCAAGTCGTGCTTCGCGATCACCGAGCCCGGCGCCGGCTCGGACGCCAAGAACCTGCGCACCACCGCCGTCAAGGACGGCGACGAGTGGGTCATCAACGGCGAGAAGACCTTCATCACCGGCGGCATCGACGCCGACTTCGTGATGGTCTTCGCCGTCACCGACCGGGAGAAGGGCGCAGGCGGCGGCGTCACCTGCTTCCTGGCCGACCGCGACGCGGGCTGGAAGTCCGAGCCGATCGACATCATGGGCCCGTGGGAGCGGCAGCCCGCCGCGCTGGTGTTCGACAACGTGCGGGTCCCGGAGCACAACGTGCTCGGCGAGGTCGGCCAGGGCTTCAAGCTCGCCATGCAGTGGATCGGCCGCGGCCGCTACCTGCTGCCCGCGCACGCCCTCGGCGCCTGCGAGCGGCTCGTCGAGATGGGCATGGAATACGCCAAGACCCGCGAGACCTTCGGCAAGCCGATCGCCGAGCGCCAGGCCATCCAGTGGATGATCGCCGACTCCGCGGTGGAGATCGAGGCGCTGCGCTGGCTCGTGCTGCAGGCGGCCTGGCAGGTCGACCAGGGCATGGACTCCCGCCACGCGCAGTCGGTGGCCAAGCTCTTCGGCGCCACCCGCGCCAACGAGATCGTGGACCGCGTCCTGCAGATGCACGGCGGCATGGGCTACACCAAGGAGCTGCCGGTCGAGCGCTGGTACCGCGACCTGCGGCTGCTGCGCATCTTCGAGGGCACCGACGAGATCCAGCGCCGCACCGTGGCGCGGAACCTGCTGAAGGGCCACGCATCGATCAGCGGGGTGCTCGGCTGATTCATGACCGATTTGTCGGTAGCCTGGTGGTAGCCGTAACTGTCGAACCGCCGGGAGCGACGATGTCTCTGTTCAAGAAGGTCGCCGATTTCGCCAGCAGCCCGCAGGGCCGCAAGGTGATCGACCAGGCCAAGAAGTACGCCTCCGACCCGAAGAACAAGGAGAAGATCGACCAGGTCAAGAACAAGTTCTTCGGCAAGGACGGCAAGAGCCACTGACCGAACGGCGAAACGGCCCCCGGCGATCCCGCCGGGGGCCGTTCTCGTGCTCGGAGGGCTGGTGGTATCAGCTGATACCACGCGATACCATGTGGGCATGGCCATGACTCTCCGGCTCAATGACGACGACAACGCGAAGCTCCGCGAAGTGGCCGAGCGAGAAGGACGCTCGATGCAGGAGATCGCGGTGACGGCGCTGCGAGAGTACTTCGCCCGCCACGAGGAGTTCCGGGCTGACCAGGTGCGCCGGTTCCTCGCGGAAGACGCTGAGCTGCTGGAGCTGCTGTCCCGGTGACCCACTACCTGGAGCTGGAAGATCTCCTCTACCTGATCTCGGAAGCTCTGCACCAGGAGCCGAAATCGATCGTGCGCGACTGGGGTGCGCTGGAGTCGGCGCTGCACCGGCCGCGCTCCACGGTGTTCGGGGTGGATGCCTATCCGACGCTCGATGAGAAAGCGTCGGCACTGCTGCACGCCTTGGCGCGCAACCACCCGTTGCTCGATGGCAACAAGAGGCTCGCCTGGCTGGCCGCGAGGCTGTTCTACGCGTACAACGGCCGAGATCTCAAGGCCTCGGATGCGCAGACCGCCGATGCGTTGATCCGCGAGGTCGCAGCGGGGAAGCACGATGCCGATCGCCTCGCCGAGGTGCTCCGCTTCTGGGTCGTCGACCTCTCGTAGATCGAGTCGAAACGTGTTGCGGTGCATGGGGCTTGTGAGATGGTCGTGGAAGGTTCGGACTTGGGAGGGCACGTGATGGCGGACGACGTCCGTGGCGAGGGCAGTGCTGCCGGGGGCGCCGTGCGGGTGACCGTCGGTGCCGACGGGAAGGTCGACGAGCTGCACCTGGAGCCGCGGCTGCTGGGCAGCGGGGTCGAGGCCATCGCGGCCGCCGTTCGGGAGGCGGTCAACGCCGCTCTCGACGACGTCAACGGGAAGCCGGATCGCACGATGCAGGCGTTCGAGACGGAGCTGGACAAGCTCAGCGATGGCTTCGAGCGGGCGATCGAGAAGGTCACCAGGAACCTGGCCGAGGCGCAGAAGCGGCTGGAGCAGTAGTCGCCTGATCTGCCGACTGTGCGAGGGCGGCGCCGCCAGTAGAGTTTCGCGGGGTTGACTCGATTCCGAGCCGCGGAGGGCCAATGGGCAGCGCGTACGTCGTCGGGACCTTCGACACCAAGGGCGCCGAGCTGCACTACGTCGCCGCGCTGGTCGCAGGCGGGCATCCCGTGGTCACCGTGGACCTGTCCACCACCGGCGGGAATTCCGCCGCGGACGTGCCGGCCGCCGAGGTCGCCGCGCACCACCCGGGCGGGCCCGACGCGGTGTTCACCGGCGATCGGGGCTCGGCCGTCGCCGCGATGGCCGTGGCGTTCGAGCGGTTCCTGGTCGCGCGGGACGTCGCCGGGATCATCGGGCTCGGCGGCTCGGGTGGCACCGCGCTGATCACGCCCGCGATGCGCGCGCTGCCGGTCGGCGTGCCCAAGGTCATGGTGTCCACAGTGGCCTCCGGCGATGTTTCGGCCTATGTGGACGCCACCGACATCGCGATGTTCCCGTCGGTCACCGATGTCGCCGGGCTGAACCGGATTTCCCGCCAGGTGCTGGGGAACGCCGCACACGCGTTGCTGGGCGCCGTGACGCGCCCGGTGCCCGCTGTCGAGGACAAGCCCGCCGTCGGGCTGTCCATGTTCGGCGTCACCACGCCGTGCGTGACGGCGGTGGCCGAGCAGCTGGCCGCCGACTACGACCCGCTGGTGTTCCACGCGACCGGAACCGGCGGTCGCGCCATGGAGAAGCTCGTCGACGACGGCCTGATCCGCGCCGTCGCGGACATCACCACCACCGAGGTGTGCGACCTGATCGCCGGCGGCGTGATGAGCGCGGGGGAGCAGCGGCTGGACGCCATCGCCCGCACCGGGGTGCCCTACGTCGGCTCCTGCGGCGCCCTGGACATGGTGAACTTCGGCGCGCTGGACACGGTTCCGGCGCAGTACCGGGACCGCAACCTCTACGTGCACAACCCGCAGGTCACGCTGATGCGCACGTCCGCGGCGGAATGCCGGCGCATCGCCGAGTTCATCGCCGCCAAGCTCAACGCCTGCGACGGCCCGGTGCGCTTCCTCCTCCCGGTCGGTGGAGTGTCCATGTTGGACTCACCAGGACAGCCCTTCCACGACCCCGAGGCGGACGCGGCGTTGTTCGAGACGCTGGAGGGCCAGGTGCGGCAGACCGGGGACCGGCGGGTCGAGCGGGTGCCGCACAACGTCAACGATCCGGAGTTCGCCGCCGCGCTGGTCGCGGCGTTCCGGGAAGTCGCCGGATCTGCCGAGAGAACCAGGTAGGAGAGAGCATGAGCCGATTCGACCGGGCCGAACTGATGAGCCGGTTCCGCGCCAAGGTCGAGCGCGGCGAGCCGATCGTCGGCGGCGGCGCGGGCACCGGCCTGTCCGCCAAGTGCGAGGAGGCCGGCGGGATCGACCTGATCGTCATCTACAACTCCGGCCGCTACCGGATGGCCGGGCGCGGCTCGCTGGCCGGCCTGCTGGCCTACGGCAACGCCAACGACATCGTGGTCGAGATGGCCCGCGAGGTGCTGCCGGTGGTGCGGCACACCCCGGTGCTGGCCGGCGTCAACGGCACCGACCCGTTCATGCTGCGCGACCGGTTCCTCGGCGAGCTGCGCGACCTCGGGTTCGCCGGGATCCAGAACTTCCCGACCGTCGGGCTCATCGACGGCACCTTCCGGGCGAACCTGGAGGAGACCGGCATGGGCTACGGCCTGGAGGTCGAGCTCGTCGCCGCCGCGCGCGAGGCCGACCTGCTGACCACGCCGTACGTGTTCTCCAGCGCCGACGCGCGGGCGATGACCGAGGCGGGCGCGGACATCATCGTGTGCCACCTGGGGCTGACGACCGGCGGCGCGATCGGCGCCGAGACCGCCAAGCCGCTGGACGAGTGCGTGGCCCTGATCGACGAGTGGTCGCAGGCGGCGGCCGAAGTGCGCGACGACGTGCTGGTGCTCTGCCACGGCGGGCCGATCTCGACGCCGGAAGATGCCGCGTACGTGCTGTCCCGCACCAAGCGCTGCCACGGCTTCTACGGCGCGAGCAGCATGGAGCGGCTACCGACCGAGCAAGCACTGACCGAACGGACGAAAGCCTTCACGCAACTGAAGTTCTGAGGAGGAACGGTGGCGAAGTCCTATACCAGCGCGGTGATCGAGGCGTCTGCCGAGCAGGTGTGGCAGGTGGTGCGCGACTTCGACGGCTTGCCGCGGTGGCACGCGGCGATCGAAGGCAGCGAGATCGAGGGCGGCGGCGTCGCCGACGCGGTGGGCTGCGTCCGGCACCTGACGCTCGCCGACGGCGGCGTGGTCCGGGAACGGCTGGTGTCGCTGGACGACGCCGAGCGCAGCTACACCTACGACTTCGTGGAAAGCCCGTTCCCGGTGCGCAGCTACCGCTCCACGATCCGGGTCGCGCCGATCACCGGCACCGGGCACAGCTTCGTCGAGTGGTACTCGTACTGGGACGCCGACGCCGCCGACGAGGAGAAGATGGACAAGACCTTCGCGCACGGCGTCTACCGGACCGGGCTGAACGGGCTCCGGGAATTCCTGGCCCAGTAGTGGGAAGGGTGTGAACCGGGGCGAATTCGGCGGCGGTTAGAGTCGGGCGCGTGCCAAGCAGCGCCACTACTCCCGAAGCAGACACTGCCCAGGCCGATCGCGTCGTCGTGACCGGTGGCACCGGTTTCGTCGGCAGAGCCGTGGTTCGTGCCTTCCTGGAGCGCGGCACGCCGGTCACCACCGTCGGCCTGCAGGACCCGCCCGCCGAGTTGCGCAGCGAGCTGCTGACCCACGTCGACGGCGATCTGCGGGATCCGGCGGTGCGGGAGGCGGCGGTCCCGGCCGGCACGGCGGGGATCGTCCACCTGGCCGCGATCACCTCGGTGCTCCGCTCGGTGGACCAGCCCGCCGAGACCTACGCCAGCAACGTCGCGGTCACCCAGGAACTCCTGGAACTGGCCCGGATCCGCGGCATCGGGCGGTTCCTGCTCGCTTCCACCAACGCGGTGGTCGGCGACATCGGCCGCGGCACCATCTCCGAGGCGCTGCCGCTGCGCCCGCTCACGCCTTACGGCGCCACCAAGGCGGCGTGCGAGATGCTGCTCTCCGGCTACGCCGGGGCGTACGGGCTGGCCACCTGCGCGCTGCGCTTCACCAACATCTACGGGCCCGGCATGGGGCACAAGGACAGCTTCATCCCGCGGCTGATGCGCGCGGCCGCGGCCGGCCGCGGCGTCGAGGTGTACGGCGACGGCTCGCAGTCGCGGGACTTCGTGCACGTCGACGACGTCGTGCAGGGCGTGCTCGCGGCGTGGGACAAGCAGTACACCGGCACCGTGGTGATCGGTTCGGGGCGCTCGATCTCGGTGCTGGAGCTCATCGACGCGGTCCGCGCGGCCACCGGCGAGGACGTGCCGGTCACCCACGTGCCGGCCAAGAACGGCGAGATGCCCGCGGTGATCGTGGACGTGTCCAAGGCGCAGCGGGAGCTCGGCTACCGCCCGAGCGTCGAGCTCACCGAGGGTCTGCGCACGGTCTGGGCGGACTTCCGCGGGGCGCGATGAGCGCGGCGCTCGCGCGCGCCCTCCGCCGGCACTGGTTGCTGGCGCTGTTCCTGCTCGCCGGGCTGGCCCTGCGCATCGTCGTGCAGCTGGCCTACCGGCCCGCGCTGCTCTACATCGACTCGTTCCGCTACCTCGACGACGTCGGGGCGTTCTTCCCGGGCGGCATCAACCCGATCGGTTACGAGCTGTTCCTGTGGCCGCTGCTGGCGATCGGCGGCCTGACCTTCGTGGTCGTGGTGCAGCACCTGCTCGGCCTCGGGCTCGGCATCGGGATTTACGCGCTGCTGCGGCGTTTCGGGGCCCGGACGTGGCTCGCGGCGCTGGCCGCCGCGCCCGTGCTGCTGGACGCCTACCAGCTGCAGATCGAGCAGAACATCATGTCCGATCTGCTGTTCCAGGTGCTGCTGCTGGCCGCGATCTACGTGCTGACCTGGTGGGGCGCGCCCGGACCGAGGCTCGCCGCGCTGGCCGGGATCGTGCTCGCCGCGGCGGTGATGGTGCGCGTCGTGGGCGTGACGCTGGTGGTTCCCGCCGCGGTGTTCGTGCTGCTGGCCACCGGTTGGCGGCCGCGGGAGGGCTGGCCGCGGCGGCTGATCGCCGCCGGCGCGCTCGTCGGCGGGTTCGCGGCCGGTGTGTTCGGCTACTCGCTGTACCACCTGACGTGGACGGGTTCGCTGGGCCTCGGCGGCTCCGGGGGCGGTGCGCTGTACGGCCGCGCCGCGGCGGTCGCCGAGTGCGAGGACCTGGACCTGACGGTCGAGGAGAAGCTCGTCTGCCCGAACGAGCCGCTGGAACGCCGCGCCGCCAACGGGATCGACTTCTACATCCACTTCTGGAACGTCCAGGAGAACGTCGAGAAGTTCCTGCCTGCGGACATGGACGTCGCCGCCGCGCAGGGCTCGCTCACCCGCAAGGTCCTGCTGCACCAGCCGCTGGACGTGCTCGGCGGGATGGCCGGCGACTTCCTCAAGGGATTCGCCCCGACCCGCACCCAGACCCCCGGCGACGTGCCGCTGGACCGCTGGCAGTTCCAGCCGGTCTACCCGATGTTCGCCCCCGACTGGTACGTCGCGGAGTGGGCGGAGCTCTACGGCGACGGCACGTACTCGGTCGACCCGGCGCTGGCCGGATTCCTGCGCGCCTACCAGCTCGGCGGCGGTTACACGCCGGGCATCGTCCTGGGCGGCGCGCTGGTGATCTCGGCGCTCGCGGTGCTCGGCGTCGGCCGGGCCCGCGGCTCCGGGCTGCGGGCGGTGTGCCTGCTGCCCGCCGGATTGGCGACCACCGTGCTGGGCACCGCCGCGGCGATGGAGTTCTCCTGGCGCTACCAGTTGCCCGGCTTGATCCTGATCCCGCTCGCGGGTGCGCTCGGCGTGACCGCCCTGATCGCGCGCCCCGAATCCCCGAAGGAGAGTTGAAGAATGCCCACGACCTTCCCGAGCGAGGTGGACCGGGCGGCGCTGGAGGACTACGCCGCGCGCTACGGCGACCAGCCGTTAGCGCCGGTGGTCGTGCTGATCGCCGCCTACAACGAGGAGGAGTCGCTCGGCGAGGTGCTCGACGGGATCCCGGCCTACAGCTGCGGCCTGGACGTGGACAAGCTGGTGGTGGTCGACGGCGCGACCGATGACACCGCCAAGATCGCGCTGAAGCACGGCGCGCAGACCTGCGTCGTCCCCACCAACCGCGGGCAGGGCGCCGCGCTGCGGCTCGGCTACCACCTGGCGGCCGAGCGCGGGGCGCGCTACATCGTCACCACCGACGCCGACGGCCAGTACGACATCGCGGAGCTGCCCAAGCTGCTGCACCCGCTGATCGACGACCGCGCCGACTTCGTCACGGGATCCCGCAGGCTGGGCAGCAACGAGCGGCCGGCGCTGGTCCGCCGCGTCGGCACCTACGTGTTCGCCTGGCTGGTCACCGCGCTGACCGGGCAGCACATCACGGACACGTCGTTCGGGTTCCGCGGCATGCGGGCCGAGGTGCCCAACTCGGTGACCCTGGAGCAGCCGCAGTACCAGTCGTCCGAGCTGCTGGTCGGCGTGCTCAGCCGCGGCTACCGGGTGCTGGAGCAGCCGATGCGGATGCTGCCGCGCACGGCCGGGGCGAGCAAGAAGGGCGGCAGCTTCCGCTACGGCTACCGCTACGCGCGGGTCGTGCTCGGCACCTGGTGGCGGGAACGCCGGAACACCAGCCGGTCGATCAGGAAGAACTTGACCACGAACATCACCGCGTAGGTCGCGACGAACGCGCCCCAGACGACGGCGACCTGCCCGGCCCGGGTGTCCGGGAACAGCACGTTCGCCAGCGACTCGGCGTGGTGCGTGGCGAGGGCGGCCAGCAGCGCCGTGCCCACCGAGATCGCGCCGTAGCGCAGGATCTCGCCGCGCAGCGCGGCCGGCCCGCCGCCGCCCCAGGTGCGCCGGTTGAGCACGAAGTTCGGGATCGCGCCGGACAGCCACGCCAGCACGGTCGACACCACCGGCGTGGCGCCGAGCGAGTAGGACAGCAGGAAGACCAGTTGGCTGATCCCGGTGGCCACCACCGACGCGGCCGCGAAGCGGCTGAGCAGCCGCCAGTACCGGCTCCTGGTGCTGGTCCGCTGCGCCATGCGGTCTCCGTTCCGGTGCGATTGGGCCAGGTCGCACCATACCGAGTCCGGTCTCAGCGAATTCTCAGTGCCGGGCAAGGAAAAGGGGAGTCGGTCATGGAATGGTCACGAGATGAGACCATGCGCGGTGTTTGTATCCAACGGGTGAACTGGAGGAGTTAAGGCGTGCGAATCCTCGTCCTCGGAGGGGACGGCTACCTCGGTTGGCCGACCGCTCTGCACTTGTCCGACCGCGGTCACGAGGTCGCGGTCGCGGACAACTACGCCCGCCGGGGCTACGACCACGAGCTGGGCGTGGACAGCCTCGTGCCGATCGAGCCCATGCAGGTCCGCCTCGATGCCTGGCGCGAGGTCTCCGGGAAGTCGATCAAGTCCTACTACGGGGACCTGGTCGACGGCGAGTTCACCGAGGCGATGATCGCGGACTTCCGGCCGGACGCCGTCGTGCACTTCGCCGAACAACGGGCCGCGCCGTACTCGATGATCGACCGCAGGCACGCGGTCTACACCCAGCAGAACAACGTGATCGGCAACCTCAACGTGCTGTTCGCGATCCAGCAGGTCGACCCGGACATCCACCTGGTCAAGCTGGGCACGATGGGCGAGTACGGCACGCCGAACATCGACATCGAGGAAGGCTGGCTGGAGGTCACCCACAACGGGCGGACCGACCGGATGCTGTACCCGAAGAAGCCCGGCTCGTTCTACCACCTGAGCAAGGTGCACGACAGCCACAACATCGAGTTCGCGTGCCGGGTCTGGGGCCTGCGCGCCACCGACCTCAACCAGGGTGTCGTCTACGGCCAGGAGACGCCGCAGACCGCGCGCGACGCCCGGCTGGCGACCAGGTTCGACTACGACGCGATCTTCGGCACGGTGCTCAACCGGTTCGTCATCCAGGCCGTGCTCGGCCACCCGCTGACGGTGTACGGCACCGGCGGCCAGACCCGCGGCCTGATCGACATCCGCGACACCGTCGAATGCATCCGGCTGGCCGCGGAGAACCCGGCCGACCGCGGCGAGTTCCGGGTGTTCAACCAGATGACCGAGAGGTACTCGGTGGGGGAGATCGCCAAGATCGTGGCCAATAGCTACGAGGGGCCGGTCGATATCGAGTACCTGGACAACCCGCGGGTCGAGCAGGGCGAGCACTACTACAACGTCCGGCACACCGGCCTGGTCGAGCTGGGGCTGGAGCCGCACCTGCTGTCGAACACGCTCATCGAGTCGCTGTTCCGGGTGGCGGACAAGTACCAGGAGCGGGTCGACATCGCCGCCATGCGGCCGACCGTCAACTGGCGCCACGCCGCGAATCCGCTGCGTGCGGATCGCTGAACGACGGGTGCTGCAACTGCGCCCACGACTGCGCCGCGTGGCGGCTGGAATATACCAACGCGGCCGGGCACACTTGGGCACTAACGCCGCGGTCGCCGCCGTCGATCGCGGCCGGTAACGGGGAGCGGTGCCCCGGGCGCGGAGCGTGACTTCGCACCCGGGGCGCCTACCGTGTGTCGGGGGGCTTCCACACGGTCTACCGAACAGTAACTCTTTCGGTTGATCTCGGCGATACGGCACGTGGGTAAACCTTCACCGTCCGAAGGCGGCTCGGGTCAGTGCCCGACGGGCTCGGCCGCCTGCTCGTCGACCTCGGTCGTCGCCCGCCGCTCCACCCGGATCACGCGGACCGTGTAGGCCAGCGCCGCGACCCAGGCCACGACGATCACCGCGTAGATGATGGCCGGCGAGGGGGCGGGCAGCTCGAAGTTCTTGATCAGCGTCCGGGCGTTGGTCAGCACGATCAGCCCGCCGGCGCCGACCCCGATCAGCCGCATCGGCACGATGCGCACCAGGTAGGCCGCCAGCGGCGCGGCGAGCACGCCGCCCAGCAGCAGCGCGCCGACCGTGGTCCAGGACAGCTCCTGGTGCGACAGCGAGGTCAGGAAGCCCAGGCTCGCCGCGGCGGCGATGAGGAACTCGCTGGTGTCGACGGAACCGATCACCTTGCGCGGCTCGACCTTGCCGGTGCTCAGCAGCGTCGGCGTCGCCACCGGGCCCCAGCCGCCGCCACCGGTGGCGTCCACGAATCCGGCCACCAGGCCGAGCGGGGCCAGCAGCTTCGGGCTGACGCCGGTGAGCTGGCGGCGCTGGATCGGGCGGATCGCGAACCGCAGCAGCACGTAGAGGCCGAGCGCGAGCAGGATCGTGGACATCCACGGCTCGGCGGCCTCGGTGGAGAGGTTGCTCAGCGCGGTGGCACCGAGGAACGCGCCGACGGCGCCCGGCACGCCGAGGGTGAGCACCACCTTCCAGTCCACGTTGCCGAACTTCCAGTGCGACAGGCCGGAGGCGACCGAGGTGCCGAGCTCGGCGAGGTGCACCGATGCCGACGCCAGGGCCGGCGTCAGGCCGGCGGTGAGCAAGATCGTCGTGGACGTCACCCCGTAGGCCATGCCGAGTGAGCCGTCGACCAGCTGCGCGACGAAACCGCCGATGGCGAAGATCAGGAATGCTTGCACGATGTCTCCGTAGGTGCGTGCGTGAGTACCGGGGCGGGCGCGCGACGGGCCGCGATGCGGCGCTGCGCAGCCGGGCGAGATCCGGTTCGGGGTGGGGCGATGAAGGCGGGCGGGTCTACCGCGCGCACCGACACCCTGCGGAGGTGACGCGGAGCAGGTCGACGTGGAGGCGCTGCACGAGCAGCCGCCACTGATCACCGGGCGTCATGCGGGACAGTGAAACAGATCCCGCGATCGAGCGGCACAGCTCTCAAACTGCGGGAAGGTTGCGGCGAGGTTTCGCGCTTCGTGTGCCGAAGGCCACTTTCGGGGTCGATTGATCTTGTCGCTCGGGTGATCGCGGCAGTTCAGGTGTCGGTGCGGCGCGGTGTCCTTTGTGGACTCGACGGGGCGGGTGCCGGGGTGGCGTTGCGGGCGGTGCGCGGCATTCGGGTCTGATCGTTTCATTCTGGACCAGCGGAAACGATCGGCGCCTTGATCGTTTCGAGTGGGGCGCCCGGTGGGTTCGGCCGAATCGGCGATCTCCGGATCGGCCGTTATCGAATGGTCATCTTCATGAACCACTCAGTGTTACTGATCGAGTGGCGTTAGTGCCGATGCTTACCGCCAAACGGGTCAACGGTTGCGTCTCTTGATAACCCTCAGCTACGTTCACGGCCCGTACGTCACGGTTCGGTCACAGGGCATGCCTCATCCCCCGAAGAGGCGGCCACCCCGCAATCCCCCGGCGGGGCAGCGACCGGATCCCCCCGAGACGGAAGGTGAAGATGGGCAAGCACCGCAAGGAGGGCGGCCATCCCCCGAAGGCCGCCCTCCCGGTTCGCAGCAAGGTCGTCGCGGCCGTCGTCGCCGGCGGCGCCTTCGCCGCGGTGGGGCAGCCGATGGCCGCCAGCGCCGACTCCGAGGTCGACCAGCCCGTGAAGCGGCTCGTCGGTTCGAAGAACCTGAGCCTCGCCGTCACCGGGACCGCCGAGAGCCCCGCCGCGGTCCGGCTGCTCGCCGCCGAGTCCCCGATCGACTCGGCCGAGGAGAGCGAGAAGATCGACAAGAGCGAGGCGATCGAGCACGAGCGCGAGGCCGCCCGCGCGGAGGCCGAGCGGGCCGCCGCCGAGGCCAAGCGAGCCGAGGAGGAGCGGCAGCGGAAGGCGCGCAGCTTCGTCAAGCCCGCCGAAGGCACCTTCACCTCCGGCTTCGGCGCCCGCTGGGGCACCAGCCACCGGGGCGTCGACATCGCCAACAGCATCGGCACCCCGATCCGCTCGGTGGCCGCGGGCAAGATCATCGAGGCCGGCCCGGCCAGCGGCTTCGGCCTGTGGATCCGGGTGCAGCACAACGACGGCACGATCACCGTCTACGGGCACATCAACACCATCGACGTCAGCGTCGGCCAGCAGGTCGATGCCGGTGACAAGATCGCCACGATGGGCAACCGCGGCCAGTCCACCGGCCCGCACCTGCACTTCGAGGTCCACGAGGGCGGCACCAAGATCAACCCGCTGCCCTGGCTGAAGGAGCGCGGCATCTCGCTGTAGTGCCCCCAGAGCAGCCGCCCGGGACCCGAAACCCCCGACGGGTCCCGGGCGGCTTCCCCACTTCCGGGCCCGGCTACTGCTCGGCGGCGGTTTCGGCCGGTTGGTCTTCCTCCAGGCGTTGCCGGAGGAAGCCGAGGGTTCGCGCCAGCAGGCGGGAGACGTGCATCTGCGAGATGCCGATCTGCTCGGCGATCTGCGTCTGGGTCATGCCGCGGAAGAAGCGCATCACCAGGATGCGGCGCTCCCGGTCCGGTAGGTCCTGCAGGAGCGGCCGGACCATCTCGCGGTTCTCCACCTCGGCCAGTTCGGCGTCGTCGGAGCCGATGGCGTCGCCGAGCGGGATCTCGTCGGTGTCGGTCAGCAGCTCGTCGAGCGAGGCGCTGCGGTAGGCGTTGCCCGCCTCCAGGCCGCGGTAGACGTCGTCGGTGCCGATCCCGAGGTGCTTCGCCAGCTCGCTCGGCGTCGGCGCGCGGCCCAGCTCCTGCGACAGCCGGGCGATCGCCGCCGACACCGACAGGTGCAGCTCCTGCAGCCGGCGCGGCATCCGCACCGCCCAGCCGGTGTCCCGGAAGTGCCTGCGCACCTCGCCCATGATCGTCGGCACCGCGTAGGACAGGAAGTCCACGCCGCGCTCCGGGTCGAAGCGGTCCACCGCGTTGATCAGCCCCAGGGTGGCGACCTGGGTGAGGTCCTCCTGCGACTCGCCGCGATGGCTGAAGCGGCGGGCGATGTGCTCGGCCACCGGCAGGTGCTCGGTCACCAGCGTTTCGCGAAGCGCGCTGCGGCGCGGGTCCTCCTTGCCCAGCTTCGCGAGCTCGCGAAACAGCGGCGCCAGCCGGTCGTAGCGCTCGTTGCGCGAGTGTGCCGTCGGCTTGGAGTCCGCTCGTTTCACACGTGGGCCGTCCGTCCCTTGGTCAACTCGATCCGCACCAGGTGGCTGCCGTTGGCAGCCGGATCCGACTCGACCGAGGTTGACACAACGTCGGCCAACGCGCTCAGCACGCGCCAGCTGAAGGTGTCCTTGCGGGGCCCGAACGCATCGTCGCTGATGACCTCGGCGGTGACCGACAGCCGGTCGCCGGCGATGCGGAACCGGCAGACGAGCGTCGCGGCCGGGGCCGCCAGCCGGACCAGCGACGAGCACGCTTCGTCCACGGCCAGCCGCAGGTCGGCGATGGTGTCGACGTCGTAGTCGGCGCGCATCGCGAGATCACCGACGACGGCCCGCATGACCGCCAGCTGGGCGGGCTCGGCCGCGATGCGGACCTCGACCAGATTCGCCGCGGCTGTCTCCGGCTCGACGTGCGCGAGCTCGCGTTCCACGCTCATCCCGGGCCACCTCGTCTCGGTCGGTGCGGCGCACACCTCACTCACAGTCACCTGGTACCCGAGGCCCGGACCGAACAAACGGACGGCCCGCCGGTTACACCAGGGTGGTCCAGTAGTCCCAGAACCGCTGCAGGATCAGGACCACGATGACCAGATACCACACCGCGAGCACCACGCTGTGGAACCGGCGCAGCGCCACGCCGATGGATTTGCCGCCGCCGAAGTTGCCCGCCTCCAGGTTGTGCAGCGTCGTGTACCAGAACAGCGGGATGGTCACGACCCACACGACCATGCAGTACGGGCACAGCGCGCCGATCTCGTAGAGGCTCTGCACCACCAGCCAGTGGATGAAGCCGACCGCCAGCGTGGTGCCGAGCTGCATGCCCAGCCAGAACCAGCGCGGCGGCCGGAACCCGGCCAGCACCGCGACCCCGGCGGTGACCACCACCGGGAACGACGCCACCCCGATCAGCGGGTTCGGGAAGCCGAGCACCGCCGCCTGGGCGCTGTCCATCACCGAACCGCACGAGATGATCGGGTTGATGCTGCAGGTCGGCACGTAGCCGGGGTTCGCCAGCTTCTGCAGCTTCTCCAGGATCAGCGCGAACGATCCCACGAAGCCGACGAGGCCGCCCACGACGTACAGCCAGCCCAGGCCGCGCGGCGCGCCGCCAGGGTGCGATCGCTCGGCGGGGGCCGGCTCGACGGCGTGGGCGGCGGTCACTTCGCGAGCTCCTTGTCGACCTCGCCGCGGAAGGCGTCGTTGAGCTGCTGGAAGGTCTGGATGTTGCCCGCGTCGAACTCCTTGCCGTTGATGAAGATCGTCGGCGTGCCCTGCACCCCGGCCTTCTCGCCGTCGGCGACGTCGGCGTCGATCTTGGCGTTGACCTGCGGCGAGTTCATGTCCTGGTGGAACTTGGCCAGGTCGAGGCCGAGCTGCTGGGCGTACTGGTCGAACAGCCCGCGCGCCTTGGCCTCGTCGGTGCTGATGTTCTGGCCGTCGGGCGCGACCGCCCACGCGTCGTAGTTGTCGTAGAGGGCGTGGTACATCTCCTTGTACTTGCCCTGCACCGCCGCGGCCTCGGCGGCCTGGGCGGCCGGCCTCGCCAGCGGGTGCATGCCGAGCGGGAAGTTGCGGGTGATGAAGGTGATCTTGCCCGCGTAGTCCTTCTCGACCTGCTTGGTCAGCCCCGAGTAGTACGAGCGGCAGCCCGGGCACTGGTAGTCGAGGAACTCGACCACGGTGACCTTGTTGTCCGGCGCGGAGGTCAGCACGTGGCTGTCGGGCTTGCGCAGGATCTCCGCCGCCACCGCGGGAGTGCTGGACGCGTTGTCCTCCGAACCGCCGCGGTTGAACAGCAGCACGCCTCCGATCACCACGACGGCTACGACAACCACCACGATGGTGAGGATGACGTTCGTGGACAGCCCGCTCTTCGCGGTCACGGGATTCTTGTTCTTCGACATCGCGCGCTTTTCACCTTCGGCGGTCGGGCCCGCTGGTATCGCGGGTGAGGACGGCGCGTCCAGTTTCGCGCATTAACCCGATTGGGAACTCTCGCGGGGTCCAACTCACAGGCCGTTCACAGCTGGCTCTCAGCTGAACCGGTTTGCGCCGACGAATTCGGCGGGTATTCCGCGAACGATGAACGATCCGCTGCGCCTCCTGGACGATGCCGAACGCGGCCTGCTGAGGTCCTGGCCCGGCGGGACCTGGCACGAGCCGGCCCTGGCGACGCTGACCCACGACCGGTTCTCCGATCCGGACTGGATCTTCGAGCGCAAGCTCGACGGTGCGCGGGTGATCGCCGGCTGCGACGGCGACCGGCCGGTGCTGTGGTCGCGCAACCACAAGCGCGTCGACGCCTCCTACCCGGAGATCATCGACGCGCTCGCCGCGCAGGGCGCCGACCGGTTCGTGCTGGACGGCGAGATGGTCGCCTTCGAGGGCGACCGGACGAGCTTCGCGCGGCTGCAGAAGCGCCTCAACCTCACCGATCCGCGGGCGGCCCGCCGCACCGGCGTCGCGGTCCACTACTACGTGTTCGACCTGATCGCCTTCGGCGACGTCGACCTGACGAGGCTGTCGCTGCGCTCCCGGAAGCGCCTGCTGCGCGAGTGCTTCGACTTCACCGACCCGCTGCGGTTCAGCGCGCACCGCGCGGGCGACGGCGAGGCGTTCTTCCGCGAAGCGTGCCGCCGCGGCTGGGAGGGCCTGATCGCCAAGCGCGCCGACCGGCCCTACCGCGGCGGGCGCAGCCGCGACTGGCTGAAGTTCAAGTGCGTCGCCGACCAGGAATTCGTCATCGGCGGCTACACCGACCCCAGGGGATCCCGGTTCGGCTTCGGAGCGTTGCTGGTCGGTTACTACCAGGAATCCCGGCTGCGCTACGCGGGCAAGGTCGGCACCGGCTACGACGAGCGGACGCTGCGGGACCTGCGCGGCAGGCTGGACGAACTGGCCCGCGAGCGCTCACCGTTCGCCGACCCGGTGACCGAGCCCGGCGCGCACTGGGTGGCGCCGGAACTGGTCGCGCAGGTCGGGTTCACCGAGTGGACCGGCGACGGGAAGCTGCGGCACCCGCGCTTTTCGGGGCTGCGCAACGACAAGCGCCCGCGGGACGTGGTCCGGGAGACCTAGTGGTCCAGGACGATCGTGGCCTGGTTCGCCGCCGGATTTACCTGTGTTTCCGATTGCGGGGGGCTCCACGTAGCGAGCAGAACGGTCGTCACGACCATCATCACCGTTCCGACAACCGACACGAAGGTGCGGCTGTTGCTCTGCATGGCTGGGGCCCCCGGATTCTCGCGTAGGAACAGAAAAGGCGAATGCGGCGAACGCCACGTTTGGCGTCTCACCTGGGGTGTCGCCACGAGGGGGTGCAACGTTAGCGACCTTCGCCATGTTCCAGGTGTGATGCGGAACTCCCTGGTGGGGGTGGGTTTTCGGGCGGCTCCGACCACAAGCCCAGTTGCTGCAGGTGATGGATCAGTAACTGTCCGGTATGGGTGATGTGCTGGTGCATCGCGGCGCGGGCGCCGGCGGGGTCCCGGTGGCGCAGCGAGGTGAGCAGGTTCTGGTGGTCGGCCACCGCGATCTCCCGCCAGCCCGGCACGTCTGCGGTGGTGTTGCGCGGCGTGTAGCGCACTGCGATGCCGAGGAACCAGGCCAGCTTCGGCGACTCGGCGGCCCGGCAGATCACGGCGTGGAAGCGGGCCACCGGCTCGCCCATGTCGAGCAGCGCGAACTGGCTCGCCATCTGGATTTCCTCCAGCAGGGCACCGAGTTCGGCGAGCCGCTCGGCGTCGATCTGGCGCGCGGCGCGGGCTGCGAGCTCGCCCGCGATGGTGGCCTGCAGCCGGTGCGCGTCCTCGAAGTCCTGCCGGCTCAGCGGTGCCACCGTGAACCCGCGGCGCGGTTCGAGGTCGACGAAGCCCTCGCCGCGCAGGGCCAGCAGCGCCTCCCGGACCGGTGTGACGCTGACGCCGAGCTGCTCGGCGAGCCGCTCCAGGTGCAGGTGATCGCCCTGCCGCAGCCGGCCCGTCATGATCCCTTCCCGCAGCCGGCCGGCCAGCTCGTCGGGAAGCCGGGGGGAGCGTGCGCGCATCGCAGCCTCGATCACCGTTCGGCCGCCCCTGATCCGCCGGTTGTGTCGCCTGTCACGTGCAACTTGATACCACCAGTTGTGCGTAGTTGATTCGGGTCATGGACGTACCCCGCTTGCAGGACCTGCTCGACCTGGCCGAGCCGGACGCCGACCGATTCCTCGGCCGCACCCAGCCGATGCCGAAGCTCCGCCTGTTCGGCGGGCTGCTGCTCGCCCAGTCGATCGCCGCGGCGGGGCGCACGGTCGCCGACGACCGGCCGGTGCACTCGATGCACGCGCTGTTCGTCCGGCCCGCGGACCCGACCGACCTCGTCGAGTACACAGTGGACAGAATCCGGGACGGCGGGGCCACCTCGGCGCGGCGGGTGATCGCCCGCCAGGGCGGGGTCGAGGTGTTCACCGCGCTGGTCTCCTTCCAGCGCGGCCGCGACGGCGTGCGGCACCAGGCGGAATTCCCGCGGGCCACCGAGCCCGAGGAGCTCCTGCCGCTGCACGAGCGCTTCGCCGACTCCGACGTGCCGGTCCCGGACTGGTGGCGCAAGCCCCGCGCGATCGAGCTCCGCCACGTCGACGACCCGCCCACCCGTCTCCCGACCGCCACCCCCCATGGAGGCGCTTCGCGCCGCAGTACTGATGCGCCACCCGTCGAGCCGAGCGACGCCTCCCGGCACCTGGTGTGGATGCGCGCCCCGGAGAAGCTGCCGGACGATCCGCTGCTGCACGCCTGCGCGCTGGCCTACGCCTCGGACATGACCTTGCTGGAGCCGGTGTTCCTGCTGCACGGCGTCGACCGGCACGCCAAGGGGCTGCAGCTGGCCAGTCTGGATCACGCGATGTGGTTCCACGAAGACCTCCGCGCCGACGAGTGGCTGCTCTACGACCAGGACTGCCCGGTTGCGGCGGGCGGTCGGGTGCTTGGACGCGGCAACGTCTTCGACCGTTCCGGCCGCCACGTGGCGACGGTCGCCCAGGAGGGATTGCTGCGGATCGAGCGATGAGGCCGGGCAACGGGTGGCCGGTATCGTTCCTGGGTGTGGTAGCAGATCCTGCCGACTCCGCCGCCGAAGTCACCCACGCGCTGGCCCGGGCCCGCCTCGCCGACGTGCCCGCTCTCACCGAGCGGTTGATGGCCGCGATCTTCACCGACAACCCGGAGTGGACCGACTACAGCCCCGTTCCCAAGGAGGACCTCTGGGAGGGCTGCCGGCAGTACCTCGAACGCATCCTGCAGATCCTCAGCGGCGAGGTCGCCGGGCCGGACGGCGACGACGTGGCGGCCGCGATCGGCCGCCGCCGCGCCGAGCAGGGCGTGCCGCTGGAGGTGATGCTGCGGACGTTCCGGCTGGGCGGCCGCATCGCCTGGGAGGCGCTGGTCGACCAGGCGCACCAGGACGGCGCCGACCCCGACTCGGTGCTGGGCGTCGCGACGTCGATCTGGACGGTCATCGACGGCCTGTCCTCGACGCTGTCGACGTCCTACCGCAACACCGAGCTGGAGCGGCTGCGCCGCGACGACCAGCGGCGCCACGCCATGGTCGAGGACCTGCTCGCGGGCCGCGCGCGCGACATCGCCTTCGCGCAGCGCACCGCGAAGGAGCTCGACCTGCCCACCGGCGGGCGGTACCTGGCGATCGTCGCCGACCTGACCAGCGACGGCGGCTTCGCGCTGCGCGGGCACCAGGACGCCTTGAGCGCCTTGCACTTCCGCTCCGTCTGGCAGGTGCGCGCCGATTCGCTGGTGGGCCTGGTGGCGCTGGAGCAGCGGAGCAAGGACCTCGCGCTGGACGCGCTGCGACCGCTGGCGCGCGGCCGGGTCGCGGTGTCGCCGCCGGTGCGCGGTCTCGCGGAGGTGGGGCTCGCCCACCAGCTCGCGCTCACCACGCTGGGCACCTCGTCGTACGGCGCCGCGGAGCTGGTGACCCTGGAGGAGCGGTATCCGGAGGCGCTGCTGGTGCAGTCGCCGGACCTGGCGCAGCGGATGCTGGAGTCCCAGCTGGGCCCGATCCTGGAGTTGCCGGTCAAGGAGCGCGACATGCTGCTGGACACCCTGGCGGCTTGGCTGGAGGAGAACTGCTCGACGGCCAACGCGGCGGTCCGCCTCCACTGCCACCGCAACACGGTCCTCAACCGACTGCACCGCATCACGTCGCTGATCGGCCAGCCCCTCTACGGCCGCTCGGCGTACGTGTCGCTGTCGCTGGCGCTGTCCGCGCTGCGCCTCCGCGACGGCTTGCGGGACTAGGCGGCCGGTAGGGACTTCGGGGGTAGCCAGGGGTCGATCGGGACGCAGCCCCCGGCGTGGCCGTTGCCGTCCAGGAGTCTGCCCATCAGCTTGACCTGCCGGAGCGCCACCGCTCGGTCGACCAGCTGCAGTTGGGGGAGGCGCTCGCCGAGCAGCGCTTCCAGGCGTCCGACGTCGGCCACCGACTTCAGCCACACCGTGAACAGCAGGTTCTGCGGGCCCGTGACGGATGCGCACAGCCGGAGTTCGGGCAGCGCCCGCAGGCCTTGCACCACCTTGTCCAGCTGTCCCGGCGGCACGCTCGCCCACAGGCTCGCCGAGACCGGCCAGTCGGTCAGGTCGCGCGCGATCTCGCAGCGCAGCGACAGGCCGCCGTTGTGCGTCAGCCCGGCCAGCCGCCGGCGCACGCTGGGCGCGTTCAGGCCGGTCTCCTGGCCGAGCTCGACCGCGGTCGCCCGGCCGTTGCGGGACAGCGCGGTGATCAGCCTCCGGTCGCGTTCTTCGAGGTCGGTCGCGGGCGGCAGGTCCGTCGCGGTCGGGCGGGCCAGTCGGCGCTGCTGGGACGGCGTCAGCGCGCGGAGCCGCCAGCTGGATCCCTCGGTGAAGACCTTGGTGCCCAGTGCGGCGCGGGTGCGCACGACGCCCGGCAGCGGCGAGATGCGGTCGGACAGCAGTTCGGAGAGCGCGCCGAGATCCCGGATCATCACGGTGATCAGCAGGTCCCGGCCGCCTGCCATGTGCTCGACGGTGATCACCTGCGGGTAGGTCGCGAGCTGGCGGCCGACCGCCACCTGCTGCCCGGACTGCACGTCGATCTCGATGAAGGCCATGCAGATCGAGCCGGCCAGCCGCATCCCGGGGTAGCAGGTCGTCCAGGCGAGACCCGCCGCGTGCAGCCGTTCCCAGCGCCGCCCGACGGTGGCCGAATCCACGCCGAGCACGCCACCGATCTCGGTCCAGGTGGCGCGCGGCGAGATCTGGAGCGCGTGCAGGATCGAGCGATCCAGCTCGTCGAGTGACGTTTCGTGCATCCAGACCTGCCCTTCGAGCTCTTCCATGCATTCTCGCGCGAGTTTCTATCGATCTTTGCCGCCGGGTCGCACGCTGCTCCGAACGAAAGCACCTCGGAGGTGAGCGTGACGCAGGTGGACGAAACCCTGGCAGCGCGACCAGGGAGATCGGCGGCCCCGGCGAAGGGGCGCCGGGAGCTGCTCGCCGGCACGGTGGGCGGCGTCGTCGAGTCCTTCGACTGGACGATCTACGCGGTGCTGGCGCCGTACTTCGCGTCGCAGATGTTCGCCGGGAACAACGAGCTGATCAAGCTGCTGGCCGCCTACGCGGGCTTCGCGGTGAGCTTCGTGGTCCGGCCCTTCGGCAGCTACCTGCTGGGGCGGCTCGCAGACGCGCGAGGTCGCCGGTTCGCGCTGATGGTCAGCATGATCGCCATCTGCCTCGGCAGCCTGCTGATCGCGCTGCTGCCCACTGCGGCGTCGATCGGGGTCGCGGCTCCGGTGCTGCTGGTGCTGCTGCGGGCGCTGCAGGGCGTCGCGATGGGCGGGGAAGCGCCCAGCGTGGCCGCGTACATCAGCGAGACGGCACCGTCGAACCGCAAGTTCTTGTTCAGCGCCCTGTCCTACAGCGGCGTGATCATCGGCAACGTCCTGTGCTTCGCGGTCGTGGGCGTGCTGCTGCTCGTGATGGGCAAGCCCGGCGTCGCGGACGGCGGCTGGCGGATCGGGTTCGTCATCGCGGCGGTGTTCGGCGTGCTGGCGTTCTGGGTGCGCAGCATCGCGGCGGAGAGCGGCGAGTTCGAGAGCGGCAAGCGCGAAGCGCAGCGGCCGAAGCTGGCCGGGCACATGCGGAACATGGTCGCGGTCTTCCTGATGACCACCGGGGTGACGGTCGGCTACTACCTGGGCACGACCTACATGCCGGAGTACGCGACGCAGGTCGGTGCGGCGCCGGCCGCGAGCTCGAACCTGAGCATGATCCCCAGCCTGCTGCTGCTGATCGCCGCGATGGCGTTGTTCGGGATCCTGGGGGACCGCTTCGGCGGCATGCGGGTGTTCCGGATCGGGTTGGTGCTGCTGGCGTTGTGCACGGTGCCGCTGATGACGGCGCTCGCGCAGGGCTGGTTGCCGGTGTGGGCGGTGACGACCCTCTACCTGGTGCTCGGCGTCGCGCCGACCATCGCGCTGGCCAACGTGCTGTCCGCGCGCGGATTCCCGGTCGAGGTGCGGGTGGTGTGCATGGGCGTCCCGCCCACCCTCTCGATCGCGTTGTTCGGCGGCACCTTCCCGCTGCTGGCCCAAGGCCTCGGCGCGGCCGGGTACCTCGCCGCGGTGCCCTGGGTGGCCGCCACCGTCGCCGTCATCGCGCTGGTGGGCACCGCGCTGTTCAAACAGGACTGAATTCGGAGAAGGATTGCCATGACTTCCTTGTCGACCTTGCTCGACGATGCCCGTGCACTGCACCCGGATCTGGTGCAGATCCGCCACGGCCTGCACCAGATTCCGGAGCTGGGGTTGCAGCTGCCGCGCACCCAGGAACGGGTTCTGTCCGAATTGGATGGTCTGGGGCTGGAGGTGTCCACCGGGGAATCGGTCAGCTCCGTCACGGCGGTGCTGCGCGGAGCCCGGCCCGGTCCGACGGTGCTGCTGCGCGGGGACATGGACGCGCTGCCCGTGGCGGAGGAGACCGGGCTGGACTTCGCCGCCGGCGACGGGCGGATGCACGCCTGCGGGCACGACCTGCACACCACGATGCTGCTCGGCGCGGCGAAACTGCTCGCCCCGCGCCGGGATCAGCTCTCAGGCGATGTGGTCTTCATGTTCCAGCCGGGGGAGGAGGGCTACGACGGCGCGGCGCGGATGATCGAAGAGGGGCTGCTCGACGCCAGCGGCCGCAAGCCCGACGCGGCCTACGCCCTGCACGTGATGTCGTCGTGGATCAAGCGCGGTGTGTTCACGACTCGCGGCGGGCCGATGCTCTCGGCGTCGAACCGGTTGCGGGTGACCGTCCGCGGGCGCGGCGGCCACGGTTCGGCGCCGTTCCGGGCGGTGGACCCGGTGCCGGTGGCGTGCGAGATGGTCACCGCGCTCCAGTCGTTCGTGACCCGGCGGTTCGACATCTTCGACCCGGTGGTGCTGACGGTGGGCATGATCCACGGCGGTACCCAGGAGAACGTCATCCCCGACGAGGTCACCTTCGCCGCGACGGTCCGGTCGTTCTCGCCGCAGGCGCAGGCGGTGGTCAAGGACGGCTCGATCCGGGTGTGCGAAGGCATCGCGGCCGCGCACGGAGCCGAGCTGGACGCGGAGTTCGTCGAGTTGTACCCGGTGACGGTCAACGACGTGGCCGAGACGTCGTTCGTGACCGACACCCTGCGCGAGCTGCACGGCGAGGAGCGCTTCGCCCCGGCACCCAACCCGGTCGCCGGTTCCGAGGACTTCTCCCGGGTGCTCGACGAGGTGCCGGGCGCGATGATCGCCCTCGGCGCCTGCCCGGACGACCTCGATGTGGCGAACGCGCCGAACAACCACTCGCCCCGAGCGCGATTCGACGACGCAGTCCTCGGCGACGGAGCCGTCGCATACGCGGCGCTGGCGGTGCAACGCCAGCAGTCGGGCGACTGACTCGCAGGGGCGGTGCCGATTCGGTGCCGCCCCTACCTGCGGGGATCCGGCAGCTGCTTCGGCGGGGACCACGGGTTGATCGGGACGCAGCCGGACTCGTGGCCGTCCTCGTCGAGCAGCCTGCCCATCAGCTTCACCATGCGCAGCGTCACCGCCCGGTCCACGAGGTGCAGCTGGGGCAGGCGGTCGGCCAGCAGCGCTTCCAGGCGTGCCAGGTCGGCCACGGACTTCAGCCACAGCGTGAACAGCAGGTTGTGCGGGCCCGTGACCGATGAGCACATCCGCAGTTCGGGCAGGGCGCTCAGGCCCTGCACGACCTTGTCGAGCTCGCCGGGCGGCACGCTGGCCCAGAGGGTCGCTGCGATCGGCCAGCCGGTGAGGCCGCGGGCGACCTCGCACCGCAGCACGGCGTCGCCGTGGTGCGCCAGCCCGGCGATGCGGCGACGGACGTTCGGCGCGCTCAGCCCGGTCTCCCGGGCCAGCTCGACCGCGGGCGCCCGGGCGTCCCGGGACAGGGCGGTGATCAGCCGGTGGTCGTGCTCGTCGAGGTCGGCGCGCGGCCGGTCGGCGGCCGGTCGGGCCAGCTGCCGCTGCTGGGCGGCGGTGAGGCTGCGCAGCCGCCACCGGGAGCCTTCGGTGAACACCCGGGTGCCCAGCGCGGCGCGGGTGCGGGCGACGCCGGGCAGCGCGGAGATGCGCTCGGACACCAGCTCCGACAGCGCGCCGAGGTCCTGGACCAGCACCATGATCAGCAGGTCCCGGCCTCCCGCCAGGTGTTCGACCGTGGCCACCTGCGGGTAGGTCGCCAGCGTCCGGGCCACCTCCATCGCCCGGCCGGACTGCACGTCGACCTCGACGTAAGCCGTGAAGATCGCGTCGATCAGCCGGACCCCCGGATAGCAGGTCGTCCAGGCCCGGCCGGTGCTGCGCAGCCGATCCCAGCGCCGCGCCGCGGTGACCGCGTCCACGTCCAGCACCCGGCCCACCTCGGTCCACGAGGCGCGGGGTGAGATCTGCAGCGCGTGCAGGATCGAGCGGTCCAGCTCGTCCAACTCTCGATCCTTTTCCTGCATCGCCCTCCAATCCTTGCGCTTTTTCCTGCATTCTCGCGCAGGTTCCTTTCCGAGGGCTACACCGGCTCGCACGCTGCTCGGCACGAACACACCTCGGAGGTGAGTGTTGGCGCAGGTGGATGGGGCCCTGGCAGCGCGGCCAGGGCGAGCGGCGGTTTCCCCGAAGGGGCGTCGCGAACTGATCGCCGGAACGGTCGGCGGGATCGTCGAGTCCTTCGACTGGACGATCTACGCGATTCTGGCGCCGTTTTTCGCATCGCAGATGTTCGCCGGGGACGACGAGCTGACCAAGCTGCTCTCGGCGTACGCGGGATTCGCGGTGGGCTTCGTGGTCCGGCCGTTCGGCAGCTACCTGCTCGGCCGGATCGCCGACGCGCGGGGCCGGCGGTTCGCATTGATCGTCAGCATGGCCACGATCTGCCTCGGCAGCCTGCTGATCGCGGCGCTGCCCACCGCGGCGACGATCGGGGTCGCGGCTCCGGTGCTGCTGGTGCTGCTGCGCGCCTTGCAGGGGATCGCGATGGGCGGGGAGAACCCGAGCGTCGCGGCCTACATCACCGAAACCGCGCCGTCGCACCGCAAGTTCTTCTACAGCGGCCTGTCCTACACCGGGGCGTTCATCGGCAACATTCTCTGCTTCGCGGTGGTCGGCGGACTGCTGCTCTTCCAGGGCACGCAGGGGGTCTCCGACGGTGGCTGGCGGATCGCATTCGTCGTGGCGGCGCTCTTCGGGCTCGTGGCGTTCTGGGTGCGAAGCACCGCCGCCGAGAGCGAGGAGTTCGAGGCTGGTAGGGCAACCTCGGCGCCGCGGCCGAAGCTGCTGAAGCATGCCCGGAACATGCTCGCGGTGTTCCTGATGACCACCGGCACGACGGTCGGCGTCTACTTCGGCACCGTCTACCTGCCCGAGTACGCCGCGCAGGTCGGCGTCGTCCATTCCGCCGCGTCCGACCTGGAGATGATCCCGAGCCTGCTCGCGCTGATCGCCGCGATGGTGGTTTCGGGGCTGCTGGCCGATCGTTTCGGAGGCATGGCGGTGTTCCGCATCGGGGCCCTGCTGCTGGCGTTGAGCACGGTGCCGCTGATGATCGCGCTCGCCCAGGGCTGGTTGCCGATGTGGGCGGTGGCGACCAGCTACCTCGTGCTCGGCGTCGCGCCGACCACGGCCGTGGCGAACGTGCTCTACAGCGAGGTCTTCCCGGTGGCGGTGCGGGTCGTGGCGATGGGCGTGCCGTTCACCCTCGCGGTGGCGCTGTTCGGCGGCACCTTCCCGCTGCTGGCGGAGGGGCTCGCGGCGCTCGGGCACCTGACCGCGGTTCCGTGGTTCGCCGCCGGTACCGCCGTCATCACGCTGCTGGGGACCGCGGTGCTCAGACGCGGCTGATCTGCCGCTGCCGCAAGCGGAAACCAGTCGCGCGCACATCCTGACGAGAACGGACTCCCATGATCGCTCTGCCGACGTTGTTGGACGATGCCCGTGCACTGCACCCGGATCTGGTGCGGATTCGCCATGATCTGCACCGCGCTCCGGAGCTGGGGTTGCAGCTGCCGCGCACCCAGGAGCGGGTCCTGTCCGAATTGGACGGACTGGGTCTGGAGGTGTCGGCGGGTGCCGGGCTCAGCTCGGTCACGGCGGTGCTGCGCGGAGCCCGGCAGGGTTCCACGGTGCTGCTGCGCGGGGACATGGATGCGTTGCCGGTGGCGGAGGAGACCGGGCTGGACTTCGCCGCCGGCGACGGGCGGATGCACGCCTGCGGTCATGATCTGCACACGACGATGTTGTTGGGTGCGGCGAAACTGCTGGCGCCGCGCCGGGATCAGCTCGCCGGGGATGTGGTGTTCATGTTCCAGCCGGGGGAGGAGGGCTACGACGGCGCGGCGCGGATGCTGGAGGAAGGCCTCTTGTCCGCGTCCGGGCGCAAGCCCGACGCGGCCTACGCGCTGCACGTGATCTCCTCGCTGCGCCGCGGTCTCTTCACGACTCGCGGCGGGCCGATGCTCTCGGCGTCGAACCGGCTGGTGGTGACGGTCCGGGGGAGGGGCGGGCACGGTTCGGCGCCGTTCCGGGCGGTGGACCCGGTGCCGGTGGCGTGCGAGATGGTCCTGGCGCTGCAGGCCTTCGTGACCCGCCGGTTCGACATCTTCGACCCGGTGGTGCTGACGGTCGGCACGATCCACGGCGGCACCCAGGACAACGTCATCCCCGACGAGGTGACCTTCGCCGCGACCGTCCGGTCCTTCTCCCGGCAGGCCCAGTCGGTGGTCAAGGACGGCTCGGTCCAGGTCTGCGAGGGCATCGCCGCGGCGCACGGGGCGGAGGTGCGAGCGGAGTTCGTCGAGCAGTACCCGGTGACGGTCAACGACGAGGCGGAGGCGGAGTTCGTCGCGGACGCCCTGCGGGAGCTGCACGGCGAGAACCGCTTCGCCCCGGCGCCCCAGCCGCTCGGCGCTTCGGAGGACTTCTCCAGGGTGCTCGACGAGATCCCCGGAGCGATGATCTCCCTGGGCGCCTGCCCGGAAGACCTCGACCCGGAGAAGGCGCCGAACAACCACTCGCCGCGAGCCCGGTTCGACGACGCGGTGCTCGGCGACGGAGCGGCGGCGTACGCCGCGTTGGCCGTCCGGCGGCAGCCGTTGCTCAGGGCAGGGCGCTGAGCACGGTGCTGTGCTCGCGCTGGTAGATCACCGAGCTGCGGAAGCTGACGATCTCGCGGCGCTTGCTCAGCCGGTCGACGAGGAACGAGTGCAGGCGGTCGAGGTCCTGGACCGCGACGTGCAGCAGGAAGTCGTCGCCGCCGGCGAGCACGAACACCGCCAGCACCTCGGGCATCTTCCCCACGGCGTCCTTGAAGGCGTCGATGACGGTCCGGCTGAGCGGGCGGACCTGGACGGCGATGAACGCCTGCACGCCGCGGTTGAGCGCGTTCAGGTCGATGTCGGCGTGGTAGCCGCGGATCACGCCGCGCTGGGTGAGGGAGCGGACCCGTTCCAGGCAGGTCGAGGGGGCGATGCCGAGCTTCCGGGCGAGCTCCCGGTTGGACTGCCGCGCATCTGCCTGGAGTTGCTCGACGATCGCCGAATCAAGTTCGTCCATGGTCGGCATTGTGCCACCAATATCAAACAAACGATCGGAATGCAGTTCCCAACGTCGCTCAAATGACTACCTTTTCGCGTCAGGAATACTCGAACGTTCGAAGGGGAAGTCGTGGCACTGCCGACCAAGCTGGTTCTCGTCGTCCGGTCGGATCTGGAGGCGGGCGAGGCCGTGAACGCCGCCGTGGTCGTCGGGTTGAGCATGGGCGGCCGGCTGCCGCACCTGCTCGCCGCCGACGGCGCGGACGCCTCCGGCGGCGTGCACGCCGGGCTGAACCCGAACCCGGTCCCGGTGCTGGTGGCCGACGCCGACCGGCTGCGCGACCTGCACGACCGCGCCCAGCAGCGGGAGGATCTGACCGTCGTGGGGTTCAACGAGGTCGCCCGCCGCGCCCGCGACTACGACGACTACCTCCGCACGCTGTCCGGGACGCCGGGCGACGAGGTCGCGCAGGCCGCGGTGGCGATCTTCGGTCCGCGGAACCGGGTGACCGCCCTGACCAAACGGCTCCCGCTGCTGGGCAGCGCCGATCAGGAGGGAGCCGCGTGACCGCGGCCGCCGACCACTACGACCGCCTCCTCGCCGAGCACTACACCTGGATGCTCGGCGGAGACATCGAGGCGGCCGCTTCGGCGCAACTGGAACTCCTCCGCGAGCTCGGCGTCCGGGCGCACACCGACGACGCCGTCGCCGTCGACCTCGGGTGCGGCCCCGGCGTGCAATCGCTGGCGCTGGCCCGGCTCGGCTTCGCCCGGGTGATCGCGGTGGACACCAGTTCCCGGCTGCTCGACGAACTCGGCGCGCACGCGGCGGATTCCGAGGCGGGGCAAGCGATCCGGCCCGTGCACGGCGACATCCGCGACGCCCTTCCCGAGGTCGTCGAGCCCGGCGGGGCCACCGCTGTCGTGTGCATGGGCGACACGCTCCCGCACCTGCCCGCGAGGGAGGACGTTTCCAGCCTGATAGGCGACGTCGCCCGCGCGCTCCGCCCAGGCGGCCACTTCGTCGCCACCTACCGCGACCTGACGCGGGAGCTGGCGGGCCCGGACCGCTTCCTCCCGGTCCGCAGCACGGAGGACCGGATCCTGACCTGCTTCCTCGAATACCCCGACGACAACACCGTGCTCGTCCACGACCTCCTGCACGTACGCTCCGGAGATCGGTGGGAGCTCGCGGTGAGCAGCTACCCCAAGCTGCGACTGCCCCCGGCGTGGTTGACCGAGCAGTGCCGGGTGGCGGGTCTGGAGATCCGGCGCGACGTCGTCGGGCCGCAGGGGCTGTGCACACTTCACGCGGTCAGGCGCTTGACTGTGCAAGCGTGACATTCGGTCAAAGCGCATATTTCGGGCTGCTGGCGGCGGCGTCGACTTCGAGTCGGCGCCGCCGCTTGCTTTTTCGTGCCTGGGTGTGTCTCGGGTCACGTGATCGGCGTCTCGAATACTGTCGGTGATGATCGCGTTACATGTTGTGTGTGTCACGCGTGGGAATGTGCGTTCTGCACATCCGTTATGTGAGAAGTCTGGGCGAGCGGGCATAGCGCGGGAGTGGTCGTGCTCACGACACTCACAGTGAGAATTGCCCGCTCGATCCGGGCTTTCCGTAACCGGCGCGTGCAGTCAAAGGAGCACAGCGAAGTGCAGGAGTTCGACCTTCTCGTGGTGGGCGGTGGCCCCGGCGGATACGTCGCCGCGATCCGGGCCGCGCAGCGCGGCCTCGCGGTCGCCGTGGTGGAAAAGGAGCGGCCCGGCGGGGTCTGCCTGAACTGGGGCTGCATCCCCACCAAGGCGATGCTGCGTTCGGCCGAGGTGTACGAAACCGTGCTGCACGCGGCCGATTTCGGGGTGAACGTCGAGAACGTCACCGTCGACTACGACGCGATCACGCGTCGCAAGAGCGCCGTCGTCAAGGGCCTCACCGACGGCGTCGCCGGCCTGCTCAAGAGCAACGGCGTCACCGTGATCAACGGCCACGCCCGGTTCACCGGCCCGACCACCGTGGACGTCTACGCCACCGGTGAGTCGCCGCTGGGCGCCGACGGCCCGCGCTACGCCGCCGAACCGGCCGGCGCGCAGCCCATCGAGCAGGTCAGGGCCCGCGACGTCATCATCGCCACCGGCTCGGTCCCCGTGCAGCTGCCGCTGCCCGGCGCGGACCTGCCCGGCGTGATCACCTCCGACGGCGCCTTCGGGCTCACCGAGGTGCCGAAGCGCATCGCGATCATCGGCGGCAGCGCGGTCGGCGCCGAATGGGCGACCCTGTTCGCCACCCTCGGCAGCGAGGTCAGCATCATCGAGATGCAGAAGACCCTGGTGCCCGCCGAGGACGTCGAGGTCGGCAAGGCGCTGGGCCGCTCGTTCACCAAGCGCGGCATCAAGGTGCTCACCGAGGCGACCGTGTCCCGCGTCGACCAGGCCGCCGACGGCCTGAAGGTCACCGTGGACGGCGCCAAGCCGCAGCAGATCGACGCGGACGTGGTGCTCGTCGGCGTCGGCCGCAAGCCCAACACCGCCAACCTGGACCTGGCTAAGACCGGCGTCGCCACCAGCGAGCGCGGCTTCATCACCGTCGACGACAAGCTGCGCACCAACGTCGAGCACGTCTACGCGATCGGTGACGTCACCGGCAAGGCGCTGCTCGCGCACGTCGCGTCGCACCAGGGCGTGGTCGCCGCCGAGACGATCGCCGGGCACCACGCCGCGATCGACTACAACGTCATCCCGGCCGCCACCTTCACCCACCCGGAGATCGCCAGCGTCGGGCTCACCGAGGCCAAGGCGATCGAGGCCGGCCACGAGGTGGTCGCCGCCAAGTTCCCGTTCGCCGCGCTCGGTCGCGCGCAGAGCTACGGCGACACCGAGGGCTTCATGAAGATCGTCGCTGGCAAGAAGTACGGCGAGGTGCTGGGCGTGCACATCATCGGGCACTCCGCCAGCGACCTGATCACCGAGGGCGCCCTCGCCATGGCCCTGGAGGCCACCCTCGACGAACTCGCCGAGACCATCCACGCGCACCCGACCCTGGGCGAGATCGGCATGGAGGCGGCGATGTCCGCGCTCGGCCTGCCGGTCCACGTCGCGCCGCCGAAGAAGCGCTGAGCGAACGAGAAGGGGATCTGTGATGGCACAGACTGCTACCCGCACCAAGCCTGCCACTCGCGCCACCAAGTCGCGCCGCGCCGGTTCGGTACGCGGCTCCGGCGGCGGACGGTTCGCCGGTGAGTCGCCGGAGCTCCTGAAGGACTACTTCTACGAGATGACCCTGATCCGCCGCTTCGAGGAGCGCGCGGCCCAGGGCTACACCCAGGCCAAGATCGGCGGCTACTGCCACCTCAACCTCGGCGAGGAAGCCACCGTCGTCGGCCTGATGCGGGCGCTGCGCAAGAGCGATCTGCTGTTCACCAACTACCGCGAGCACGGCTACGCGATCGCCAAGGGCATCGAGCCCGGCCGCGTCATGGCCGAGCTGTACGGCCGCACCACCGGCACCTCCAAGGGCTGGGGCGGCTCGATGCACATGTTCGACGTCGAGGCCGGGCTGCTGGGCGGCTACGGCATCGTCGGTGGGCAGGTCCCGCTGGCCACCGGCGCGGCGATGGCCATCGACTACCGCGGCGGCGACCAGGTCGTGATGTGCCAGATGGGCGACGGCACCACCAACATCGGCGCCTTCCACGAGGCGCTGAACATCGCCGCGCTGTGGAACCTGCCGGTGGTGTTCGTGGTGATCAACAACCAGCTCGGGATGGGCACCACGGTCGACAAGTCCTCCGCCGAGCCGGACCTGTTCAAGCGCGCCGCCGCCTACCGGATGCACGGCGAGCGGGTGGACGGCAACGACGTGCTGGCTGTCCGGGACGCGGCGACCCGCCTGGTCGAGGAGGCCCGCGAGAACGGCCGCCCGGCGCTGCTGGAGGCCGTCAGCGAGCGGCTGAAGGGCCACTCGGTGGTCGACCCGGCCAAGTACCGCAGCGAGGACTCGATCGAGAAGGCCAAGCAGGCCGACCCGGTGGCGAACTTCCGGGCCGAGCTGATCGAGGCGGGCATCCTCGACGAGGACGCCGCCGTGGAGATCGAGCGCAAGGCGCAGGCCGAGGCAGACGCGGCGGTCGCGTTCGCCGACGACAGCCCGCACCCGGACCCCTCGACGCTGTTCGACTACACCTACGCCACCCCGGTGGCCAACGACTCGCGGCGCCTGCCGGCCGACCCGGTCTTCTGAGGCTTCTGCCCCGCGATTTCGCGACACCCCGCCACAGATCCCGTGGATCTCTCCGACGCCGATGGAGAGGTCCACGGGGTTCACCAATGCTTTTGTGCAGGAGAAAAACCCTTGGCCGTCATCTCTTATCGCCAAGCGTTGCACGACACGCTTCGCGAAGAAATGCTGCGCGATGAGGACGTCTTCCTCATCGGCGAGGAAATCGGGGTCTTCGAAGGCTCCTACAAGATCACCGCCGGGCTGCTGAAGGAATTCGGCGAGAAGCGCGTGCGCGACACCCCGATCGCCGAAGAGGGCTTCGTCGGCGCCGCGGTCGGCGCCGCCATGCTCGGCCTGCGGCCGGTCGTCGAACTGATGACGATCAACTTCTCGTTGATCGCGCTGGACCAGATCGTCAACCACGCGGCCAAGATCTACGGCATGTTCGGCGGGCAGACCAGCGTGCCGATGGTGCTGCGCACGCCGGGCGGCGGCGGCCAGCAGCTGGGCGCCACCCACTCGCAGAACATCGAGCTGTACTACGCGTTCGTGCCGGGCCTGAAGGTCGTCGCGCCGAGCACCCCGGCCGACGCCAAGGCGCTGCTGCTGGCGTCCATCCGGGACAACGACCCGGTGCTGTTCCTGGAGAACCTCGCGCTGTACAACACCAAGGGCGAGGTCCCGGACGTCGTCGAGCCCGCCGAGATCGGCAAGGCGAAGGTGACCAAGCAGGGCACCGACATCACCATCATCGGCTACTCGCGGATGGCCATGGTCGCCCAGCAGGTCGCCGAGAAGCTGCAGGCCGAAGAGGGCATCAACGCCGAGGTCGTCGATCTGCGCAGCCTGCGGCCGCTGGACCGCGACACCGTCGTGGAGTCGGTGCGCAAGACCGGCTGCGCCGTGATCGCCGAGGACGACTGGCTGACCTACGGCATCGGCGCGGAGGTCGCCGCGTCCATTTCGGACGGTGCGTTCGACTACCTGGACGCCCCGGTGCGCCGCGTCGCTGCAGCGGAGGTCCCGCTGCCCTACGCCAAGCCGTTGGAGCGGGCCGCGCTGCCGTCCGCCGAGTCCTTGACCACCGCTGTCCACCAGACGCTGGACGCCGTCGGTCGCCGCCGCCGCTGAGGCCTGTGCTCACCCGAGGAAGACCATGACTGAGATTCAGATGCCGAGGCTCTCCGACACGATGGAGGAGGGCGTGATCTCGACCTGGCACAAGAACGTTGGTGACCAGGTCAAGCGCGGCGAAGTGATGGCCGAGATCGAGACCGACAAGGCCATCATGGAGCTGGAGGCCTACGACGACGGGGTGCTGGAGAAGATCCTCGTCGACGCGGGTGCGACGGTGCCGATCGGCACGCCGATCGCGATCCTCGGCGACGGCTCCGGTGCCGCCGCGGAAGCCGCCCCGGCCCCCGCGCCCGCCGCTGCGGCGCCGGCCGCCGAGGCCCCGGCCGCTGAGGCTCCGGCCCCGGCCGAGCCCGCCGCCCCGGCCGCGCCCGTCGAGCAGGGTGCGAAGCCGAAGGCGTCGCCGCTGGCGAAGGCGGTCGCCAAGGAGAAGGGCGTGGACCTGTCCACGGTGCAGGGCACCGGCCCCGGCGGGCGGATCATCCGCGCCGACATCGAGGCCGCCGCCTCGGCCGCCCCGGCCGCCGCTGCTCCGGCCCCGGCCGCGGCTCCGGCCGCCGCTCCGGTGGTGTCCAATGAGGACGTCGAGGAGATCCCGCTCAGCAACATCCGCAAGGTGACCGCGAAGCGCCTGACGGAGAGCAAGCAGCAGGCCCCGCACTTCTACCTGACCAGCGCCATCGACGTCACCGACCTGATGGCGTTCCGGGCGACCCTCAACGAGCGCCTGCAGGCCGCGGGCGGCCCGAAGGTCAGCGTCAACGACCTGATCGTCAAGGCGGTGGCGACGGCCCTGCGCGCCAACCCGGCGGTGAACGTCTCGTTCGCCGGCGACAAGATGCTGCAGCACAAGCGCATCAACCTCGGCGTCGCGGTGGCCATCGACAACGGCCTGGTCGTGCCGGTGATCAAGGACGCCGACCGCAAGAGCGTCTCGGAGATCGCCGCGGAGAGCCGGGAGCTGGCCGGGCGGGCCCGCGAGGGCAAGCTGAAGCTGGACGAGATGTCCGGCGGCACCTTCTCGATCTCCAACCTGGGCATGTTCGGCATCGAGCAGTTCAGCGCGGTGATCAACCCGCCGGAGGCGGCGATCCTGGCGGTCGGCGCGGCCCGCGACGAGGTGCAGGTGCGCGACGGCGAGTTCGTGGCCCGCAAGATCCTGCGGGCGACGTTGTCGGCGGACCACCGGGCGGTGGACGGCGCGGTCGGCGCGGCGTTCCTGCAGCTGCTGACCGGGCTCCTGGAGGACCCGATCCGCATCATCGCCTGACGATCGAACGACTTGGGCCCCTTCCGCGACGACACGGTCTCTCGCGGAAGGGGTCTTTTTCACGCCCCGACCGGATTCACCGCCCCGTCGCGCCGAGCGGTGTCCTCCCCTGCGGTTTTCACCTGATCGGACCATCCAAGCGGGTGGGTCCGCAATTTCAATGGAAATCAGAGGTCCGATTTCCATTGAAATTGCGGAAGTTGTCCACAGCCACCCTGAGTTGTCCACAGGCTTCGGCGTGTCGGGTGGTCAGAGCTTGGCCTGGGCTTCGGTGAGGACCGCGCGGAGGATCTGCTCCACCTCGTCGAAGTGCTCCTGGGTGGAGATCAGCGGCGGGGCCAGCTGGATCACCGGCTCCGCCCGGTCGTCCGCGCGGCAGTACAGGCCGGCCTCGAACAGGGCGGGGGAGACGTAGCCGCGCAGGACGCGTTCCGCGTCTTCCGCGGTGAAGGTCTCCTTGGTCGCCTTGTCCTTGACCAGCTCGATGCCGTAGAAGTACCCCGCCCCGCGGACGTCGCCGACGATCGGCAGGTCCAGCAGCTTCTCCAGGGTGGCGCGGAAGTTCGCCTCGTTGGCCCGGACCCGGCCGTAGAGGTCCTCCGACTCGATGAGGTCCAGGTTGGCCATGGCGACCGCGCAGGCCACCGGGTGCCCGCCGTAGGTCGAGCCGTGCGTGAAGCTGCTGCCGTCGACCAGGAACGGCTCCATCAGCCGCTCGTCGGCGATCATCGCGCCCAGCGGCGCGTACCCGGAGGTCAGGCCCTTGGCGACGGTGATGATGTCCGGCTGGTACCCGTAGCGGTTGGCGCCGAAGTCGTGCCCGAGCCGGCCGAAGGCGCAGATCACCTCGTCGGAGACCAGCAGCACGTCGTGCTCGGTGCAGATCTCCCGCACCCGCTGCCAGTAGCCGGGCGGCGGCGGGAAGCAGCCGCCGGTGTTCTGCAGCGGCTCCAGGAACACCGCGGCGACGGTCTCCGGGCCTTCCCGCTCGATCGCGCGGGCGATCTCGTCGGCCGCCCAGGCGCCGAACGCCTCGTAGTCGTCGGCGTGCACCGGCGCGCGGTAGAAGTTGGTGTTGGGCACCTTGATCGCGCTGGGCACCAGCGGCTCGAAGTCCTGCTTGGCGCCCGGGATGCCGGTGATGGACAGCGCGCCCTGCGAGGTGCCGTGGTAGGCCAGCGAGCGGCTGATCACCTTGTGCTTGTTGGGTTTTCCGGTCTTCTTGAAGTACTGCTTGGCGAGCTTCCAGGCGCTCTCCACGGCTTCGCCGCCGCCGCCGGTGAAGAACACCCGGTCGAGGTCGCCGGGGGCCTGGGCGGCGATCCGCTCGGCGAGCTCCACCGCGCTGGGGTGCGCGTGCGACCACAGCGGGAAGTACGCGAGCTGCTTGGTCTGCCGCGCCGCGGCCTCGGCCAGTTCGTCGCGGCCGTGCCCGACCTGGACCGCGAACAGGCCGGCCAGGCCGTCGAAGTAGCGCTTGCCGTGCTCGTCGTAGACGTAGGGGCCGTCGCCGCGCACGATCACCGGGATCTCGGTGTCGGCGTAGCCGCTGTGGTCGGCGAAGTGCAGCCACAGGTGGTCGCGGGCCCGGTCGCCGAAGGTGCGGGCGCCGGTTGCGGCGGGCTTGTCCGTCGCGCTCATGATCAACCTCACGCTATTCGATGTATGCGGAATCCATTGTACTGACCGTCATGAACAACGAAAAGCGTCGCAAATGTCATCTACGACAATTGATCTCGTGGTCAAGCGCCTGCTGGACCTCAAGCGCGTGCACCTGGAGCTCGGCGGCAAGGCGGACTGCACCCGCATCGAGCGCGTGATGAGCGGCCTGGGGTGAGGCCCTACCGGGTGCCCCAGGCGTAGGTCTGCTTGCGGAGCTTGAGGTAGACGAACGTCTCGGTGCCGGTGACGGCCTCCAGGCTTCGGATGCGGCGGTTGATCACGTCCAGCAGCTGCTCGTCGTCCCGGCACACCACCTCGACGAGCAGGTCGAACGAGCCCGCCGTGATCACGACGTACTCGATCTCCGGCAGCTCCGCGAGCCGGTCCGCGACCTCCTGCACGTCGCCGGACACGGTCACGCCGATCATCGCCTGCCGCAGGAAGCCGAGCTGCAGCGGATCGGTGACCGCGACGATCTGCACCATCCCCGAGTCCAGCAGCCGCTGGACGCGCTGGCGCACCGCTGCCTCGGACAGGCCGACGGCCTTGCCGATCGCGGCGTAGGACCGCCGGCCGTCCTGCTGCAGCTGTTCGATGATCCGCTTGGACAACTCGTCCACGTGGGCGGGCGATTTCGCGTCCGGCGAGTCCTGCTCGTGGGGCTTGCGTGTCACAGCGACGTATCGTTGCCGTCGCGCGGGCCGGGTGCAAACCCGGGGTCCGTCAGCTCAGCGCGTCGACCAGCTTCGGCGCCAGCCGCTCCAGGGCGAACGGGATGCTGGAGACGGTGGCCGAACCCAGCGCCATGGTCAGGTCGTAGTCGTCCAGCAGCACCAGGGATCCGCGCTTGGCCGCAGGCAGGTTGTTCAGCAGCGGGTCCTTGCGGACCGCGTCCACGTCGGCGGCCTTGGCGGTCGTCACGATCACGACGTCCGCATCCAGCAGCCCCACCTGCTCCTTGCTGACCTTGACGTTGAACTTGCCGCCGCTGTCGAGGTTCTCGATGGCCGGCGACAACCGCAGCCCGAGCTGCTCCAGCAGCGCGGTGCGGGCGTCCTGCTTGGTGTAGGCGGCGTAGGTGCCCGCCGAGTCGGTGCGGACCGTCACGTGGGTCTTGCCCTCGAACAGCGGGTTCGCCCGGCGGGTCTGGTCGATGCGCTCCTGGGTGTCGGCGAGCAGCTTGGCGACCTCGGCCTGCTTGCCCAGCGCCTGGCCGATCGTCTCCGCCTGCACCCGCCAGTTCACCCCGTAGTCGATGGAGTTCGGCGGCTGCGCCACCACCGGGTTGAAGGTGCTGAGCCGGTTGTACTGCTCCTGCGTCAGGGCGCTCTGCAGCGCGATCATGACGTCCGGGGCGAGCGCGATGACGCCCTCCACGTCGACCTCGCTGCCGAACACCTTGGGGCGCTGGCCGCCCAGGAACGGCTCCGCCCACGGGCCGACGCCGCTGTCCCACGGGCCCCACTTGGTCAGCCCGGCCGGGATCACGCCCAGCGGCAGCAGCACGTCGTGGTCGGTGATGCCCAGGGTGACGACGCGCTGCGGCGCGGCCTTGATCTCCGCCGCGCCGTACCGGTTGGGGATGTTCGCCGGGAATCCGGGCCCGGCCTGGGCGTTGCCGGTCCCGTCCGGTCCGCCGGAGCCGCCGCAGGCCGTCAGCCCGGCGGCCAGTCCGGCGGCGAGCACGCCGGTCGTGCCGATCAGGAAGCCCCGACGGCCGAACCGGGCACCAGCTGCTGGGGGAGGCGTCATCACCGAAGTCCTTCGTCGTCCGGTTCGGGCCGACCGCCCGAAGTTCTGGAAAGAAAGGCTAACCTAAGTTGACCTCTTGCGGTCGGGCAACCGTGGACCGCGGCCCGGTGAGACGGATCACCGAAGGTCGTTCGCGGGGTATGGTGTACGGGGAGAGATCGCACGTGCACCATGCGTGAACAGCCGCGGGGATGCTGGAGCCGCCATGCGTGACGATGATGTTTTCGGCCGTCGCTGGGTGCTCGCCGAGGACGAGCTGCTGAGGATGCTCTGGCGCAGCCACGCCGGGGAGAATCCCGACGTCCTGCTGGTGGAGCTGCACGCGAACCACCAGGAGGACCGCCGCCATCCCGGGCCGGCCGACGGCCGGCGGCCCCGGTCGGTGCCGCACCCGCGGCGCAACCGGCACCGCGTGGCGCGCTGATCCGCCGTTTCCCGTCCGGCCGCCGGGCCCCGGCCGATACGGTGGGCGTTGATCGCCACCGTACGGGAGACCAATCCTGATGAGTTCGTTCCTCTCCGGTGTCCGCACGCTCGGCACCGGTTTCGGCATCATCCTGCGCAATCCGAAGCTGCTGTTCCTCGGCGCGCTGCCGGCGCTGATCAGCGCCCTGCTGCTGCTGGGCGGCCTCGGCACGCTGATCTACTTCAGCCCCGACCTGGTCACCTGGATGACGCCGTTCGCCGACAGCTGGGGCGATGCCGCCCGCCAGGCGCTGCGCGTCCTGATCGGCGTGGCGCTGGTCGGCGCCGCCGGGCTGCTGGCATCGGTGTCGTTCATCGCCGTCACGCTGCTCATCGGCGGACCGTTCTACGAGCACATCGCCGAGCAGGCGGAGCAGCAGCTCGGGCTGGACGCCTCCGACGACGGCGCCGGTTTCGCGCGGCAACTCGGCCGTGGCGTGCGGGATTCGCTGAAGCTGGTGGGCGTGGCACTGATCGGTGCGATCGTGCTGTTCGGCATCGGGTTCATCCCGGTGGTCGGGCAGATCGCGGCGCTGGTGCTGGGCGCGTTCTTCGGCGCGTGGCTGGTCACCCTGGAGATGGTCGGCCTGGTGTTCCAGCGGCGCGGCCTGACCTTCCGCGACCGGCGCCGGGCCCTGCGGCAGTACCGGGCGGTGGTCTTCGGCTTCGGGCTGCCGACCTACCTGCTGTGCCTGATCCCGGTCGCGCAGCTCGTGGTGATCCCGTCGGCCGTCGTCGGCGGCACGCTCCTGGCGCACCGGGTGCTCGGACCGGTTCCCCGGCAGGACGGCGCCGCGCGGCGGTGATCCGGTCGTCCACAGGTTTTAGAGTCTGGGTGTGACACAGCCTACGCAGCCCGATGACTCGTACCTCCGCGCCGTTTCCGCTGCTACCGAGCGGGCCGTGGCCGCCGCCGAGCCGATCCGCTCCGAGTTCGCGGGGGCCGACGAGACGTTGCGCGCCGACGTCGAGCGGTGGGTGGACGACAACGCCGAGGATCTCGTTGCGCTGAGCCGGGACCTGCACGCGCACCCGGAGGAGGCGTTCGCCGAGCACCGGTCCGTCGCCCAGGCCGCCGAGCTGCTGCGGCGCCACGGGCACGACGCCGAGGTGGGTGTCGGCGGGCTGGACACCGCGCTGCGCGTCGAGGCCGGCGGCGACGGCCCGCACGTCGCGGTGCTGGCGGAGTACGACGCGCTGCCGGGCATCGGGCACGGCTGCGGCCACAACATCATCTGCTCGGCGGCCGTCGGCGGGTTCCTCGCCGCCGCCACCGCGGTGTCGGCGACCGGCGGCCGGGTGAGCCTGGTCGGCACGCCGGCCGAGGAGGGCGGCGGCGGCAAGGAACACCTGGCCAGGGCAGGGCTTTTCGACGACGTCGACGCGGTCGTGATGCTGCACCCGTTCTCCCACGACATCGCCGCGCACCCGTTCCTCGGGCGACGCCAGCTGGAGGTGGTGTTCCACGGCGTCGCCGCGCACGCCGCCGCGCAGCCGTTCATGGGCCGCAACGCGCTCGACGCGGTCGTGGCGACGTACCAGGGCGTCGCGGCGATGCGGCAGCACATGCCGTCGACGGACCGGGTGCACGGGATCATCACCGACGGCGGCAAGCGGCCCAACGTCGTGCCCGACCGCGCCGCGGCGGTGTTCTACGTCCGGTCCGCCGAGCCGGGCTCGTTGCAGGACCTCGCCGCCCGGATCGAGGCGATCGCGCACGGCGCGGCCTCGATGACGGGCTGCGGCGTCGAGCTGAACTGGGACAACAACCCCGCTTACCTGCCCATCCGGCACAACGACGCGCTGGCGGCCCGCTGGGCGCAGCACCAGGCCCGGCGCGGCCGGACGTCCCTGCCGCGCGGCGTCGTCCCGGAGTACCTCACCGGCTCGACGGATCTCGGCAACATCAGCTACCGGCTCCCGGCGATCCACCCGATGATCGGCCTGGGCGACCCGAACCTCGCCCTGCACACCGAGGAATTCGCCGCCGCGGCGGCGACCCCGGCGGGCGACCGGGCGGTCCTCGACGGCGCGATCGGCCTGGCTCTGACCACAGTGGACTACCTGGCCGACGCCGAGCTCCGGCGGGCGGCCCGGGCCGAGTTCGAGGCCGCGGGAGGCGCCTTGGACGTCGCCACCTACTTCGACTGACCGGGCAGCGGCCTGCGCGGAACGCGTCCAGCCGGTATTCGCCGCCCCGGTCCGGGCCGCTGGTCGGCAACGGCATCCGAGCTGTGGAATCGGTTTCCGCGGATCGGCGAAATCGAGTTCGGGAATCCCCGGTTCTGTGGAGAGAACAGCGCGAAATCGATTACGCTCCAGGCGGCACGAGACCGAGGAGGTGGCGTGGGCGTCACGATCCACGACGTGGCGGCGCGGGCGGGTGTATCGGTCGCGACCGCGTCGCGAGCCCTGTCCGGGCAGCGCGGCGTGCGGGCGGAGAACCGGGAGAAGGTGCTCGCGGCGGCCCGCGAGCTCGACTACGAGCCGAACGTCGTCGCCGCATCCCTGCGCAGCCGCACCACGCACACCATAGGCATGGTCGTGCCTCGCATCGGCAACCCCTTCTTCGCCACGCTCGTCGAATCCGTGGAGAAGCAGCTGCAGGACGGGCAGCGCAGCCTGCTGCTCGCGAACTCGCACTACGAGCCGGAAACCGAACAGCGCCAGGTCCGCGCGCTGCTGGATCGCCGGGTCGACGCGCTGATCATGATCCCGTGCCACCGCGAACGCAGCGGCGCGGTGCTGGCGGCGGCCGCCGGGCGGGTTCCCGTCATCCAGCTCGACCTGCGGGTGGACGGCTTCGCGGGCAGCTGGGTCGGCGTCGACAACGAGGCCGGGATGAGCCAGGTCGTGCGCCACCTGCTGGGGCTCGGCGCGAAGCGCCTGGTGTTCGTCGGATCGCAGCCCACCGATTCGTCGGCGCAGGCCCGGCTGGACGGTTTCCGGCGCGCCGCGGGCGACGGCGCCGACGTGCTGCTCGGCGACTTCAGCAAGGAATGGGGCCAGCAGGCCGGGGAGCGCCTGCTGGCGCAGGGGCCGCTGCCGGACGGCATCGTGTGCGGCAACGACACGATCGCCCTGGGCGTGCTGAGCGAGCTTGCGCGGCGGGGCGTCCGGGTGCCCGAGGACGTCCGGGTCAGCGGCTTCGACGACATCCCGTACGCCGAACTCGCCCAGCCCGCGCTGACCACGGTGCGGCAGCCGCAGGAGCAGATCGCGGCGGAGGCGGTCCGGATGCTGGCGGCGCACCTGGCCGGCGACGAGGGCGCGTCCCGCAGCGTCGCCATCGCCCCGGAGCTGGTCGTCCGCGCCTCCGGCTGAGCGACGGCTACGCTGGGCCGCGGTCTGTCGCCGACCTTGGGTGTCTACTGTGGACGATTTAGTGCGGGAATGGTCCGCGCAACTGCTGGATTCGGGCAACGTCGCCGCGCTGGTCGCGGGCGTGCTCTCGCTGCTCCTGGTGCTCAGCCGCAACACCTGGCTGCTGCTGCGCAACGTGGTGACGATCGCCCACGAGGGCGGGCACGCGGTGGTCGCGCTGCTCAGCGGGCGCAAGCTGAACGGCATCCGGCTGCACTCCGACACCTCGGGGCTGACCGTGTCGACCGGCAAGCCGACCGGGCCGGGCATGGTGTTCACGCTGCTGGCCGGATACCCGGCGGTGTCGCTGCTCGGGCTCGGCGGCGCGTGGCTGGTCACCGTCGACCTCGCGCACGTGATGCTGTGGGCGTGCATCGCGCTGCTCGCCGCGATGCTGCTGGCCATCCGCAACGCCTACGGCGTGCTGTCGATCGTGCTCACCGGCGGCGTGATCTTCGCGGTGTCCTGGTTCGCGACGCCGGCCTGGCAGGCGCTGTGCTGCGCGCTGTTCAGCTGGTTCCTGCTCTTCGGCGGCCTGCGGCCGATCGCCGAGCTGCGCCGCAAGCGCTCCGGCGGCCGCGCCCCGAACTCCGACGCCGACCAGCTCGCCCGGCTCACCGGGCTGCCCGCCGGGATCTGGCTGGCGACCTGGTTCCTCGCCGGGCTCGTCGCGTTGGTGATCGGTGGGACCTGGCTGCTCCTGATGCCGCAGGTGTGAGCAACGGCTTGTTGCCGAGGCTGGGGTTTTCTAGCAGCATCGCGGCGTGACGAGTGCTTCGACCGCCCTGGGTGGAAAGTTCCCGCTGACCGCGGAGTTGACCGTGAGCCGGCTCGGTTTCGGCGCGATGCAGCTGGCCGGGCCCGGCGTGTTCGGCCCGCCCGCCGATCGCGAGCAGGCGATCCGGGTGCTGCGCCGCGCCGTGGAGCTGGGCATCGACCACATCGACACCAGCGACTTCTACGGGCCGTGGGTGGTCAACGAGCTGATCGCGGAGGCGCTGTGGCCCTACCGCGACGGGCTCGTGCTGGCCACCAAGATCGGCGCCTACCGCGACCACGAGGCGGCGTGGCTGCCGCTGAACCACCCCGACGCGCTGCGCGCGCAGGTGCACGACAACCTGCGCCGCCTGCGGCTGGAGACCCTGGACCTGGTCTACCTGCGGCACACCGTCGACCGGGGCATCGCGCTGGCCGACCAGCTCGGCGCGCTGGCCGAGCTCCGCGAGCAGGGCCTGCTGCGCGCCATCGGACTGTCCAATGTGTCCGCCGCGCAGTTCGAGGAGGCGCGGCGGCACACCGAGATCGCGTCCGTGCAGAACCTCTACAACGTGGTGAACCGGACCTCGGCCGACCTGGTCGAGCAGACCGCGGCGGCCGGTGCCGCGTTCGTCCCGTTCTTCCCGTTGGGCTCCGGTTTCGCCGACAGCCGCGCTCGCCAGGACGACGTGCTGCGCGCGGTCGCCGAGCGCCGCGGCGCGACCCAGGCCCAGGTGTCCCTGGCCTGGCTGCTGCAGCGCTCGCCGAACATCCTGCTGATCCCGGGCACCTCCTCCATCGGCCACCTCGAGGAGAACACCGCGGCCGCCGGCGTGGCGCTCACCGCCGAGGACGTCGCCGAGCTGGACGCCCTGGTCGCAGACGGGGAAACCCTGGAAGAGGCGCACTGACGCTCACCGCGACTGCCTGCGCGATCCGGCACCTGAAGCCGGTCTCGATCGATACGGATGGTCGCGGCATGGTCACGCCCGTCAGGCTGTTTGGTGTCACCCAGTAGTCTGGCCGACACGCAACGGCGCGAGAAGTGAGGCGAACCGTGACCGAACAGGCGACGTGGGTACCCCAGGATGTCGACGAGGAGATCCCGAGCGCGGCGCGGCTCTACGACTACTTGCTGGGCGGCGCGCACAACTTCGCCGCCGACCGGGTGCTGGCCGAGAAGTTCCTGTCCGCACTGCCCAGCGCGCGCGACGTGGCGCGGCTCAACCGGGCCTTCCTGCGGCGCGCCGTGGTCCACATGGCGCAGCAGGGCGTGCGGCAGTTCCTCGACGTCGGCTCCGGCATCCCGACCGTGGGCAACGTGCACGAGATCGCCCAGGCCGCCGACCCGCACGCGCGCGTCGTGTACGTGGACTACGAGTCGGTCGCCGTCGCGCACAGCCAGCTGCTGCTGGAGGACAACGACAACGCCACCATCATCCAGGCCGACCTGGTCGAGCCGGGCGTGATCCTGGAGCACCCGGAGACCCGGCGGCTGCTCGACTTCGACGAGCCCATCGGCCTGATCATGGCCGGGGTGTTCCACTTCGTGTCGCACGAGCTGGACGCCCCGGCGATCATCGCCCGCTACCGGGACGCGCTGGCGACCGGCAGCTACCTGGCGCTGTCGCACTTCACCGCCGACATCAGCCCGGACGAGATGGCCGGTGTGGTGGAAGTCATGCGGCGCAGCTCGGACCCGATCCACACCCGCACGCACGCGGAGATCACCGAGCTGTTCACCGGATTCGACCTGGTGGAGCCGGGTGTCGTCGGCACCGCGATGTGGCGGCCGGACCGGCCCGAACGGGCCGCCGACGAGCCAGGCGGCGCGCAGATCTACGCGGGGGTGGGACGCAAGCTATGACGGGTCACGGGGGGCGTGGCGCTGATTTCCGATGATGCTAGGAAGGTGTGCGACCAGGGCGATTCGCCGAACGTTGACGGACGGGTGAGATGAGCGACGGAACTCCGGACGCCCCGAGCGGGATGCCGGACGTGCTGGACCCGAAGAGGTACGACGCCGGCTGGCGGGCGGAGGTGGCGCGCCGCTGGGCGGCGGAGCTCAGCACGGCGTCCTACATCCCGCTGGCCCGCGAGACCGTCGAGGAGACGCTGCAGGAACTCGTCGACCGCGTCGTCGGCGCCCTGGACGATCCGTCCGCGGTGGACGAGGTGGGGCGCACCGTCGGCAGCAGGCTGGTCGAGATGCACGCCACAGGGGAGGACAGCCTGCCGCTGAGCCTGAACCTGCTGCGCGACGAGCTGGTCCAGCTGCCCGGGAACGACGCGGTGCGCCGGATCCTCGGGCTGGTCACCGCGGTCGCGGCCGGCTACGCCGCCGCCGACCGGGAGAGCACCTTCGTCCAGCAGGAGACGCTGAAGAAGGCGCTGCTGCGCTCGAAGCTGAAGGCCGACCGGGAGCTCGCGGCCAGCGAGGCTCGATTCGGCGAGGTGTTCACGACGACGCCCATCGGGGTCGCGATCTGCGACCTGGAGGGCAAGTTCGTGCAGGTGAACCCGGCGTTCGAGAACACCCTCGGCTACCAGGCGCACGACCTGGCGGCGATGACGATCCACGACCTGTTCCACCCCGACGACGCCGAATACCTGGCGGCTGCCTACCGCGAGCTCGCCGAGGGCGGCAGCTCGAAGCGGCTCGGCGACCGCAAGCGCCTGCAGCACGCCACCGGCGAGGAGGCGTGGGTCTACCTGGCGGTGTCGGTGCTGCGGGGCTCCGACGGCGCGCCGCGGCACTTCGTCACGATGGTCGAGGACATCACCGAGCTGCACCTGCTGCAGGACCGCTTCCAGTACCAGGCCCTGCACGACGCGCTGACCGGGCTGCCGAACCGGCAGTTCTTCCACACCCGCCTGGAGACGGCGCTGGCGAACCTGCCGGGCGACGCCCGGATCGCGCTCTACCACCTGGGCCTGGACGGCTTCGAGCTGATCAACGACGGCCTCGGCTACGAGGTCGGCGACCGGGTGATCAAGGCCGTGGCCCGGCGGCTGGAGCAGCTGGTCGAGAACGAGGAGGCGATCGTCGCGCGGTTCGGCGGCACCGAGTTCGCGATCCTGCTCTGGCAGCAGGAGAAGACACCGCCGGTGACAACGTTGACCCAGCAGATCAACGATCTGCTCGCGGAGCCGGTCTACGTCGGCGACGACCAGGGCATCGCGGCGTCGGCCGGGATCGGCGTGGTGGAGCGGATGGCGGCCGACGCGGACGCGGCGAGCATGCTGTGGGCGGCGGACGTCGCGTTGCGCCGCGCGGCGGCCGCGGGGAAGCGGCAGTGGGCGCTGTTCGACCCGGACACGGCGCCGGAGGAGCGGATCGAGTCGAAGCTCGCTGCGGTGATGCCCGGCGGGCTGGAGCTCGGCGAATTCGAGGTCCTCTACCGGCCGCTGGCCCGCATGGACGACGGTGCGCTGGTCGCGCTGGAGGCCGAACTCCGCTGGGAGACGAGCGAATACGGCACCCTGGAGCACTTCGAGTGCCAGCGCCTCGCGGAGCGCTCCGGGGTCACCCTGTCGCTGCGGGACTGGATGCTGGAAACCGCGTGGCGGCAGCTGTGCGAGTGGCACGCGGCCGGGTACCCGGTGCAGCTGCAGCTGTCGCTGAGCCCGAACCAGGGTCAGGACCCGGACCTGGCGGCGGTGATCCACCGGGTGCTGGCCTCCTGCGACATCGACGCGACCTGGATGCGGCTGTGCATGCCGATGGCTGCGATCAGCGGCGACCACGAGGAAGCCCGGGACAACGTCCGCTACCTCAACAGCCGCGGCATCAAGACCTCGCTGCACAGCTTCCGCGGCTCCGCGGACGAACTGCGCCTGCTGCGCGACCTCCCGGTCGACTCGGTGCGCCTGTGCGACGACCTCGTCGACCTGGTGCACGCGGCGGAGTCCGCGGACGTGCCGGAGGTGCAGGCGCTCCGGGCCCTGGTGCCGCTGGTCGACGCCTGCGGAGCCCGCCTGTGGGTGGGCGGGATCGACACGGCGGAGCAGGCGGCCACCTGGCGCGAGATGGGCTGCGAGGTCGCCGCGGGAGCCCACTTCGGAGAACCGCTGTTCGCCTTCGACGTCCCCGACTTCCTCGGCGCGAAGGACTAGCCCGGGAACGCGGCACGGCCCCCGCCGGAGGTTCCGGCGGGGGCCGCGTCACGTCGCCACCGGCTCAGTTCTGGTACACCGGCTGGGTTTGCGGGTTGAACTCCTCGAAGCGGACCTTCTTCGCCGGGTCCGTCCGCTTGTCCTTGATGTCCAGCACGTCCAGGCCTTCCTGGATGCCGCTGGAGTAGATGTAGCCGTTGTAGTAGTACGCCGACCAGGAACCCGCCGTCTGCAGCTTCGACGGGTCGAACGCGCTGCGGTCGAAGAAGCCGATCTCCTCCGGCTTGGTGGAGTCGGTGAAGTCCCAGACCGACACGCCGCCCTGGTACCAGGCCTGCACCATGATGTCGCGGCCGTCGACCGGGATCAGCGAACCGTTGTGCGCCACGCAGTTCTCGGTGTCGGCCTGGTGCCGCGGGATCTTGAAGTAGTTGCGGAACTCCAGCTTCGAGTCCGCGCCGGAGCCGACGATGTCGTAGACGCCGTTGGCGCCGCGGGTCGGGCCGGTCGCCTCGTTGCAGGTGGCCGCGCCGCCGCCGCCGAGCTCGTCGGTGAAGACGACCTTGGTGCCCTCGTTGTTGAACGTCGCCGAGTGCCAGAACGCGAAGTTCTCTTCGTCGCGGACCTGGTTGATCACCCGCGGCTGCTCCCGGTCGGAGATGTCCAGCAGCACGCCGTCACCCATGCAGGCGCCGGCGGCGAGGTCCTTCTCCGGGAACGCCGTGATGTCGTGGCAACCGGTGGTCGCGCTGGTGTCCGGCGTGCCCGGGTTGCCGCCGTCCGGGAACAGCACGGGCGCGTCCACGATCACCGGTTCCGCCGGGTTGTCCAGCGGCACCTTGATGATGGAGATCTTGTCGTGCGGCGGCTGGCACTTCGGGAATTCCGCCCGCGGGCCGTACGACGAGATGTACAGGTACACCGCCTCGCCGGCCTTGTCCGGCACCAGGGTGTGGGTGTGCGAGCCGCAGTCGGTGGCGATCGCCGACACGTAGCGCGGCTTGGCCGGGTCGCTGATGTCGAAGACCTTCATGCCCTCCCAGCCGTTGGGGTCCTTGGCGTCGGTCTTCTCGCTGGTGCACGTGTTGTTCGTGCGCGGGTAGTCGGTGGAGACGAACAGCAGGTTGCCGGAGACGGAAACGTCGCCCTGGCCGCCGGGGCAGAGCACCTGCGTGACGATCTGCGGCTTCTTCGGGTTCTTGATGTCGTAGACGACGAATCCGTCGTAGTTGCCGACGTACGCGTAGTCCTGCTTGAAGGCGATGTCGGTGCCGAAGGCTTCGAGCGTGTTGAACGGCGCCTGCTTCGGCAGGTTCGTGACGTGCTCGATGTTCTCGCTCTTGCTGACGTCGCCGGCCGGCGCGGCGACGGTCTGCGCGGAGAGTTCCTCGGGGCCGTTGTTCGGGGGCGTCGCCGCGGATGCCGGGGCGAGCGCTAAGCCGAGAGTCAACACTCCGAGCGCGGCGCCCAGCACGCGCAACCTTCCCCTGGGGCTCGGTTTCAAGACCATCCACTCCCATGCTCGTCGCTGCCCTGGGTCCGGGCAGTCGAAATGGGCGGTACCGAGTACCGCTGGAGATCAGTATTGTGATGTCCGGATCGTGTCCCCATCGGCCAATTGGCCGCAATTGCCTGCAACACGAGGAGGAATCGATGCGCCGGTTAACAGCCGCGTTGCTTCTGGCGGTGGGCGCGTTGGCCGGTTGCGCGACGGAGCAGGCGTCGCCGCCGGTGGTACTGCCGGGTGCGCCGGGCGACCAGCCGCAGGTGGTGGCGAGCGCGGCGCCGGAGCGGAGCACGCCGGTCGAGGTCGAGGCGGACTACGTGCGCATGATGATCGCGCACCACCAGCAGGCGGTGGAGATGACGTCGCTGGCCCCGGAACGCGTGCAGAATCCCAAGGTTCGCGCGCTGTCGGAGCGCATCGGCGGCGCGCAGGGCCCGGAGATCGGCGCGATGCAGGGCTGGCTGGCCACCCGCGGCCTCGACGAGCAGACCGGCCACAGTGGACACGGCGGCCACGGCGGCGGGCACGATCACGCGAGCATGCCGGGCATGGCGACCCCGGAACAGCTGGCGCAGCTCGGGAACTCCAAGGGTGCGGACTTCGACCGGCTGTTCCTGCGGCTGATGATCGCCCACCACGAAGGCGCCCTGACGATGGCCACCGACGTCATGGCAGGCGGCCTGGACGAGCAGGTCCACGCGATGGCCCAGGACGTCCTGGTGACCCAGCAGGACGAGATCAACACCATGCGAGCCCTGCAGGCCGAAGTGGGCTGAGCCGTCCCGTCCTGTCCTAATTGGGCGGACGGGGTCGCGCGATGCGCCGTTCCGCTTCCGCGCAGGGGCCCTTCCTGGGAAGATCCATGATCTGGATCCGCGCGGTCCTGGAGAGGGGATCATGGCAGGCGATGCGATGTCCGGCGGTGTTCCGGCCGCCATTTCGGCACGGACTGGAACGGGGTCGTCGTGCGGCCGTTAGGTCTGTCGGGCCCGCGCGAGGTCGGGCAGTACCGGGTGCTCGCGGAGCTGGGCCGGGGCGGGATGGGGCGGGTGCTGCTGGGAAGTGGCCCCGATGGCAGGCTGGTCGCGCTGAAGCTGGTGCACGAGCAGTTCGCCGAGGACGACGGGTTCCGGGAGCGGTTCCGCCGCGAGGTGGAGGCATCTCGCGCGGTGTCCGGCGCGTACACCGCCGCGGTCATCGATGCCGACCCGGACGCGCCCACGCCGTGGCTGGCATCGGTTTTCGTGCCCGGTCCCTCGCTGCACGAGACGGCCGCGGCCATCGGTGCGCTGCCGGAGGATTCGGTGCTGCGCTTGGCCGCCGGGCTGACCACCGCGCTGGTCCAGATCCACCGGGCCGGGCTGGTGCACCGGGACCTGAAACCGTCCAACGTGCTGCTCGCCGACGACGGTCCCCGGGTCATCGACTTCGGCATCGTCCGGGCCGTCAACGGCGACCGGGCCGGCGACCTGACCCGGGCCGGCTGGCTGGTCGGCTCGCCCGAGTACATGTCCCCCGAGCAGGCCAAGGGCGAGCCGGTGACCTCGGCCAGCGACGTGTTCTCCCTCGGCTCGGTCGTCGTCGCGGCCTGCACGGGTGGCAGCCCGTTCACCGACACGGCGACCCTGCAAACCCTGAACAACGTCGTGCAGGTCGACCCGGACCTCTCCGGGGTTCCCGGCGCGGTCCGGCGCATCGCCGAGCCGTGCCTGGCCAAGGACCCCGCCGAGCGGCCGACCCCGGCCGAGCTGCTGGAATCGATCGGCCAGATCGCGCCGTCCGCGCGGCCGTGGCCCGCCGGGGTGCACCGGTTGATCGCGCAGCGCAACGCCGACATCGCCCGGCTCCTCGACGCGTCGCAGGTGCCGACTGAGATCACCGGCACGCCGACGGTGGTGTCCACCCGGGTGGCCACCGGTCCGACCCGCGAGGCCACCGCGGAGGAAACCCCGCCCACGCGCACCGAGCCGACGGCCGGCGGGGGCGCCCGGCGGGGCTTGCTGGGCCTCGGCATCGCCGCCGTCGCGCTGGCTCTGGTCGGCGTCCTGATCTGGGCGCTGCAGCCGCCACCGCAGGTCTCCCCGCCGCCACCGCAGGTTGCCCAGGTCGGTTCGATGGCCGCTGCCGTCCCGGCCCGGCGTGTGTTGTTCAGCCCGGACGGCCGCACCCTGGCGACCGTCCACCAGGACAGCACCGTGCAGCTGTGGAATGTCGCCGAACAGCGACAGGTCGGCCAGATCATCGGCCCGCTCGACGGTCTGAACGACCTCGTGTTCAGCCCGGACGGCCGAACCCTGATCGCCGCGATCTACGCCGGCTCCAGCGGTTCGGTGCGGCAGTGGGACGTGGCCAGCGGTGCCCAGGTCGGCCAGCACCCGATCGTCGGGGTCGGCGAGCTGGCCGCGTGGTCCGAGTGGCTGGTGTTCAGCCCGGATGCCCGCTACCTGGCCGTCGGCTACGAGGACAACGAGAACGAGAACGAGGGCGTGGACCTCGTGCGGCTGCTGGACGCGGCCAGCGGCCAGCCGACCGGCGATCTCACCGTCCGGAACGAGGGGTACGGCGGTCCTGGGATCACCTTCAGCCCGGACGGCCGCACCGTCGCGATCAGCGTGCAGTGGTCCGACGAGTCCGGGTCCGAGAACGACGTCAGCGCCGTGATCCTCTGGGACTTGGCCACCCGTCAGCAGATCGGCGACCCGATCAGCCTGCCCCGGGCCGAGAGCCTCAGCACCACCGCGTTCGGCCCCGACGGACGCGTCCTGATGACCGTGGGCAAGGCCACCGCGACCACGTCCGACGACGAGACCGACAGCGCGTCCACCGAGACCAACTGGCTGCGGTTGTGGGACCTGTCCAGCCGCAACCAGATCCGCCAGCCCAGCACCATTCCCGACGGCTCCTGGCAGGTGCCCAACCCGGACGGAAGCGTGCTCGCCATCAAGGACAACAGCACCGTGCGGCTGTGGAACGTGGCCGGCAACGAGCAGATCGGCTCGTCGATCGACCGCGTCAGCGCGATGTCGTTCAGCCCGGACGGCCGCACCCTGGCAACCGCGGGCGATGACGGCGTCGTGCGGCTGTGGCGCGTCCCCGCCGGCTGACCTGGGCTTCGGGCAGGACAAATTCGATGGCTGCGGCGTGCAGGTGGTGGGAGCATTCCTGGCATGACGATCTTCGGGCCCGTGCTGGACGTTCGCCCCCTGTTCGGCCAGGAGCGGCAGGAGCTGCTCGCGCTGCTCCGGTCGCTGAGCGCCGAGGACTGGGCGAGGGAAACGGTGTGCCCGGGTTGGGACGTGCACGACGTGGTCGGGCACGTCCTGAACGACTACCTGCGGCGGATTTCGGGAAGCCGGGACGGCTTCGCGGGGGCGACCTTCGCCAACGACGAGACCCTGCCGGGCTATTTGGCCCGCACCAACGACGAATTCGTCCGAGCCGCGCGGCAGTGCAGCCCGGAGCTGATGATCGGGCTGCTGGCGCACCTCGGCCCGGAGCTGGACCGGCTCTGGGCAACCTTCGACCTCACCGGTCCGGCCGCGCTGGACGTGTCCTGGGCCGGCCCTGGTCCGAGCCCGGCCTGGCTGGACATCGCTCGCGACTACACCGAGTTCTGGGTGCACCAGCAGCAGATCCGGGACGCGGTGGGGCGGCCTGGTGCCGACCGGCCCGAACTGGTGCATCCCGTGCTGGACACGTTCTTGCGCGCACTGCCCCACGCGCTGCGCGAAGTCGCCCGCCCGCACGGCACCGCGGTCCGCGTCGTCGTCACCGGTCCGTCCGGCGGCACCTGGCACGCGATGTCCGACGAGGGCCGCTGGCGAATGGCCGGTGACGAGGCGGAACCCGCCGGTGAACCAGCAGCGACGATCACCATGCGCCCGGACGACCTCTGGCGGCTCGCCACCCGGGGGATCACCGTCACCGAAGCCCGCCGACGAGTAGCCGCGCAAGGTGATCCCGCCCTGATCGACGCGGCGACGGCCCTGCTCGCGGTAGTCGCCTGAAAGTTGCCCCTCCACCTGCGAAGTGCAGGACGTCCTGGTCACCCCGGGCCGAGCTGGCTCACCATTCGACCCGGAGCTGGTGCAGGCCCCGGACGAGACCGCCGGTCTTCCAGGGCAGTTCGGCGTCGGTCAGGCGCAGTCGCGGGAAGCGCCGGGCGAGTTCGCCGAGCCCGATCTCCAGCTCGATCCTGGCCAGCTGCGCGCCGAGGCAGCGGTGGATGCCGTTGCCGAAGGCCAGGTGGCGGTTGGGCAGGCGGGCGGGATCGAAGTCGTCGGGAGCGTCGAACACCGCGGCATCGCGGTTCGCCGAGCTCAGCGAGACGAGCACGGTGTCACCCTCGGCGATGGTCACCCCGCCCAGCTCGACCGTCGCGGTGGCGACCCTGGGGAAAGCCACCTCGTAGCTGAACAGCGGGAGGTAGCGCAGCAGCTCGTCCACCGCGGGCCCCATGAGCTCGGGGTGCTCGATCAGCCGGCGCCACTGGTCGGGGTGGTCGGCGAGCAGCATGGCCACCGAGTTCGCCAGCTGGTTCTTGGTGGTCTCGTGCCCGCCGATCAGCAGTGTGAATCCGAGCGTCACGAGTTCGTCCTCGGTGAGCCGGTCGTCCTCGTCGCGCGCCGCGATGAGCAGGCTGAGCAGGTCGTCGGTGGGGGTGCGGCGCTTGTCGGCGATGAGTCCGGCGATGTAGCCGCCCATCCGCGCATACCCCGCCTGGACCTCCTCGGGCGGCAGCCCCGTCACAGTGAGGATGCGCTCGGTCCAGTCCTGGAAGTCGTCCCGGTCCTGGTGGGGCACGCCGAGCATCTCGCAGATGATCTCGATGGGCAGCGAGGCGGTGAAGTGCTCGATCAGGTCGACCGGGGGTGTCAGCTCGGCGAGCCGGTCCAGCAGCCGGTCGGTCACTTCCTGCACGCGCGGCCGGAGCTGTTCGATCTGCCGGGAGGTGAACACCTTCGCGACCAGCTTGCGCAGCCGGGTGTGCTCCGGTGGGTCGGTGGCCAGGATCTGCTCCGGCGGCAGCTCGAAGTTGCCCACTCGGGGGATGCCCGGGTCGATGGCGCGGGCCAGGCTGAACCGCGTGTCGAGCAGCACGGCGTTGACCTCGGCGTAGCGGGTGACGAGCCAGACCGGCCGACCGGACAGCAGGACCCTGGTGATCGGCTGCTCGTCGCTCAGCCGGACCAATCGTTCGTGGTGATCGCTGCTGCCGTCCGCGGTGGTGAACGGGAAAACCGGGAGATCGCTCTCGGTCGCGCGCACAACGCCTCCTGGGGAGGGATCTGACCGGCCCGGTCGCGCGCGGACGTGGTGGAGCCGTCCGGGAGGAACCACTCCGGCGGAACCTTGCCGGTGGCTGAACTCTGGGACCTCGGTGGGTTCCGCTCGGTTCGGCACCCACCACCGGCAGGTTATCCCGCTGCTGAGCTGTCGTCGATCAATTTAGAATGGCCAAAACCGTTGCCCCAGAAGGACGAACTTGTCCCCGCGAAGGCTTCTTCCGCGGCCTGGCGTGGCAGCTGACCTGTCCTGGCGATCAACACCATGCGGTTGCAGGCCGAGGTGGGCTGACCGGCGTACCGGTCACCAGGTGACCGGCAGCGCGTGGAGGCTTCGGATGAACGCGCCGTTCTTCCACGCGACTTCGCCGGTCGCGAGGCGGAGGTTCGGGAAGCGCTGGAGCAGGCCGGTGAGGGCGATCTCCAGCTCGATCTTGGCCAGTTGCGCGCCGAGGCAGCGGTGGACGCCGCTGCCGAAGGCGAGGTGGCGGTTGTCGTCGCGTTCCAGGTCCAAGGAGTCCGGGGCGTCGAACACGGCCGCGTCGAAGTTGGCAGAGGTCAGCGCCACCAGCACGGTGTCCCCTTCGCCGATGGTCACGCCGCTGAGCTCGACGGCCGCGGTGGCCACCCGCGGGAAGATCACGCTGAAGCCGAACAGTGGCACGTAGCGCAGCAGCTCGTCGACGGCGGAAGGCACCAGTTCGGGGTGCTCGACGAGGCGTCGCCACTGGTCGGGGTGCTCGTCGAGCAGCGCCAGCACCGAATTGGCCAGCTGGTTCTTGGTGGTCTCGTACCCGGAGGTGAGCAGCGTGAGTCCGAAGAGGACGAGTTCGTCCTCGTTGAGCCGGTCGCCCTCGTCGCGGGCCGCGATCAGCAAGCTGAGCAGGTCGTCGGTCGGGCGGTCGCGCTTCTCGGCGACGAGCGCGGCGATGTATTCGCACAGGCGCACCCACGCCGCCTGGACCTCGTCACCGGAGCGACCGGTCACGGACAGGATGAATTCGGTCGCTTCCTGGAAGTCGGCGCGGTCGGATTCGGGCACGCCGAGCATCTCGCAGATGATCTCGATCGGCAGCGCCGCGGCGAAGTGCTCGATCAGGTCGATTGGTGGTGGCGCTTCCGGCAGCCGGTCGAGCAGCCGGTCGACCACCTCCTGCACGCGGGGCCGCAGCCGCTCCACGCCCCGCGCGGTGAACACCTTCGCCACCAGCCTGCGCAACCGGGTGTGCTGCGGCGGGTCGGTGGTGATCAGCAGCCCCGGTGGCATCTCCAGGATGCCGAGCCGCGGGATGTCCGGTTCGATGGCCCGGGCCAGGCTGAACCGCGGGTCCTGCAGCACCGCCTGCACGTCGGAGTACGTGGTGACCAGCCACACCGGCTGGCCGGACAGCAGCACGCGCGAGATCGGCTGCTCGTCGCGCAACCTGAGGATGCGTTCGACATCCCCGCTGCCGTCCGCGGTGGTGAACGGGAAAGCCGGAAGTTCGCTCGTGGCTGCCCGCACAGCGCCCTCCCCCCGGAGCCTAAGAATCACTTGTGGACAGACGAAATCCCGAAAAATCCGGCATTTCTTGCCATCTCACGTTCGTCGGCACGCTAGCACGCGACCGAGCGCCTGCGGGGCGGAACGAAAAGATCGCGCAGCGGGAAGGAGCGATCACGCCTTGAGCGCCGCTTTCACGATCGCCAACGCTTCATCCCTGGAGATTCCCAGGGCGTGGGTGATCTGGGCGTAGGTCGCTGCCGCTTCCGCCGCTCGGGCCGCCGCCTGGTTGCCCGCATCGCTGACGAAAGTGCCTGCGCGGCCACGGGTTTCGAGCAGTCCCGCCTGTTCCAGTTCCCGGTAGGCCTTCGCCGCCGTGTTCGCCGCGATGCCCAGCTCCGCCGCCAGGGCGCGGACCGTCGGCAGCTTGGTGCCCACCGGGAGCTCGCCGCTGTTGATCTGCTCCGCGATCGCCGACCGCACTTGCTCGAAGGGCGCGACGCCCGAGGCGTTGTCAACGCTGATCCGCATGGCTCACCGGTTCCGGGTCGGGACTGCTGGACGGGGACAGTATCCGCCCTCGTCCTACGTGGTCTTCCGGAAGGCGTCGAGCAGCTGTTCCGCCGCCAGGCTCGCGGTGAGTTCTCCCGCCCGCACCCGGGTTTCCACGTCGCCGACGATCGCGCGGACCGCCGGGTGGTGGGTGAGTTCCGACATCAGCTGGTCGCGCACCAGGGCCCAGGTCCACTCGACCTGCTGGCGGCTGCGCTTGTCGGCCAGCTCGCCGGCCTCGTCCAGCGCCGCCCGGTGCTGCTCGATCTGCTCCCACACCGTGTCCAGCCCGAGCTCCTGCAGGCCGCTGCAGGTCAGCACCGGCGGCGTCCAGGCGGCGCTGACCGGGGTGAGCAGGCGCAGCGCGCCGCGGAGCTCGCGGGCCGCCTTGCGGGCCTCGGCCGCGTGGTCGCCGTCGGCCTTGTTGACCGCGATGACGTCCGCCAGCTCCAGCACGCCCTTCTTGATGCCCTGCAGCTGGTCGCCGGTGCGGGCCAGGGTGAGCAGCAGGAAGCAGTCCACCATGCCCGCGACCGTCACCTCGGACTGGCCGACGCCGACGGTTTCCACCAGCACGACGTCGAATCCGGCCGCCTCCATCAGCACGATCGTCTCGCGCGTCGCGCGCGCGACGCCGCCGAGCGTGCCCGCCGACGGCGACGGCCGCACGAACGCCGCGGGGTCGCTGGCCAACCTGCCCATCCGCGTCTTGTCGCCGAGGATGCTGCCGCCGCTGCGGGTCGACGACGGGTCGACCGCGAGCACCGCGACGCGATGCCCCGCCGCGGTCAGCATCGAGCCCAGCGCCTCGATGAACGTCGACTTGCCCACCCCGGGCACGCCCGTGATGCCGACGCGGTGCGCGCCGCCGCTGTGCGGGAGCAGCTCGACGAGCAGCTCCTGGGCCAGCGCGCGGTGGTCGGCGCGGGTGGATTCGACGAGCGTGATCGCCTGCGCCAGCTTGGTGCGGGAACCGGCGAGCACGCCCTTGGCGTAGTCCTGGACGTCGATCTGTCGCGGCATGATCAGTGGTCGAGTCGGGTGCGGAGTTCTTCGAGCAGGCCCAGCGCGGCGTCGGCGATCACGGTGCCGGGCGGGAAGATCGCGCTGGCCCCGGCCTGCCGGAGGGCGTCGAAGTCGGCCGGCGGGATGACCCCGCCGACGACGACCATGATGTCCTCCCGGCCCAGCCCGGCCAGCTCGTCGCGCAGCGCGGGCACCAGGGTCAGGTGCCCGGCGGCGAGGCTGGAGACGCCGACGATGTGCACGTCCGACTCGGCGGCCTGGCGGGCCACCTCGGCCGGGGTCTGGAACAGCGGGCCCACGTCGACGTCGAAGCCGAGGTCGGCGAACGCGGTCGCGATCACCTTCTGGCCGCGGTCGTGGCCGTCCTGCCCCATCTTGGCGACCAGGATGCGCGGCCGGCGGCCTTCGGCCTCGGCGAAGTCCACCACCTGCCGGCGGGCCGCCTCCAGCTGCTCCGACGGCCCCGACTCGTCCCGGTACACGCCGGTGATCGTACGGATCTGCCCGGAGTGGCGGCCGAAGACCTTCTCCAGCGCATCGGAGATCTCGCCGACGGTCGCCTTCTCCCGCGCCGCGTCCACGGCCAGCGTCAGCAGGTTGTGCGCCAGGTCGTCGGGCCGCTCGTCCGACATCGACGCCTCGGCAGCCGCGGTGAGCCGGCGCAGCGCGTCCTCGCAGGCCTGGCTGTCGCGCTCCGCGCGCAGCCGCCGCAGCTTCTCCAGCTGCTGCGCGCGGACCCCGGCGTTGTCCACTTTGAGCACATCGATCTGCTCGTCGCCGTCGTAGCGGTACTTGTTGACGCCGATCAGCGGCTGCCGCCCGGAGTCGATGCGGGCCTGGGTGCGGGCCGCGGCCTCCTCGATGCGCAGCTTGGGGATGCCGGCGTCGATGGCCTGCGCCATGCCGCCCGCGTCCTCGACCTCGGCGATGTGCGCCCAGGCGCGCTCGGCGAGGTCCTTGGTGAGGCGCTCCAGGTAGTAGCTGCCGCCCCACGGGTCGATCACCCGCGTGGTCCCGGATTCCTGCTGCAGCAGCAGCTGCGTGTTGCGGGCGATGCGCGCGGAGAAGTCGGTGGGCAGCGCCAGCGCCTCGTCGAGCGCGTTGGTGTGCAGCGACTGGGTGTGGCCCTGGGTGGCGGCCATCGCCTCGACGCAGGTGCGCGCCACGTTGTTGTAGACGTCCTGGGCGGTCAGCGACCAGCCGGAGGTCTGCGAGTGGGTGCGCAGCGACAGCGATTTCGGGTTCTGCGGCTCGAAGGACTGCACCAGCTTCGACCACAGCAGCCGCGCCGCGCGCAGCTTCGCGACCTCCATCGCGAAGTTCATCCCGATGCCCCAGAAGAACGACAGCCGGGGCGCGAAGGCGTCGATGTCCAGCCCGGCCTGCCGCCCGGCGCGCAGGTATTCGACGCCGTCCGCGAGGGTGTAGGCCAGCTCCAGGTCAGCGGTCGCCCCGGCCTCCTGGATGTGGTAGCCGGAGATGGAGATGGAGTTGAACTTCGGCATCCGCTGCGAGGTGTAGGCGAAGATGTCGGAGATGATCCGCATCGACGGTTGCGGCGGGTAGATGTAGGTGTTGCGGACCATGAACTCCTTGAGGATGTCGTTCTGGATGGTCCCGGCCAGCTTCTCCGGCGCGACGCCCTGCTCCTCGGCGGCGACGATGTAGAGCGCCATCACCGGCAGCACCGCGCCGTTCATGGTCATCGACACGCTCATCCGGTCCAGCGGGATGCCGTCGAAGAGCTGGCGCATGTCGAAGATCGAGTCGATCGCCACCCCGGCCATGCCGACGTCGCCCGCGACGCGCGGGTGGTCGGAGTCGTAGCCGCGGTGGGTGGCGAGGTCGAACGCCACCGACAGGCCCTTCTGCCCGGCGGCCAGGTTGCGGCGGTAGAAGGCGTTGGACTCCTCGGCGGTGGAGAACCCGGCGTACTGCCGCACCGTCCACGGCTGGTTGACGTACATCGTCGGGTACGGCCCGCGCAGGAACGGCGCCAAACCCGGGTAGGTGTGCGGGAATTCGAGCCCCTCGACGTCGGCCGAGGTGTAGAGCGGCTTGATGCCGATGCCCTCCGGCGCCTCCCAGACCAGGGCGTCGGCCTCCTTGCCGGTGGCGGCGAGGATCTCGGCCTGCCACCGGGCCGGGTCGGCGGCGGGGGTGGCATCCAGCGGGATGTCGGCGAAGTTCGGGATCTGCGTCATCGGCCCACTCCCAGCTTCTCGTGGACGTCGGTGAGGACGGCCAGCGCGTCGCACCCGGCGAAGACGAACCCGTCGACGCCCTCCGGTGGCGGATCGCCCGGTTTTCCGGCCAGCAGCACGTGCTTCGCCCCGGCCTGCTTGAGCGCCGCGGCGGTTTCCGCGGCGCGCTCGGCGTAAACCTTGTCGCTGGAGCACAGGCAGACCACCGGCGCGCCGGCGTACGCCGCCAGAACGTCCTCTGTGGACTCCATCGCTCCGGCGTCGGTGCTTTCGATGCCGCCTGCGGCGAGCAGGTTCCGCGCGAACGAGGCGCGCGCGTTGTGCGCCGCGAGCGAGCCGAGCGTCGCGAGGAACACCGTCGGGCGGTTGCCCGTCTCGGCGAGCTGCGCGTCGGCGGCGTCGCGCAGCCGCTCGAAGTCCTCGGCGTAGCGGTGCACCGGGAGGCCGCCCGAAGGCTGCTGCGGTGCGGGCTCGCGTTCCAGCGGCGCCTCGTCCAGGTTCGGGAACTCGCTGACGCCGGTGATCGCGTCCGCGCGGTGCGCGATCGCCGCCCGGCGCTCCTCCCACGTGGCCGAGAGCCGCTCGGCGACGAGGCCGGATTCGAGCGCGGCGGGCAGCCCGCCCGCGGCCTCGATCTCCTGGAACCACCGCCAGGCGGCCTGCGCCAGCTCGTCGGTCAGCGACTCGACGTACCAGGAGCCGCCCGCCGGGTCGATCACCTGCGCCAGGTGCGATTCCTCCAGCAGCAGGGTTTGCGTGTTGCGGGCGATGCGGCGGGAGAACCCGTCCGGCAGGCCGATCGCGGCGTCGAACGGCAGCGCGGTGACCGCCTGCGCGCCGCCCATCCCGGCGGCGAAGGTCGCGATCGTGGTGCGCAGCATGTTCACCCACGGATCGCGCCTGGTCAGCATGGCCGCCGACGTCACGGCGTGCTGGGCCTGCGCCCGCGCGGGCTCCGACGCGCCGCAGGCGCGGGTGACCTGCTCCCACAGCCGCCGCGCGGCGCGCAGCTTGGCGATGCCCAGGAACTGGTCGGCGTTGGTCGCGTAGCGGAACTCCAGCAGCCCGGCGGCGGTGTCGACGTCCAGCCCGGCCTCGGTCAGCCACCGCAGGTAGGTCGTGCCCGCGGCCAGCGAGCAGCCGAGCTCCTGCGCGTCCGAGCCGCCCGCCTCGTGGTACGGCAACCCGTCCACGACCAGCGCCTTCAGCTCCGGGAACTCCGCGGCGCAGCGGCGCGCCAACCGCACCGCGCCGTCCCGGTCGCCGGGGCGGCCGGTCCGGGCCTGCACGCCCAGCGGGTCCGCGCCGAGGTTGCCGCTGAGCGCGCTGCCGCGCACGCCCTGCTCGGTGGCCACCGCCAGGAACGCCTCGGCTGCGGCGACGAAGTCCTCGCCCGCGTCCAGGGCCACGCCGATCATGTCCAAGTGGACGCCTTCCAGCGCGTCCGCGAGGTCGTCGACCGCCAGTCCGCCGGAACCGAGCCGGAGCCACAGCGACGACACGCCGTTGTAGAGGTCGGCCAGGACCTCCCGGTTGGTTTCGGCGGCATCCGGGTTCTCGTGCCGCTGCCGCACGTCCCAGCCCTCGGCGACGCTGCCCTGCGGGCGGCTGCCGCGCACGAACGGCGCGAGCCCGGGCGAGCCGGCCTCGGGCGGACCCTCGGTGTAGAGGGGGTGCACGACTATGCCGTCGTAGGTCGTCGAGGCGAGCACGTCCTCCACCGGACCGGCCGGTGATTGCTCGCCGATCAGCCCGGATCGCTGCAGCACCTTCTTGACCTGAGCCCGCCACTGCTCGCGGTCCACGGGTGTGGCGGAGGAGAGGTCCGGCCCGCCGCCGCTCGACATCGAGTGCGCCACCATGGAGGTGAGGTTAGCCGAGTGCCCGGTTCTGGGAATACCCCTGATCTGTGAATCAGGTCGCAAGACAACCTAGCGGCGATTCACTTAGCGGCCATGTGGGGTAGTCCGGCGACGGCCCGGTCAGTCCCATTTGCTCCGCAGCCATGATCGGGACCGGTCGTGGGCTTCGTCGGCACAGCTGTCAGCGCTCGTAGATCTCGCGACGGTGGCCGACCGCGACCACCACGACAACGAGGCGTCCATCTTCGACGCGGTAGATCACCCGGAAATCCGAGACCCGGATCCGCAGGTAACCGGAAACGCCCTTGAGCGCGATGGCCCCGGCGGGGCGTGGATTCGCGGCGAGCTGGTCGATCGCGACCTGCAGTCGTCGCCGAATCGGCTTGTCCAGCTTGGCCAGGGTCTTCAGGGCGTCGCGGGTGATCTCGATCTGGTAGGTCACTGATCCCGCTCCAACGCGACGATCGCCGCTTCCCAGGAAACCGTGCCCGACTCTTCCGCCTCGGCGACGCGGCGCGCCCAGTGCGCGTCTTCCTCGGCTTCCCAATGCTCGGCGACGTCCGCTGCCACCAGTGCGGCAACCCGCTTGCCCCGGTGAGTCAGGTAGACGTACTGGCCCTCGCTCGCCAGCTCGATGTAGTTCGGCAGCTGGGCGCGGGCAGACGAGACGTTGACTTCGATGGCGGCGCTGTCGTCCATGTGTACAGCTTCGACGCACATGCGCGAGTTGTACAGTCGGTACAAGTAGTTGATCGATCCCCCTGGGTCACGGCCGGCGGCCGCAGAGGTGGTAGACCCAGCCTGATTCCGGGGTGTAGTGCAGCTCGTAGTGGGTCTCGATCTTCGGGCCGTCGTGCAGGTGGACGTGCCGCAGCAGCCGTCCCGCGACCGCCTCCGAGTCGCGCAGGTCCTGGATCCGGCCGTCCAGCGGCCCGCCGACGAAGCGCACGTTCCGGTTCTCCATGACACCCCTCCTCCCGCACGTGCTCCAATGGTCCCCGATCGCAGGTCCCGAGCACCAGCACGCGAACCGGCGTGGTTCGCGGGACGGCGGGTTCGGCCACCCCGGGTCACTCCGGCCCGAGCTGACCAGGGACGATGGGTGACTGATGAAGCTCACCGATCAGCTCCCGGCCCTGACGACCGACACCCCGGACCCCGACGCGCTGCTCGACGCGTTCGTGTCCTGGACGACCGACCAGGGCATCGAGCTCTACCCGGCGCAGGAAGAAGCGCTGATGGAGGTCGTGACCGGGGCGAACCTGATCCTGAGCACGCCGACCGGCTCCGGCAAGAGCCTGGTCGCCACCGGGGCGCACTTCACCGCGCTGGCCGCCGGCAAGCGCAGCTTCTACACCGCGCCGATCAAGGCTCTCGTGTCGGAGAAGTTCTTCTCGCTGGTGGACGTCTTCGGCGCCGAGAACGTCGGCATGATGACCGGCGACAGCAGCGTCAACGCCGACGCCCCGATCATCTGCTGCACCGCGGAAATCCTGGCCAACATCGCGCTGCGCGACGGCGACCGCGCCGACGTGGACCAGGTCGTGATGGACGAGTTCCACTTCTACTCCGAGCCCGACCGGGGTTGGGCGTGGCAGGTGCCGCTGCTGGAGCTGCCGCGCACCCAGTTCGTGCTGATGTCCGCCACGCTCGGCGACGTCACGTTCTTTCAGGAGGACCTGACCCGGCGCACCGGCCGGGAGACCGCCGTGGTCACCTCGGCGGAGCGGCCGATCCCGCTGACCTTCCGCTACGCCAAGACGCCGCTGCACGAGACGATCGAGGAGCTGCTGGCCGGCCAGCAGGCCCCGGTCTACGTCGTCTACTTCAACCAGGCCTCCGCGCTGGAGCAGGCGCAGGCGCTGATGAGCGTCAAGGTCGCCACCCGCGAGCAGCGCGACCAGATCGCCGAGGCGATCGGCGACTTCCGGTTCACCGCCGGGTTCGGCAAGACCCTTTCCCGGCTGGTGCGGCACGGCATCGGCGTGCACCACGCCGGGATGCTGCCGAAGTACCGGCGGCTGGTCGAGCAGCTCGCGCAGGCCGGGCTGCTCAAGGTCATCTGCGGCACCGACACCCTCGGGGTGGGCATCAACGTGCCGATCCGCACCGTGCTGATCACCGGGCTGACCAAGTACGACGGGGTCCGCACCCGGCACCTGAAGGCGCGCGAGTTCCACCAGATCGCCGGTCGCGCCGGCCGCGCCGGGTACGACACCGCCGGCTACGTGGTGGTGCAGGCGCCCGAGCACGAGATCGAGAACGAGCGGGCGATCGCCAAGGCCGGCGACGACCCGAAGAAGAAGCGCAAGCTGGTGCGCAAGAAGGCGCCCGAGGGCTTCGTGTCCTGGAGCGAGAAGACCTTCGAGAAGCTGGTGGCCGCGGAGCCGGAGCCGCTGCGGTCCAGCTTCAACGTCAACCACGCGATGCTGCTCAACGTCATCAACCGGTCCTCCAACGGTCGGCACAGTGATGCGTTCGCCACAATGTCCCACCTGTTGACCGACAACCACGAGGACCGGCCGACGCAGCGCCGCCACATCCTGCGCGCCATCGCGATCTACCGCGCGCTGCTGTCCGCCGGTGTGGTCGAGCAGCTCGACGAGCCCGACGAGCAGGGCCGCCGGGTGCGGCTGACCGTGGACCTGCAGTTCGACTTCGCGCTCAACCAGCCGCTCTCGCCGTTCGCGCTGGCCGCGATCGAGCTGCTGGACACCGAGTCGCCGGGCTACCCGCTGGACGTGCTGTCGGTGATCGAGTCCACTCTGGACGATCCGCGGCAGGTGCTCTCGCAGCAGCAGTTCAAGGCGCGGGGCGAGGCCGTGTCGCAGATGAAGGCCGACGGCATCGAGTACGACGAGCGGATGGAGCTGCTCGAAGAGATCACCCACCCGAAGCCGCTGGCCGAGCTGCTGGAAGCCGCCTACGAGACCTACCGCAAGGGGCACCCGTGGGTCGGCGAGCACGAGCTGTCGCCGAAGTCGGTGGCCCGCGACATGTACGAGCGGGCGATGAACTTCGTCGAGTTCGTCAACTTCTACGGGCTGGCCCGCTCCGAGGGCCTGGTGCTGCGCTATCTGGCGGACGTCTACAAGGCGCTGCGGCACACGGTGCCCGACGACGCCAAGACCGAGGAGCTCACCGACATCATCGAGTGGCTCGGCGAGCTGGTCCGGCAGGTCGACTCCAGCCTGCTCGACGAGTGGGAGAAGCTGCGCCACCCGGGCGCGGAGCCGACGGTCGTGGCGGTGGACGAGGGACCGGAGCGGATCACGCTGAACAAGCGGGCCTTCCGGGTGCAGGTGCGCAACGCGCTGTTCCGCCGCGTGGAGCTTGCGGCCCGCCGCCGCTACGACGAGCTCGGCGAGCTGGACGGCGACAGCGGCTGGGACGCCGAGGCGTGGGCCGACGCGCTGGAGGAGTACTTCGAGCAGCACGAGGAGATCGGCGCCGGCCCGGACGCGCGCGGCCCGGCGCTGCTGCTGATCACCGAGGAGCCGGAGCGCTGGCTGGTCCGGCAGATCTTCGCCGACCCGGACGAGGACCACGACTGGGGCATCAGCGCCGAGGTCGACCTCGCCGCGTCCGACGAGACCGGCGGCGCGGTCATCCGGATCACCGACGTCAACCAGCTCTGACGGTCTCGTGCGCGTTTTGGGCCGCCATAGCGATCCAAAACGCGCACGACCCGTGCGGAATGCGACCGTTCCGGCGGTCGCGGAGCACCCCGGTCTGCCCTACCATCCCGGCGGGATCACCCAGAACCTCGCCGAAGGGAGCCGGGCATGCCGCAGACCATCGCAGTCGGAGTGGACGGATCGGACGAGTCGGTGCGGGCATTGCGCTGGGCGGCCAACCAGATCCGCGAGGTCGGCGGCATCGCCCACGCGATCATGGTCTGGCACCAGCCGGTCCAATTCGGATATCGTCTGCCGACCCCGGACACCGAGCTGGAAGAGCGGGCGAACAAGGCGTTGAACACCGCCGTGAAGGCGGTCGAGGCCGATTTCCCCGACGTGGACCTGCGATCCAGGCTCATCCGCGGGCACGTGGTCGACGAGCTGGTCGGACTGTCCAAGCAGGCCGATCTGCTGGTGGTGGGCAACAAGGGGCACGGCGCCTTCACCGGCATGCTGGTCGGGTCGGTGGCGTTGAAGCTGGTGCACCACGCGGCCTGCCCGGTGGTCGTCGTCCGCTGACGACGGCCGGCCCCGGGACAAGTGGAGACGGGTGGGCATGCAGCAGGCCGAGGACATCACGATGTTCGGGCTCAGTGGGTGGCGGTGGCTCAACCCACCGGTGAACTGGTTGTCCTACGGGGGTTTGACGGTGACCGCCGACTCCGGCACGGACTTCTGGCGGACCACGCACTACGGATTCGTGCGCGACAGCGGGCACGCGCTGCTGCGGCCGGTGGGGCCGCGGTTCAAGCTGACGACCCGCTTGTTCGGCGACTACCGCGAGCAGTACGACCAGGCCGGGCTGCTGCTGCGGCTGGACGAGCGCAACTGGATCAAGGCGGGCATCGAGCTGGTCGACGGCGAGCAGCTGCTCAGCGCCGTGGTGACCCGCGACGTCTCGGACTGGAGCGTGGTGCCGCTGGAGGCGGTGTGCGGGCCGGTCGAGTCGATCACCCTGGAACTGGAGCGGGCGGGCGACACCGTGACGGTCCGCTACGCCGCCGACGGCGGCGAGCCGAAGTCGGTGCTGAGGATGGCGTACTTCCCGCCGGACCTCCCGGCCGAGGCCGGCCCGATGTGCGCCTCGCCGGACGGCGCGGGCTTCGCGATCCGCTTCTCCGAAGTGTCCCTGGTGGCGGACTGATCAGCGCTCCGCGGTGAGGAAGTCGCCGACCCGGGTCAGGCCGCGCCCGCCGGAGGTCAGGGCGCGGCCGAACCGGTCGGCGGCCTCGCCGGCGGTCTCGCGCCGCACCCGCCAGCCGAACCCGGTGAGCCGCTCGGCCGGGTCCGGCCGCTCGTCGGGGCCGAACAGCGCGTCCAGGTCGACGCCCCACTTCTCCGAGGACCGCGCCATGTCGTCGCCGAGCAGCGCGCTCCGCTTCGCGGTGGGGTTCTCGATCGCGATCCTGCTGCCGGGCGCGGACATCTCGTCCACGGCCGCCAGCAGCCGCACGTCGGCCTCGACGGGCAGGTAGTAGATCAGCCCTTCGGCCAGCCACGCGGTGGGGAGGGCCGGGTCGAATCCGGCGTGCCGGAGCGCGGCGGGCCAGTCGTCGCGCAGGTCCGCCGGCACCTCGTGGCGGTCGCAGGCGGGCCGGGCGCCGAGGCCGGCGAGGACCGCGCCCTTGTAGGCGAGCACCTTCGGCTGGTCGACCTCGAACAGCCGCAAGCCGGACGGCCAGGACAGCCGGAACGCCCTGGTGTCCAGGCCGGCCGCCAGGACGACCGCCTGTCGCACGCCCCCGGCGCAAGCCAGCTCGAACCACTCGTCGAACAGCCGGGAGCGCAGGCCGATGTAGTCGATGGTGTCCTGCCAGCCCTCGCCGAAGTCGGCCGCCGTCGTGGGCACCGCCGCCCCGGCGGCCCTGGCCAGGTCCGCGGCGAACGGGTCGTCGATGAGCCGGTCGGCGCGCTCGGTCTCCAGCGCCCGGGCCGCGGCGACCATCAGCGCGGTGATCCCGACGCCCGACGCGACGTCCCAATCCTCGTTCGCCGGCACGGTTCCCCCTCCGTCGTCAGCGAGCGCCGAAGCGCGGTTGCATCAGGATTCCGCCACGGCGCAACACCAACCGGTCAGCGGCGGCGCCAGGCGCGTTCGCCGAGCAGGCGCAGGCCGTTGAGGCCCACGATGATCGTCGAGCCCTCGTGGCCCGCCACGCCCAGCGGCAGCGGCAGGTTCCCGGCCAGGTCCCACGCCACCAGCACCGCGATGAAGGTGCCTGCGATGACGAGGTTCTGCTTGACCAGGCGGCGGGCCCGGCGGGACAGGTCCACGATCTTCGGCACCGCGACCAGCTCATCGCGGACGATCACCACGTCCGCCGTCTGCAGCGTGAGGTCGGAGCCCGTGCGCCCCATCGCCACCCCGCAGTGCGCGGCGGCCAGCGCGGGCGCGTCGTTGACGCCGTCGCCGAGCACCATCGTCCGCCGCCCGGATTCCCGCACGGCCGCGACCTTGTCCGCGGGCAGCAGGTCCGCGCGCACGTCGCCGATGCCGACTTCGGCCGCGACCCGGGCCGCCGCGCGCTTGTTGTCGCCGGTGAGCAGCACCGGCTCGGCACCGGTCAGTTCCCGCAGTCCGCGCACCGCTTCGGCGGCGTCCGGGCGCAGCCGGTCGGCGATCCCGAGCACTCCGGCGGGGGAGTCGTCGACGGTCACCAGCACCGCGGTGTGGCCAGCGGTTTCCAGGTCGGCGGCGGTGTCCGAGCCGCGCGGGCTGGTGACCGCCACGACGCGTCCGTCCACTGTGGCCGATACGCCGAATCCCGGCGTGGCCCGGAAGTCCTCGGCGGCCGGGATGGCGAGGCCCTTTTCGCGTGCGGCCGCGACGATCGCGCGCGCCAGCGGGTGTTCGCTGAGGTGCTCGGCGCCGGCCGCCAGCGCGAGGAGCTCGTCGGCGCCGCGGCCGTCGGCCGGGTCGATCCGCACCACGCGCGGCGCGCCTTCGGTGAGCGTGCCGGTCTTGTCCAGCGCGACCCGTTCGACCTCGCCGAGCCGTTCCATCGCCACGGCCGATTTCACCAGCACGCCGTGCCGGCCGGCGTTGGCGATCGCCGACAGCAGCGGCGGCATCGTCGCCAGCACCACGGCGCACGGCGAGGCGACGATCATGAACGTCATCGCGCGCAGCAGGGCGCCCTCCAGGTCGTCGCCGAACAGCAGCGGAATCCCGAAGACCGCGAGCGTGGCCACCACGACGCCGATGGAGTACCGCTGCTCGATCTTCTCGATGAACAGCTGCGTCGGCGCCTTCGCCTCGCCGGCCTCCGCGACCAGCGCCACGATGCGCGCGATCACCGACTCCGAGGCGTCCTTCGCGACGCGCACCCGCAGCGCGCCGGTGCCGTTGAGGGTGCCGGCGAACACCTCGTCGCCCGGCCGCTTCGCCGCCGGCAGCGGCTCGCCGGTGATGGTCGCCTGGTCGACGTCGCTGGTGCCGTCGAGCACCTCGCCGTCGGCGCCGATCCGCTCACCGGGGCGCACCACGATCACGTCGCCGACCTGCAGCTTCGCCGTGGCGACGGTCTCCTCGACGCCGTCGCGCACCCGCACCGCGGTCTCCGGCGCGAGGTCGAGCAGGCTGCGCACGGAGTCCTCGGTGCGGGCGGTGGCGTAGGCCTCCAGGGCGCCGGAGGTGGCGAAGATGACGATCAGCAGCGCGCCGTCGGTGATCTGCCCGATCGCGGCGGCGCCGATGGCCGCGACGATCATCAGCAGGTCCACGTCCAGGGTCTTCTCGCGCACCGCCTGCAGCCCGGCCAGGCATGGTTCCCAGCCGCCGGTGGCGTAGCAGACCAGGTACAGCGCCCAGTAGAGCCCGGCGGGGCCGCCGGCGAGCTGCACGGTGAGGCCGAGCAGGAACGCCGCCAGCGCCGCGGCGGCCCACCGCGCCTCCGGGAGCGCGAACAGGCCGCGCCGGGTGCTCGGCGGCTCGGGTATCGGCGTGGTCGTGCGGTCGGTGACGGCGGTCATCGCGAGCACCCCTCCGGAGTCGGTTGTGGTCCGGGCGAGCACGATACATGAACGTCTGATCAATCATTCATGTATCCCAGGACGTTAGACTCCCGGACATGGGTCACGGGGTCAAGCGCGATGTCACGCCGACTGCGCGGCTGGACGCGGCGTCGGCCGCCTCGGTCGCCGAGACCCTGCAGGCCCTGGCCACGCCGTCACGCCTGCTGATCCTCAGCGAACTGCGCCAGCGCGCGATGGCGGTCGGCGAACTGGCGGAGGCGGTGGGCATGGAGCAGTCGGCGGTCTCGCACCAGCTGCGCCTGCTGCGCTCGCTCGGTCTCGTCGTCGGGAACCGCTCCGGCCGCAGCGTGGTCTACTCGCTGTACGACAACCACGTCGCCCAGCTGCTCGACGAGGCGGTCTACCACATCGAGCACCTGCGCCTGGGCCTGCCGGACTGACCGCCAGGCCGAGCGCGCGATCACACCGGCCCCGCTCCACAGCAGGAGTGGAGCAGCGCTTCAGTTCAGGCCGGTGATCTGGCCGTGGTCGTCGATGTCGATCGTCTCCGCCGCCGGGTGGGAGCCCAGGCCCGGCATCGTCCTCATCTCGCCGCAGATCGGGTAGATGAAGCCCGCTCCCACCGAGGCCCTGACTTCGCGGACCGGGAGGGTCCAGCCCGTCGGGGCCCCGAGCAGCGCCGGGTCCGAGCTCAGCGACAGGTGCGTCTTGGCGATGCACACCGGCAGGTCGCCGAAGCCGTTCGCCTCGTAGCCGTCCAGGGCGCGGGCCGCCGCCGGCAGGTACGACACGCCGTCCGCGCCGTACACCTTCGTCGCGATCGTTTCGATCTTCGCCCGCAGGTCCGCCGAATCCGGGTACAGCAGCTGGAAACCGTTCGGTTCCTCGGCCGCCGCCACCACCGCTTCGGCCAGCTCCACCGCGCCCTTGCCGCCCTCCAGGAAGTGGTTGCTGATCGCGACGCGCGCGCCCTCCGCCTCCGCGACCTGCCGGATCGCCTCGTGCTCGCTGCGGTAGTCGGTCGGGAACGCGTTGATCGCCACCACCGGCGACACCCCGTGCAAGCGGATGTTGTCGATCTGCTTGCGCAGGTTCGCCGCCCCGGCCAGCACGTCGTCGGGGTTCTCCGCCAGCATCGCCGCGGGCAGCGGCTTGCCCGCCACCACCTTGTAGCGCCCGGAATGCGCCTTCAGCGCCCGCACCGTCGCCACCAGCACCGCCGCGTCCGGGCGCAGGCCCGACGTGCGGCACTTGATGTTGAAGAACCGCTCCGCGCCCATGTCGGCGCCGAATCCCGCCTCGGTGACCACGTAGTCCGCGCAGCGGCTGGCGATCCGGTCGGCCACCACCGACGAGTTGCCGTGCGCGATGTTGCCGAACGGCCCCGCGTGCACCAGCACCGGCGTGTTCTCGGTGGTCTGCATCAGGTTCGGCTTGATCGCCTCGCGCATGATCACCGTCATCGCCCCGGCCGCCCGCAGCTGCTCGGCGCTGACCGGCGAGCCGTCGCGGGTGTAGCCGACGACGATGCGGCCCAGCCGCCGCCGCATGTCCTGTAGCGACGTGGAGAGCGCGAGCACCGCCATCACCTCGCTGGCCGCCGTGATGTCGAAGCCGGTCTGCCGCGGCGTGCCGTCGAGCCTGCCGCCCAGGCCCGTGACGATGTTGCGCAGGTCCCGGTCGTTGACGTCCAGCACCCGCCGCCAGGTGATCCGGTTCGGGTCGATGCCCAGCGAATTCCCCTTGTCCAGGTGGTTGTCCAGCATCGCGGCCAGCAGGTTGTGCGCCGCGGTGACCGCGTGCATGTCGCCGGTGAGGTGCAGGTTCAGCGCCTCCATCGGCACCACCTGGCTGTAGCCGCCGCCCGCGGCGCCGCCCTTGATGCCGAACGTCGGGCCCATCGACGGCTGCCGGATCGCGACCGCGGACCGCTTGCCGAGGTGCCGCAACGCCTGGCCGAGCCCCACCGTCGTGGTGGTCTTGCCCTCGCCCAGCGGGGTGGGCGTGATGGCAGAGACCACGACGTAGCGCGCGGTCGGCCGCTCGGGCAGCTCGTCGAGCGCGTCCAGCGAGATCTTCGCCGCGCTACGCCCGTAGGGTTCGAGCAGGTGCGCGCCGATGCCCAGCTGCGCCGCGACGTCCTCCAGCGGCAGCAGCGCGGTGGCCCGGGAGATGTCCAAATCGGACGGAATGCTCATGCGGGGACCTCCCGTAGTCTGGCGACCAGGTCGTGGCGCCATTGCAGGGTCTTCGCGATCTCGTTGAACGTGAAGAAGTGCCAGCCCGCGATGCCGAGGTCCGGGTCGGCGAGGTGGGGGGACAGCTCGCCGAGCAGTTCCTCGGGCGTGTAGCGGGTGAGCAGCTTCGACACCACGCCGTGCTGCTTGCGCAGGAAGCGCATCGACTCGCCGAGCCCGATCTTCAGCGAGATCCGCAGCAGCCGGTGCGCGTCCACCACGCCCGGCACCCCGATGTGGATCGGCAGCGCCAGGCCGCGGGCCCGCACGGCCTTCAGCCAGGCCGCCACGGTGTGCGGGTCGTAGCAGATCTGCGAGACGACGTAGTCGGCGTAGCGGGACTTCTCGGCCATCGCGCGGATCGTCGAGGCGTCGGAGATGAACGCGTGCCGCTCGGGATACCCGGTGATGCCCATTCGCGCGGGCCGCCTGCCCAGCTCGTCCATCGCGCGCAGCAGCGCCAACGCGTCCGGGAAGTCACCGCGCGGCTCGGGGGAGTCGCCGGCCACCACGAACACCTCGGACAGCCCGAGCCCGTCCGCGCGGTCCAGCAGCGCGGTCAGGTGCGCGGTGTCGGCGATCAGGCGGGCGGCCAGGTGCGGCACCGCGCGCAGACCGCGGCCGACCAGCTGGGCGGCGACGTCGAGGGTCGCCTCGGTGCCCTTCGACGGGGAGGCGGTGACGGTCACGGTCGTCCCCGCCGGCAGCAGCTCGGCCTGCTCGACCGCGCCGCGCAGCGGCAGCACCTCGAACCGGGCGTTCATCAGGTACTGCTCCAGTTGCCCGGCATTGGCGTCCATCGCGATCACCTCCCCTTCACGCCGTCCGGACGAGTTTTTTCGGGATGTCCTTGGTGGGGTCCAGGAACGGCTTCTCCACGACGACCGCTTCCTGCGGGCCGTGCTGGGTGTCCACCACCAGCTCGGTGCCCAGCTCGTGGTAGGCGATCGGCACCATCGCGTAGCCGATGTTGCGCTCCAGCCGCGGCGAGTAGCAGGCCGAGGTGACCTCGCCGATGCGCAGGCCGTGCGGGTCGTGCACGTCGAAGGTGTCGATCATCGCGCCGTCGTTGAACGAACCCACGCTCGGGCCGCCGATTTCGACGCCCACGAGCTTGCGGCTGATGCCCTCGTCCTTGATCCGCCGCAGGGCGGCCTTGCCGATGAAGTCGGCCTCCTGGTCGAGGTCGACCATCCAGGTCTTCTCGAAGCCGTAGCCCACCTCGAACGGGTTGGTGTCGTAGGTGATGTCGCAGCCCCAGGACAGGATGCCGGCCTCGATGCGCCGGATGTGGCACGGCCCGATCACCTTCAGGTCGTGCGGTTTCCCGGCCTCCCAGATGGCGTCCCACAGCTTCACGCCGTCGCGGCTGGCGTCGTGCAGGTAGATCTCGTAGCCGAGCTCGGCGGTGTAGCCGGTGCGCGACACCACCACCCGCATGCCGTCGAGCTCGCGGTCGACGGCGTAGTAGTAGGGAACGTCCAGGATGGACTCGCCGAACAGGTCGACCAGCACGTCCCGCGACTTCGGCCCCTGGACCTGCACCGGTCCGACGTCCGGCTCCCGGATCTGCACGTCCATCCCCAGGTTGTGCGCCAGGCCCTTCGCCCACAGCAGCACGTCGCTGTCGGCCAGCGACAGCCAGAAGTGGTTCTCGCCGAGCCGCAGCAGCACCGGGTCGTTGATGATGCCGCCGTCCTCGGCGGTGACGAACACGTACTTGCACTGCCCGACCTTGCACTTGGTCAGGTCACGCGGCACGAGCATGTTGGTGAACTCGAACGCGTCGGGTCCGGTGATCTCCACCTGCCGCTCGACGCCGACGTCCCACAGCGTCACGCCTTCCAGCAGCGCCCAGTACTCGCCGATCGGGTCGCCGTAGTGGCGGGCGTGGTAGGTGTGGTTGTAGACGCTGTAGAGGCCGACGCCGTGCCGCCGGGAGGCGTAGAAGAACGGCGACTTGCGCAGGCGCGGGTAGAGCAGGACGCCGGGGTTCGGGTTGATGCTCATGACTGGTTCCTCCTGGTCCGGGTAGCGGGGTGTGCGGCACCCGCACCGCTGGCCGATCACCGCGGCCGGGCGCTTTGCAGGTCTGGCGGGGGAATGCGCCGATCAGCAGCGCATTCTGGTCATCTCGGGGTCGAACACGGGGTCAGCGACGACCGTCGCCGGATGTCGCTGGTCGAAGTAGGCCACCCGCACGGGGGTGCCCGGATCGGACAGCTCGGCGGGCAGCCACGCGTAGGCGAGGCTCGCTCCGACGCTGTGCCCATAGCCGGCGCTCGTCGTGAAGCCGACGGGGGCGTCGTCGGCGAACACCGGCTCTGATCCCATCAACACGGTGCCGTCGTCGATCCTCAGACAGCACAACCGCCGCCGCGGGGCCTGCTCCCGGCGCCGCAGCAACGCGTCCCGCCCGATGAACTCGCCCTTGTCCGCCTTCACCGCGAAGGCCAGGCCCGCTTCATCGGGATCGTGCAAGCTCCACATATCCGCCCCCCAGGCCCGGTATCCCTTCTCCAGGCGCAGTCCGTTGAACGCGCCGCGGCCGCCGGGGAAGATCCCGTGCTCAGCGCCGGCGGCGGCCAGCAGGTCCCACAGCCGCCTGCCGAACTCCGCCGAGGTGTACAGCTCCCAGCCGAGTTCGCCCACATAGGACAGTCGCAGCGCGAGCACCGGCACCTCGCCGACGAACAGCCGCTTCGCGCGGAAGAACCGGAAGGCCTCGCGCGAGACGTCCCGGTCGGCCAGCGCCGCGAGCACGTCCCGGGCCCGCGGCCCCCACAGGCCGATGCAGCAGGTGCCGCCGGTGATGTCGCGGACCTGGACCGTCTCGTCGGCGTGGCGGCGCAGCCAGGCGATGTCGCGCGGGCCGTTGCAGCCGACCTGGAAGGCGTCCCGCGCCAGCCGGGCGACCGTGATGTCGGCCCGGATGCCCGCGGTGGGCTCCAGCATCAGCGTGTAGGTGACGTAGCCGGGCGGCCGGTCGAGCTGGTTGGTGGTCAGCCGCTGCAGCAGGTCCAGGGCGCCGCGACCGGTGACTTCCGCGCGGGGAAGGGAAGTCATGTCGTACATCGCTGCTCGCTCACGGGTGGCCTGGTGTTCGGCGCCGACGATCGGGGACCAGTAGCGTCCCGCCCACGGCCCAGGCTCGGCGATGTCGCGGCCGTCGACCAGGGACTTGTTGCTCTCGTACCAGTGCGGGCGCTCCCAGCCGTTCGCCTCCAGGAACACCGCGCCGAGCTCGCGCTGCCGGTCGTGGAACGGGCTGGTGCGCAGCGGGCGCGGGTGCTCCGGCGGCTGCTGCGGGTGGATGATGTCGTAGACCTCGCGGAAGCTCTGCGCGCCGCGTTCGCCCACATAGGACGGACTGTGCGCGAAGTCCTCGAAGCGGCGGAGATCGGCCTGCCGCAGGTCGATGCCGGGCACCTCGCCGGCCAGCCACTGCGCCATCGCCCGGCCGACCCCGGCGGCGTGGGTGATCCAGACGGCCTCGGCGACCCAGAAGTTGCCGACCTCGTTGGACGGGCCGAGCACCGGCATGCCGTCGGCGGTGAACAGGAACAGGCCGTTCATGCCCTCGGCGATCTCGGTGCGGCGCAGCGCGGGCAGCAGCTCGCAGGCGTCCGCCCACGGCCCGGCGAAGTCCTCGGGCGTGAACGGCTGCACCGACGCCATGCCCTTCCAGCCGCCGCCCTCCGATGGAGCCTCGGCGCCCGCGCCCGGCGCGGCGGTGGGCAGCAGGTCGTCGCTGCGCACCGGGATCGCGCGGTGCTGGTAGGAGCCGATGCCGTAGCGGTCGTGGATCTGCCGGAAGTACATGGAGCTGTCCTGGTGCCGCAGGATCGGCTGCCGGACCTCGCCGTCGCCCGGCTCCAGGCCCGGCACCGGGCTGGTCACGGCGTAATGGTGCGCCAGCGGCTGCACCGGGATCGACACCCCGGCCAGCCGGCCGACCTTCGGGCCCCAGATCCCCGCGCAGCACAACACGGTCTGCACCGCGACGTCGCCGTTCGAGGTGTGCGCGGTGCGGACCCGCCCGTCCCGCACGTCGAAGCCGATCACCTCGGTGCCCTCGGCGAACCGCACGCCGAGCCGCTTCGCCTCGCGCGCCATCGCTTCCGCCGCGCGGACCGGCTTGGCGATGCCGTCGGTCGGCACGTGCAGACCGCCGTGGATGCGCTCCGGGTCGATCTGCGGGATGCGGTCGTGCACCTGCCGCGGATCGAGCAGCTCGCCCCGGATGCCCCACGCGGTGGCCAAGCCGAGCTTGCGCTGGAGATCCGCCCAGCGCTCCGGCGTCGTCGCGACCTCGATGCCGCCGACCTGGTGGAAGCACGGCAGCCCGTCGAGTTCCAGCCCGGCGTAGCAGCGGACGGTGTCGGCGGCCAGGCGGCTCATCGTCTCGGACGGGTTGGTCTGGAAGACGAGGCCGGGCGCGTGCGAACTGGAACCACCGGTGGCGAACAGCGGTCCCTGCTCCACCACGAGGACATCGGTGATCCCGAGGCGCGCCAGGTGGAATGCGGTGCTGCACCCCACGATGCCGGCCCCGACGACGAGGACTTGGGCGCTCGAATCCATCGCTGCCGCCTTGTTGCGTCTACGACAACTCTCCGCGTGTATCGCAACAGTGCGCTTCGACCGAGGGTCGCGTCAAGGACGCGCGCGAGTCAAATTTCGGCACCGGCCGACCGAGACCCGGAGACGGCCCGGAGACCACGCACCGTGCCCCGGCGCGTCCGTCCGGGCGACGGCGACCCCGAACGGATCAACGCGGATCCGCTCCGGATCAACGCGGATCTCGTTGCCGGCAAACGAGATCCCCAGAATCCCGATCAGGTGCACCTGGCCGCGCGCCCGGGTCCGGCCGCAATTTCAATGGAAATCGGATCTTCGATTTCCATTGAAATTGCGGTCAGATCAGCCGGCGGATGGCCTGCTCGAAGTGGTCGACGTGCGCGACCGCGATGCGGTCAGCGCGGTCGGCGTCCGCGGCGATCACCGCCTTGAGCAGTTCCGCGTGCTCCTCGACGTGCTCGGAGACGTCCGGCAGCCGGTCGAAGAACAGGTGCCAGATCCGCAGCGCCAGGTTGTAGTACTGGCCGAGGGTGCCTTCGAGGTAGCGGTTGTGGGTGCAGCGGTAGATCGTGCGGTGCACCCGCGAGTCGACGTCCATGATCACCGCCTGCTCGCCGCCGAGGCCATCGGCCAGCACCCGCAGCTCGTCGAGCTCGGACCGCTCCGCCTCGGTCGCGCGCTCGGCGGCGCGGCGGGCGGCATGCCCCTCCAAGCGGCGGCGCACGTCGGCGATCAGCGCGTGGTCGGTGATGTTGACCTCGGTGACGAAGCTGCCGCGGCGCGGGTAGATCGCCACCAGCGACTCGGCCTCCAGCCGCTTGACGGCCTCCCGGAACGGGGTGCGGCCGATGCCGAGCTCGGTGGTCAGCGGCTCCTCCTGCACCGGTGCGCCGGGCGGCAGCCGCAGGGTCAGGATCAGGTCGCGCAGCGTCAGGTACGCGCGCTCGGCCTGGGAGAGCGGGTCGCCGGATCGGGAATTGACGGCTGCGGGCACGTCTCGTAGCCTACCCGAAAGACTGATATATCAGTTGTCGATGACTTCTACTCATTCCATTTCACCTGGTAGAACCTGCTTCTGCGGGAGGCTGCGGTGTCACGTCCCCTGCTTCCAGAGCCGCCGCCGCGGCTGTGGCGCACCCCGGAACCCAAGCGGCACTACGAGGTGGTGATCGTCGGTTCCGGCGGCCACGGCCTGGCGACCGCCTACTACCTGGCGCGCAACCACGGCATCACCGATGTCGCGGTGCTCGAACGCGGCTGGCTGGCCGGCGGCAACATGGCGCGCAACACCACGATCATCCGCTCCAACTACCTCTTCGACGCCAGCGCGGCGCTCTACAACCACGCGCTGGACCTGTGGGAGCAGCTGCCCGCCGAGCTGGAGTACGACTTCCTGCTCAGCCAGCGCGGCGTGCTCAACCTCGCGCACACCGAGCAGGAGGTCCGGGACTCCCGGCGGCGGGTGTTCGCCAACCGGCTCAACGGGGTCGACGCGGAATGGGTGGAGCCGGCCGAGATCGCGGAGCTGTGCCCGATCCTGAACCTCTCCGCCGGCATCCGGTACCCGGTGCTGGGCGCGACGCTGCAGCGGCGCGGCGGGATCGCCAAGCACGACCACGTGGCGTGGGCGTTCGCCCGCAAGGCCGACGAGCTGGGCGTGGACCTGATCCAGGGTTGCGAGGTAACGGGATTCGAGACCGACGGCGACCGGGTGACCGGCGTGCGGACGTCGCTCGGCCCGATCGGCGCGGGCCGCGTGGCGCTCGCGGCGGCCGGCCGGACGACGCTGCTGACCGACACGCTCGGGCTGCGCCTGCCGCTGCAGAGCCACCCGCTGCAGGCGCTGGTGTCGGAGCTGCTGGAGCCGATCCACCCGTGCGTCGTGATGTCCAACCACGTGCACGTCTACTGCAGCCAGGCCCACAAGGGCGAACTGGTGCTGGGGGCGGGCATCGACTCCTACAACGGTTATGGCCAGCGCGGATCGGTGCACGTGATCGAGCGCCAGATGGCCGCGGCGCTGGAGCTGTTCCCGATCTTCGCGCGGGCGCACGTGATCCGGACCTGGGCGGGCACCGTGGACGTCACGCCGGACGCCTCGCCGATCATCGGGCCGACGCCGTTCGAGAACCTCTTCCTCAATTGCGGCTGGGGAACCGGCGGTTTCAAGGCCACGCCCGGCGTGGGCTGGGCGTACGCGCACACGATCGCCACCGGCAGCCCGCATCCGCTCAACGAGCCCTACGGCCTCGACCGGTTCCGCACCGGAGCCCTGATCGACGAGCACGGCGCGGCAGCCGTCGCCCACTGAGGAGGTGAGCGTTTTGGCCGCTGCGGCAATCCAAAGCGCTCACGATCCCGTTTGGAGGCCCTGATGCTTCTGATCCATTGCCCCTGGTGCGGCGACCGGGACGAGACCGAGTTCCACTACGGCGGTCAGGCCCACGTCGACTACCCCGACAGCCCCGCCGACGTCGACGACGCAGCCTGGGCCGAGTACCTGTTCGTGCGCGACAACCCGCGCGGGTTGTTCCACGAGCGCTGGACGCATTCCGCGGGCTGCCGGCGCTGGTTCAACGTCGTCCGCGACACCGCGACCAACGAGATGCACCCGGAGATGCCCGGAAAGGTGGCGCCATGACACGGCTCACTCCTCCTTCCCGCCTGCCGGAGGGTGGTCGCATCGACCGGACCCGAACGCTGCGCTTCACCTTCGACGGCATGGAGTTCGCCGGGCACCCCGGCGACACGCTCGCCTCGGCGCTGCTCGCGAACGGCCGGATCGAGGTGGGCCCGTCGATCTACCGGGACCGCCCGCGCGGCATCGTCACCGCCGACTGCACCGAGCCGAACGCGCTGGTGCAGGTGCTCGACGGCGGCCCGGAGCCGCTGGTGCCCGCGACGCGGCTGGAGCTCTACGACGGCTTGCAGGTCGCGAGCCTCTCGGGCATCGGCTGGCTCAGCAACGCGCCGGATCCCACCGTCTACGACAAGAAGTACGTGCACGCCGACGTCGTCGTGGTCGGTGCCGGTCCCGCCGGGATCGCCGCCGCGCTGGCGGCGGGGCGCAGCGGCGCCCGGGTGGTGCTGGTGGAGCAGGGCCGCGAGCTCGGCGGGTCGCTGCTGGACGGCGGCGAGCGCATCGACGGCCGGCCCGCCGTCGAGTGGATCTCCCGCGCGGCAAGGGAATTCGTCGACCTGCCCGAGGTGCGGGTGTTGACCCGCGCCACCGCCGTGGGCCACTACGACCACAACTACCTGCTCATCGCCGAGCGCCGCGGCAACCGCCAGCGGCTGTGGCACGTGCGCGCCCAGCGGGTGGTGCTGGCCACCGGGGCGCACGAGCGGCCGATGGTCTTCGCCGACAACGACCGGCCCGGCATCATGCTCGCCTCGGCGGTGCGCAGCTACATCAAGCGCTTCGCGGCGCTGCCGGGCCGGGAGGCCGTCGTGGTCACGACGTCCGACAGCGCTTACCAAGCGGCGCTCGACCTGGCCGCCGCGGGCGCCCGCGTCCGCGCGGTCGTCGACACGCGGCCCGAACCGCCGCAACGGCTCGTCGAGCAGGCCCGGTCGATCGGCGCCCAGGTGTGCACCGGCTCCGCCGTCGTCGGTACGGCCGGGGACCGGCGGGTGTCGTCCGCGCGGATCGCCGAGATCGACGGCGCGGGACTGATCGCCGGCCCGCCGGTGGACGTCGGTTGCGACCTGCTGGCGGTGTGCGGCGGCTGGAGCCCGGCCGTGCACCTGTTCAGCCAGGCGGGCGGCGCGGTGCGCTGGGACCAGCTCGTGGCCGGGTTCGTGCCGGCGCAGAAACCCGGGCTGCCCAAGGTGATCGGTGCCGCGCGCGGCACCTACGACCTCGCCGGCTGCCTCGCCCAGGGCCTGTCGGCCGGCGCCGAGGCGGCGACCGCGAGCGGCTTCCGGACCGCCGCGCCGCCCGTCCCGCCGGTGACCGGCGACCGGCCGGTCGCGCAGCCGCGCCCGCTGTGGCTGGTGCCCGGCGAGTCCGGCGACCCGTCGCGGTGGACGGACCACTTCGTCGACCTGCAACGGGACTCCACGGTCGCCGACGTGTGGCGCGCGGTCGGCGCCGGGATGCGCTCGGTCGAGCACGTCAAGCGCTACACCACGATCGGCACCGGCAGCGACCAAGGCAAGACCTCCGCCGTGAACGCCATCGGCGTGATCGCCGACGCGCTGCTGGCCGAATCGCCGGGCGAGGTGGGCACCACGACGTTCCGGCCGCCCTACGTGCCGGTGTCGTTCGCGCTGCTGGCCGGGCGGGACCGGGGCGTGCTGCACGACCCGGTGCGGACCACGCCGATGCACTCCTGGCACGTGGCGCACGGCGCGGAGTTCGAGAACGTCGGCCAGTGGAAGCGGCCCTGGTACTACCCGCGTCCCGGCGAGGACATGGCCGCGGCGGTGCGGCGCGAATGCCTGGCGGCGCGCACCGGGGTGGCGATGCAGGACGCGACGACGCTGGGCAAGATCGAGATCGTCGGGCCGGACGCGCCGGAGTTCCTGAACCGGATCTACACCAACGCCTTCGCCAAGCTCCCGGTCGGCAAGGCCCGCTACGGCGTCATGTGCACCGCGGACGGCATGGTCTTCGACGACGGCGTCTCGATGCGGCTGGCCGAGGACCGCTACCTGATGAGCACCACGACCGGCAACGCCGCGGCGGTGCTGGAGTGGCTGGAGGAGTGGCTGCAGACCGAGTGGCCGCACCTGGCGGTGCACTGCACCTCGGTCACCGAGCAGTGGGCGACGGTGGCGGTGGTCGGCCCGGACTCGCGGGAGGTCGTCGCGCGCGTGGCGCCCGGCCTGGACGTCTCGGCGGAGGCGTTCGGGTTCATGGAATTCCGGGAAACCGTGCTGGGCAACGGGATTCCGGCGCGGATCAGCCGGATCTCGTTCTCCGGCGAGCTGGCGTACGAGGTCAGCGTCGCCTCCTGGTACGGCCTGGCGGTGTGGGAGGCGGTGCACGAGGCGGGCCGGGACTTCGGCATCACGCCCTACGGCACCGAGACGATGCACGTGCTGCGGGCGGAGAAGGGGTTCGTGATCGTCGGGCAGGACACCGATGGCACCGTGACCCCGCACGACCTCGGCATGGACTGGGTGGTGTCGAAGCGCAAGGACTTCATCGGCAGGCGCTCGTTCGCCCGCCCGGACACCGCGCGAACCGACCGCAAGCAGCTGGTCGGGCTGCTGCCGCTGGACCCGGCGGAGCTCCTGCCGGAGGGCGCGCACCTGGTCGAGCCCGGCACCCCGCTGGAGCCGCCGGTGCCGATGCTCGGGCACGTCACGTCCAGCTACCGCAGCGCGATCCTGGACCGGACGTTCGCGATGGCGTTGGTGCGCAACGGGAGTCAGCGCATCGGCGAGGTGCTGGACGTGCCGCTCGACGGCCGGTCGATCCCGGTCGAGGTGACCAAGCCGCTGTTCTACGACGTCGAAGGAGCCCGCCGTGACGGTCGCTAGCCCCGCACAGGTCGACACCCTGTCCCTGCGCCGCAGCCCGCTCGCCGACCGCGCGGCGGAGTTCGCCGCGATCGGCACCGATCGGTTGCGGCTGGCGGAGGAACCGTTCCTGACCCAGGTGAACCTGCGGGTGCACCCGGGCAGCCCGGCGGTGGCGCGCGTCGAGCACGCGCTGGATCTCGCGCTGCCGCACCACGAACCGAACCTCGTCTCGGGCGACGAGAACGCCGCGGCCCTCTGGCTCGGCCCGGACGAGTGGCTCCTGGTGGCGCCGGACGGCCGCGCGGCCGAGCTGGTCGCCTCGGCCCGCGGCGCGCTCGCGGACTCGCTGGGATCCACAGTGGACGTGTCCGCGAACCGCACGGCGCTGCGCCTGTCCGGCCCGCTGTCCCGAGAGGTCCTGGAGAAGATCTGCTCCCTGGACCTGCACCCGAGGTCCTTCGCCCCGGGCCGCTGCGCCCAGACCCTGCTGGGCAGAACCCAGGCGATCCTCTGGCAGCTGACCCCGGAACCGGCCTACCGGATCCTCGTCCGCAACTCCTTCGCCGACTACCTGGCGGACCTGCTCCTGGACGCGGTGCAGGAGTTCGCTGCGCCCTGATCGCGGTTGTGGAGCGAACGGCCCGTTCGCCTCGATTGGCGGAGTGAACGGTCCGTTCACCGCACCGCTCTGGATGCCGCCGGACCGGGGTTCGTCAGGGCCGTGATGAGGCGGCGGCGGTGGGTGGCGAACTGCTTGGGGCTGTTCATCGCGAACACCGCGATCGTCCGGCCGCCGCGCTGGTAGGTCGCGACGAACCGGCGGGCCTTCAGCGAGCCGTCCACCACCGTGATCCGGTCCTTCGGCCCGGCGTACCCGGCGAACTGCAGCGTCGAACCGTACTGCTGCGACCAGAAGTGCGGCACCCCGGTGTAGGCCGCCGCGGTGCGCCCGGCGAGCAGGTTGCGCACCGCGACCGGCGGCTGGTTCATCGCCGTCGACCAGTGGTCGCTGCGCACCGTGTGCGACCGGTGCGCCGGCTGGTAGCGCGCGATGTCGCCGACCGCCACCACGTTCGGCAGCGCGGTCACGCACCCGGAGTCGGTCACGACGCCGTCGCGGAGCTTCAGCCCCGATCCGCGCAGCCACCGGGTGGCGGGCTCCGCGCCGACCTCGACGACCACCACGTCGGCCGGGATCACCCGGCCGTCGGCGAGCTCCACGCCGGTGACCCGGTCGTCGGCGAGCACCCGCTGGGCGGGCGTTCCGCACCGCACGCGAACCCCGTGGTCCTCGTGCTGCGCGAAGCACAGCGGCGCCAGCTCGATGCCCAGGGTGCGCGCCAGCGGCAGGTGCTGGGCGTCGACGAGGGTCACCTCCGCGCCCAGGGACCGGCAGGTCGAGGCGATCTCGGTGCCGATCAGCCCGCCGCCGACGACCACCACCCGAGCGCCGGCGCGGATCTCCCCGCGCAGCGCCATCGCGTCGTCGACGGTCCGCAGCCGGTGGCTGCCGGCGGCTTCGGCGCTGCCCGGCAGGCTCCGCCGGGCGGAGCCGGTGGCCAGCACGACGCCGTCGGCGCGGACCTCGCTGCCGTCGGCGAGCACCACGGCGCCGCGCCGGGAGTCCAGCCGCGCTGCCGGGACGCCCAGCCGCCACTCGGCGGCGAGGTCGGCCTCCTCCTGCTCGTTGCCCAGCGCGAGTTCCTCCGGTTGCAGCTTCCCGGCCAGGAATTCCTTGGACAGCGGCGGTCGGTCGTAGGGCCGGTGCGGTTCCGCGCCGACGATCACCAGCCGCCCGTCGAAGCCCTGCTCGCGCAGCTCCTGCGCGGACCGCCAGCCCGCCACCGACGAGCCGACGACGACCACCGTGTTCATGCCTCGATCACGGCCGGTGGGGCGGCCGCGGTGAGTGACAACAAGCCGACCTCCGTTGCACAATGAGGAACAGAGCGTAGTATTCGCAACAAATCTGACCCTTTTGTTGCGACAACGTCAAGAGGGACAACGGATGGTTCCGGGATGTGCACCTCGAACGGATACGGTTGACCGGTGGGTAGCGCAGCTGAAGCACGCGGAAGGAGTTCTGGCGCTCTGGTGCAGTCCGTCGACCGGGCCGTGACCGTCTTGGAACTGCTGGCGCGCAACGGGGAAGCCGGCATCACCGAGATCGCCGGGGAGCTGGGAGTGCACAAGTCGACGGCCTCCCGGCTGGTGAGCGTGCTGGAAGCCCGGGGCCTGGTGGAACAGCTGGGGGAGCGCGGCAAGTACGCGATCGGCTTCGGCATCGTGCGGCTGGCGGGCGCGGCGACCGAGCGGATGGACCTGCCCCGGCTGGGCCGGCCGTTCTGCGAGTCGCTGGCCGCCGACCTGGGCGAGACGGTCAACATCGCGATCCGGGACAACGACGTCGCCATCAACATCAGCCAGGCCCGCGGCACGGCGGCCGTCACGGCGCACAACTGGGTCGGCCAGCGCACCCCGCTGCACGCCACGTCCAGCGGCAAGGTCCTGCTGGCGCACGCGCCGCGGGAGGACCAGGACGAGGTGCTCGTCCGGCCGCTGGAGCGCTACACGACCAGAACGGTCACCAACGCCGGCGAGCTGCGCAAGGACTTCGAGCTGATCGTCCGCGACGGATACGCGACGAGCTACGAAGAACTGGAACTCGGGCTCAACGCGGCGGCGGTCGCCGTCTACAACCACGAGGGCGACGTGATCGCGGCGCTGAGCGCCTCAGGCCCGTCGTACCGCTTCTCCCGCAAACGGATGCGCGAGGTCGTCGGCGCGATGCGCATCGCGGCCAAGGAACTCTCCTCGCAGCTCGGCTTCCTGACGTAGCAGCGGCCACAACCAAGAGATTCCGAGGTTCCGCTACCCGCGCCGCTGCGCAAAGTGACCCAAATGTTCAGTCGCGGGAGAGCCAGAGCTCTTCCAGGTCCAGTTGGTGCATGACGCGGCGCAGCACTTCGTCGTCGATGCGGCGGTCGTCGCGGAACTGCACGAACACCGCCCGCTCCGCGGCCAGCATCTCGCCGCGCAGGCGGCGGTACGCCGCCGTCGGGCTCTCGCCGACCTCGTCGGCGGACCGGCCCAGCCGCTCCCACGCCTGGTTGCTGCGCTGCTGCGCGGCGCGGCGCAGCCGCTCGGCCACGTCGCCTGGCGGCTCCGCTTCCGCGGTGAGCTCGTCGAGCCGCTCCTGCGCGGCGCGGGCGGCGTTGTGCTGCGCTTCGGCTTCGGCGAGCGCGTCGGTGTAGTCCTCGGTGCCCCGCACGCCGAGGAATCCGATGAGCCAGGGCAGCGTGGTGCCGTGCAGCAGCAGCGTCGCCAGCGTCACGAAGAAGGTCAGGAACAGGACCTCGTCGCGGTGCGGGAACGGCTCCCCGGCCAGCGTGGCGGTGGGGATCGCGGAGGCGGCGGCCAGCGACACCACGCCCCGCATCCCCGCCCACGACACGATCACCTTGTGCCGCCAGTCCGGGCTGCGCCGCCGGAGGAGTTCCGGCAGGTACATCACGAGGAACACCCACGCGCCGCGGGCGAGCACCATCCCGGCGGTGAGGGCGAGACCGGCGACGACCAGCAGCCCGAAGCCCGTCGACACGCTTTCCAGGACGCTGCGCAGTTGCAGGCCGATCAGCGCGAACACGACCGCTTCCAGCAGCGTGTCCGCCGCGTTCCACACCGCCCGGTCCTGCAGCCGCGTCGCGGCGCTGCCGGACGGCGCGCGGTGCCCCAGGTACAGCCCGGCCACCACGACGGCCAGCACCCCGGAGGCGTGCACCTCCTCGGCGACCAGGTACGCGAAGAACGGCACGATCAGCCCGACCGCGCTTTCCAGCATGTCGTCGCGCAGCAGCCGCCGGACGCGGTGCACGACCCAGCCGATGGCGTAGCCGATCACCACGCCGCCGACCGCGGCCAGCAGGAACATGCCGACCCCGGCCAGCAGCGAGTAGCCGGTGCCGATCGCGGCGGCCACGGCCACCCGGTAGGCGGTCAGCGCGGTGGCGTCGTTGACCAGGCTCTCGCCGCTGAGCACGGTCATGATCTTGCGCGGGAGCCCCAGCCGGCGGCCGATCGAGGTGGCCGCGACCGCGTCCGGCGGCGCGATGACGGCGCCCAGCACCAGCGCCACGCTCAGCGGCATGCCCGGCACCAGCCACCACGCGAGCACCCCGGCGACGGCGGTGCTGAACAGCACCAGCCCGAACGCGAGCAGCCCGATCGGCCGCAGGTTGGCGCGGATCCCGATGGTGGAGCTGTTCAGCGCGGCCGAGTACAGCAGCGGCGGCAGGATCACCAGCAGCACCAGGTCGGGATCGATCGTGTAATCCGGCACGCCGGGGATCGACGACACGGCGAGGCCCACCACGACCAGCGCCAGCGGCGCGGAGATCCCGGTCCGGCGGGAAACGGCGGTCACGGCGAGCGCCCCGGCGAGCAGGGCCATCAACGCGGGTAGGTCGTGCATGCTGTCTCCGGTCGAGGCGCCTGCGGAATCCGCAGCGGGTGGCTTACGTTCGACAGCACATTGTTGTTCGAGCCGCAGACGCCGCGCTCAGCACCTGGAGGTTCCGATGAGTTGTGCGCATTTGCGCGAGGCGGCGGGTCTAGCGCCGACCCCCAGCCGCGAGGACGGTTGCGAGGACTGCCTCGCCGCCGGCCAGCACGTTTGGGCGCACCTGCGGATCTGCACGCAGTGCGGGCACGTGGGGTGCTGCGACTCCAGCCCCAACCGGCACGCCACCGCCCACTTCCACGGGACGGCCCACCCGGTGGTGCGCTCCTTCGAGCCGGGCGAGTCCTGGACCTGGTGCTACGTGGACGAACGGCTCGGCTGAGCCCCGCTCGTGAGCGGTGACGGTTCTTACCGGAACCATCGCTCACGAGCGGCTTGCGCGGCGGATCAGCCCTCCCCGGAGGCCTTCTCGGCGGTCTCGCCCTTGCCGAGCCTGCTGTGCCTCCTGCTGAACACGAAGTAGACGACCAGGCCGATCAGCATCCAGACGCCGAACCGGATCCACGTCCAGCCGACCAGGTTGAGCATCAGGTACAGGCAGGCCGCCGCGGCCAGGATCGGGATCACCGGCACCCACGGAACCCGGAAGGCCCGCGGCAGGTCCGGCCGGGTGCGGCGCAGCACCAGGACGCCGATGGACACCAGCACGAACGCGAACAGGGTGCCGATGTTGGTCATCTCGGCGAGCACGTTGATCGGCGTCAGCGAGGCGATGGCCGCCACCACGATCCCGGTGATCACGGTGATCCGGTACGGCGTGCGGAACTTCGGGTGCACCTTGGCGAACCACACCGGCAGCAGGCCGTCCCGGCTCATCGCGAACCCGACCCGGGCCTGCCCCAGCATCAGGATCAGGATCACCGTGGTCAGGCCGGCGATCGCGCCGAGCGAGACGAGTCCGGCCGCCCACGGCGCGCCGATCGCCTGGAACGCGGTGGCCATCGGCGCCGCGGTGTCCAGCTGGTCGTACTTGACGACGCCGGTCATCACCAGCGACACCAGCACGTACAGGATCGAGCAGACGGCCAGCGAACCGAGGATGCCGATCGGCATGTCGCGCTGCGGCTTGCGGGTCTCCTCCGCGCCGCTGGCGACGATGTCGAAGCCGATGTAGGCGAAGAACACCAGTGCCGCGCCCGCCACCAGGCCGCTCAGTCCGAACGACCCGGTCTGCCCGAAGAACGCGTTGACCAGCGGTTCGTCCAGCGGTGCCGACACGGCGCCGGGCTCCGGCGGCTGGTGCGGCGGGATGAACGGGCTCCAGTTGGACGCCTTGATGAAGAACGCGCCGAAGATGATGAAGAACAGCACCACGAGGAGCTTGATCGCCACGACGACGTTGGTCACCGCGGCGCTCAGCCGGATGCCGACCACCAGCACGACGGTGAGGATCAGGGCGATGATCGCGGCGGGCAGGTTCACCACGCCGCCGGCGCCCGGGGCGGCGGTCAACGCCGCAGGCAACCCCAGGCCGATCGTGTCGAGTGCCGCGACGAAGTACCTGGACCAGCCGACGGACACGGTGGACGCGCCGAGGATGAATTCCAGCATCAGGTCCCAGCCGATGATCCAGGCCAGGAATTCGCCCATCGACGCGTAGGAGAACGTGTACGCCGAGCCGGCCACCGGCACGACCGACGCGAACTCGGCGTAGCAGAGCGCGGCCAGGCCGCACGCGATTCCGGAGATGACGAACGAGATCGCGATGCCGGGCCCGGCATCGGTGGCCGCGGCGACGCCGGTCAGCACGAAGATGCCCGTGCCGATGATCGCGCCGATGCCGATGCCCAGCAGATCGACCGCGCGCAGCACGCGGCGCAGGCGAAATTCCGGGGCCTCGGCATCTCGGATGGATTGTTCGACCGATTTGACACGCATGATTGACATGGGTGGCCCTCCTCACCCAGGTGCCGGGCGGGCCCTCGGCCCGCTCGCGCCGCATCGGCGTACCTGAAGACAGGATTGTGGCTCAGGTCACTCCGGGCAAGATGATCCGGCTCATCGTGAGGCGGCCGTGATCAGGGCGGCCGCGGCGGCGCGAGCGCTGCGGGCCGGGCCGGGGTCCCCGCCGACGGCGGCCGTGGCGGTCGCGCCGTCGACCAGGACGAGCAGTTGCCCGGTGAGCTGGTCGGGGTCGGCGACGCCCAGCCCGTCGACCAGTTCTCCCAGGTAGCGGCGCAGTTCGGCCTTGTGGTCGCGCGCTGCTGCGGCGACCCCCGGGGAGCTGCCGCCGAGCTCGCCGAAGGAGTTGAGGAACGCGCAGCCGCGGAAGCCGGGCTCGCCGAACCAGTCGTGCAGCCAGTCGAAGACCGCGAGGACGGACTCCTCGGGGGTGCGGTCGCCTCGCGCGACGTAGGCCGACAGCGCGCTGCGCCAGCGCTCGTCGCGGCGGCGCAGGTAGGCCTGGACCAGCTCGTCCTTGGAGGCGAAGCACTGGTAGAAGCGCTTGAGCGACACCCCGGACGCGGTGCGCAGTTCGGCCATGCCGACGGCCTGGATGCCCCGTTCGTAGAACAGGGCTTCGGCGGTGTCCAGCAGTTTGGACTCGGCCTCGTGGCGCTGCACGCGGGACACTCCGGAGTTGTCGGGAGAACGATCGTTCTCTACTCTAGCGGACGTTGCGGAGAACGACCGTTCTCCAGTTGGGAGCCACGAGCGATGTCACGTCCGCCCTACCCGCCGTTCGACGAGCAGACCGCGGCCCAGAAGGTGCAGGCCGCCGAAGACGCCTGGAACACCCGCGACCCCGAGCGGGTCGCGCTGGCCTACACGCCGGATTCGGTGTGGCGCAACCGGGACCGGTTCGTCACCGGCCGGGACGAGATCGTGGCCTTCCTGCGCGAGAAGTGGGCACGCGAACTGGATTACGCGCTGCGCAAGGAACTGTGGGACTTCCGCGGCAACCGCATCGCGGTCCGCTTCCAGTACGAGTGCCGCGACGCCGCCGGGCAGTGCTGGCGCAGCTACGGCAACGAGCTCTGGGAATTCACCGAGGACGGGCTGATGAGCCGCCGCGAGGCCAGCATCAACGACGTCGCGATCGCCGAGGCCGAACGCCGGATCCGGGGCCCGCGCCCGGAGTCCGAGCGCGGCGTGCTGCTGCCGATCCGCTGAGCCAGGGCAGCGGCTCAGCGGATCGGCGGCATCAGGCGATCCGCACGCCGCGGGTGAGCCCGCGCACCGGCGTGCGCAGCCGGTTCGCGCTCAGCCACAGCGCACCGGCCCCGAGCAGCACGTTGAACCCGAGCCCGTAGGGCCACACGGCCGGGCTCGCCGCCAAGGCATCGTGGTCGTAGCCGTCGTGCTCCGCCCGCATGCTGCGCGCCATCAGCCCGATGGTGCTCAGCGGATCCATCTCGACGATCGGTTCCTCCTCGCCGGTGCGCGGGTTGATCCGGCTCGGCGGGGCGGGCGCGGCGTCGCCGAGCACGACGAACGGATTCGGCGCCATCAGCCACCAGACGTACTGCGGCTGCGGCACGTCGTAGGTGTAGGGCTCCATGCCGTAGTCGGCTTGCTCGCTGGCCGTCGGCGTGTAGGTCTTCTCCGTCATCGTCAGCGACAGGGAGAGCCCGAAGACGATCACCGTGCCCACGGTCAGGGCGAACACCAGCAGGTAGGACATCAGCGTCGAGGTGATCCCGCGCGCGAACAGCGCCGAAAGGCCCTGCGCCATCGCGCAGATCACGCCGATCAGCAGCGCGACGATCGCGAGCACCGCGAGCGCGCGCAACGGCCCGAGACCGCCCTCGAACAGCGCCCACACGACGAACGGCAGCGTCAGCCCGAGGAAGACCAGCCCGGTGATCCAGGCCGCCGCGAACTTGCCGAGCGTGATCTCCCACGCCGACAGCGGCGTCGCCTGCACCGTGGCGAGGGTGCCGCGCTCGCGGTCGCCGTTGATCGACTGCGCCGTCAGCGCGGGCGCCACGAGCAGCGCCAGCGCGAGCACGAACAGCATCACGCCGCCGAACAGCGGGATGCCGGTGTTGCCGGCGGCGATGCCGGAGTCATCGCGCACGATCGCCAGGGAGTACCTGAGCAGGGCGGCGAAGGCCGCGACGACGACGAACCACGCGGCCAGCAGCCACCGCCACCGGCCGGTGCGCAGGCGCACCCGGAACTCCTGCTCGGCCACGATCTTGATGCCGCTCAAGGTCATCGGCGCTCCTCGGTGTAGGCCAGGTAGGCGGACTCCAGGTGGTTGCCGGTCGGGGCGAAGCTGGACACCTGCACGCCGTCGGCGACCAGCCGCGCGAGCAGTTCCGCCGCGGCCTGCTCGGAAGCCACCTGCACGTCGACCCCGGCGGCGTGGGCGGCGTGCTCGATCCCGTGCCGCGCCAGCGCGGCGGGCAGGTCGCCGGAGAGCGCGCGCACCCGCCACACCGCGCGATGATCGAGCTCGTCCATCCGGTGCTGCCCGGCGGTCCGGCCGCCGTTGACGAACACGACCCGGTCCGCGACCTCGGACAGCTCGCTGAGGATGTGGCTGGACACCAGCACCGCGGTGCCTTCCGCCGCCTGGGCGCGCAGCAGGTCGCGGAGCTCGACGCGGGAACGCGGATCGAGGCCCGATGCGGGCTCGTCGAGCAGCAGCACCGACGGCCGGTGCACGAGCGCGCGGGCGACCGCGAGGCGCTGCTTCTGCCCGCGCGAGAGCACGTGCACCGGTTGGTCGGCGAACTCCGCCAGGTGCACCAGTTCGAGCAGCCCGGCCACCCGGGCCCGCGCGTCGGCGGCCGGGAGGCGGTAGGCGGCCGCGAAGAAGTCCAGGTATTCGCGGGCGGTCAACTGGTCGTACACGCCGAAGGCGTCCGGCATCCAGCCGAGCCGGCGGCGCACCGCCAGCGGATCCGCCACCGGGTCCAGGCCGGCCACCCGCAGCTCGCCCGAGTCGGGCGCCAGCAGGGTGGCCAGCATCAACAGCAATGTCGTCTTGCCCGCGCCGTTCGGTCCGACGAGCGCGGTCACCTCGCCGTAGGGAACGTCGAGGTCCAGCCCGCGCACGGCTTCCACCGCACCGAATCTGCGCCGCACGTCCCTGGCTAAGACTGCGTGGTCCTGCGTGGCCATCGTGGCACTCCTGGTTGTGGATCTTGCGTCCGTAGGACGCGGCGGAGTGCGTTCAGGTTGCGTGCGATCGGTCGCGGATCAGGACTGGCGGGTCGACCGGTCGTCGCTCCACTGCGCGTCGAGCGCGTCGAGCGCCGAGGTCTTGGTCTCCTGATCGACGGACTTGGCGGCGTCCATCGAGGGCTGGAGCAGCGTGTCCGGCGGCGGGGCCGCCACTGGTTCGAGATCGGGCCGGGTGCGCTCGCGGGGCGGCAACGGGATCCGCGGCCGCGACTCCAGCGGCGGTCGCGACGGCTGCCGCGGCGGCGCGGCCGGCTGGTCGGCGCTGATGTAGAGGGATTCCAGGATCAGCACGATGACCCCGACGGCGAGCGCGCCGATCCCCAGCCACAGGCCGCTCGGGTCGCCGCCGAACCACCACAGCCCGCCCGCGATGCCGCACGCGGCACCGGCCGCGATCGCCAGCAGATGGAACAGCAGGTGGACGGTGTAACCCCTCACGACCCGATTACCTCCCCTGAAATCGCGGCCCGTCGACGATCCCGGTGCGAACAGCGGGTCGCTGTGGAACACGCGCGCCGATCGCGGCGGGTTGCCCGGCGCCGCGCCTTCTCGGGCGGCCGGGTGCCGGCGGTGGCCGGACCGTTTTCGATGGTAGCTCCGGTTCCGCGCGTTTTGCCCGATCAAGAACTGTCCGCCCGATCACGCCGGGCCCGCCGTCCGGCGAACCGGCGAACCTGATCACTTTTCACCTGTTCGGGCGAGTGGGGCCGTTCACACCCGGCGGTCATGAACGTCCCGAATTACGGTGAATCTCCAAGGGCCACAGCGAAAACGGCATTGGTGCGGTGCCGTTCCGCGTCGACGGCAAGAGTCGCTGGAACCGGTGGCCCGCTGCGTCGTGGGGGGTGGTGCCGGTGATCAATTCGCTGGCAGGGTTCGCGTTGGCTGCCTCGATCGGCATCGGAGCGATCATCGGCATGCTGATCACGATGTCCTGGGTGGAGCGCAAGATGCTCGGTTCCGGCGTGCCGCGCCGCGAGACCGCGCGGGGCCGGCATCGCGAGACCGGCAGGCTCGTCGCCGAGTACCGGCAGCAGCGAGCGGCGCCGGGCGCCCGATCCCGGCGCAACGCCCTCGCTGCCGTGTTCGCAGTGGTCTTCGCGATGCTCCGAACGTCCGCCGAGGCGGTCCGCGGCCGGGCCGCGGCACCTGCCGGTGGTCCCGGCGCGATGCGCCGCCCCGGGCCCCGGCACTCCTTCGACCGGCCTACAGGACGCGAAAGTCGGCGAAGTCGAATCCTGGCGAAACAACGCAGCTGACCAGCGTCTCGGCCGTCGCGGCGGCCTGTGCGCACTGCCAGGTGCCGGCCGGGACCACGGCCTGCGGCGCCTGCCCGGCGCCCGCGCCGAGCACCAACCGCTCGGGCTCGTCGACCGGGCGCGGCCCGTCGCCACCGAGGCAGAGGGTCAGCGGCCCGCCCCGGTGCCACAGCCACAGCTCGTCGGAAGCGACCGTGTGCCAGGCGGACAACTGGCCGGGCGGCAGCAGGAAGTAGATCATCGTCGCGCTCGACCGGGTGCCGCCGTTGTGCTCGATCCGGACCGGTCCGGCCCAGGTCTGCCGGTACCAGCCGCCCTCCGGGTGCGGCAGCAGGTCGAACTCCTCGGCGGTCCGGCTGCGCGTCTCCAGGCTCAGGTAGCGCCCTGCCGCGTCGCGCCGGGCGTAGCGGACGCCGACCACCGCCTCCCGCTCCAACGGCCCGTAGACGTGCGGGAACAGCGCATCCGCCGGCGCGCCGTCCGGGGGCGCCGGGATCGGCTCCTCCCAGCGCACCGGCGCCGACAGCTTCGCGGGGTCCAGCTCTAGCGCCACCATCGGTTCGGTCGTTTCGAGGTACAGGGTGTTCGCCACCGCGAGCGCGGTGCGCTCGTCCGGCGAGCAGTGCACGAAGCCCTCGGTCTCGAGGCTGGCGGATCTGACGGGGGAGTTCCGGTCGGCGTGGAAGGTTTTCAGCGGCAGCAGGTGCAGCAGCGTCGATCCAGTCACGCCGACAGTCTCTCCTGCGCGAACCGGCCGACGCGATCGAGTACCGCCCGTCCTGGTGCGGGGTAGGCCGGACGAGTTACTCCGTCGTGACCAGCCGAACGCGCAAATGGGGCACTGAGACGGCTTCGGTCTGGATGTGAATTCGGTCTTGACGAGAGCAGAGACGCACATCACAGTCGTACCAACCGGTCGGTCTGAAAGTGATCTTGGCCTCCAGCCATCAAGTCAAGGGAGTCTGTCGATGACTGCGAGTGACCCGACGACGCACGCCAGCAGGACCCCCAAGAAGCTGATGATCGCGGCGCTGATCGCCAGCTCCATCGAGTGGTACGACTTCTTCATCTACGCAACGGCCGCGGCCCTGGTCTTCGGCCACCTGTTCTTCCCCGGCGCCAGCCCGCTGATCGGCGTCCTGCTGTCCTTCGCGACCTTCTGGGCGGGCTTCATCGCCCGGCCCGTCGGCGGCCTGATCTTCGGGCATCTCGGCGACAAGATCGGCCGCAAGCCGGCCGTGGTGACCTGCCTGATCATGATGGGCACGGCGACGTTCCTGATCGGCGTGCTGCCCGGCGCGGACTCCATCGGCGTGTTCGCGCCGATCCTGCTGGTGACGCTGCGGTTCCTGCAGGGCATCGCGGTCGGCGGGCAGTGGGGCGGCATCGTCCTGCTGCTCACCGAGAACGCCGGCCGCGGCCGGCGCGGGATGGCGGGCACCTTCGGGCAGATGGGTGTGCCCTTCGGCGTGATCCTCGGCAACATCACGTTCCTCGCCGTCGGCGCGGCGCTGAGCCCCGAGGCGTTCCAGGCGTGGGGCTGGCGGATCCCGTTCCTGGCCAGCGCGGTGCTGGCGCCGGTCGTGCTGTACATCCAGCTGAAGATCGAGGACACCCCGGTGTTCCAGGAGCTGAAGGAGCGCAAGGAGAAGGCGGACGCGGAGGTCGTCAAGGCGCCGCTGATGGAGGTGCTGCGCACCAGCAAGCGGACCGTGCTGCTGGGCGCGGGCCTGCTGTTCGCCACCAACTCGATCTTCTACATCAGCATCTCGGGCCTGCTCGACTACGGCACCCGCGAGCTGGGCATGCCGCGCCAGTCGCTGCTGGCGGTGACGCTGGCGTCGTCGGCGGTCGGCATCGTCGTGATCTTCGCCAGCGGCGCGCTGTCGGACCGCTGGGGCAGGCGCCCGCTGATCGTGGCCGGCGCGGTCCTGCTGGCGGTGTGGGCGTTCCCGTTCTTCTGGCTGGTCGACACCGCGTCGATCGCCGGGGTGGCGATCGCGGCGACGGTGGGCAGCATCGGGTCGAGCCTGACCTACGGGCCGCTGGCGGCGTACCTGAGCGAGCTGTTCGCCCCGCGCGTCCGCTACTCGGGCGCATCGCTGGCCTACCAGCTGGCGGCGATCCTGGTCAGCGGCGGCACGCCGTTCATCATGACCGCGCTGCTGGCGGCCACCGGCAGCTCGGCGTCGGTGTCGGTGTACCTGCTGCTGATGGGCCTGTGCACGCTCGGTTCGGTGCTGCTGCTGCGCGAGACCCACAAGGCCCGTTCGACGGAGCCCCAGCACGCCCGCGAAGCGGTGGCGGAAGCCTAGGTTTCGCCTGGTCAGGTCCCGTGAGCACTTTGTGCTGCCATGGCAGCACAAAGTGCTCACGGGCATTCACCTGCGGACACGTCCTAGTCGGGGTCGACGTCGAGGAGCCCGGCGATCTCGCGGAACGCCTCGGCGGGGTCCCGGTCGCGCGCCGCCGCCGGGAGGTTGCCGGTCAGGCGGAGCGTCGCGAAGCCGTGCGCGATGGACCACACCGCGAGCGCGGCCCGGTCGGCTTCGGCGTCGCCGAGCGTCGCGGGCAGGCCCGCCCGCAGGGCGTCCCAGGCCCGGGCCTTCGCGGCGAGCAGGTCGGGATCGTCGAGGTGGCACCGGTCCGGCTGGTGCATCACTTCGAAGTGGCAGGGGTGCGCCACCGCGAAGCCGACGTAGCGGGCGCCGAGCTCGATCAGCGCCAGGTCGTCGGCCAGGGCGTCCGCGAGCAGCCGGTAGCCCTCCGCGGCCAGTGCGGTGAACAGCCCGGCCTTGTCCTTGAAGTGGTGCCGCGGCGCGGCGTGCGAGACGCCGGCGCGCCGGGCCAGGTCCCGGAGGCTCAGCTGCGCCGGGCCGTGCTCGGCGATCATCTCGACAGCCGCGTCCAGCAGCGTCTGGCGGAGATCTCCGTGGTGGTAGGGCCGCACCGTGCTCATGCAACCCATCTTGCCATTGACAAGATAAGACCAGCAGACCCGATCTTGTCACCGACAAGATCGGGGTCGAACTGGGCCTGAAGGCGCGAGACCCCGGACTTCCCGCAATTTCAATGGAAATTGCGGCCCTCCGGCGTGTCAGACCCCGACACGCCGGAGGCTGTGGACAACTTCCGCAATTTCAATGGAAATCAGAGGTCCGATTTCCATTGAAATTGCGGAACCCCGG